>CAYUCV010000027.1:1728-14155 GCA_964443545.1 uncultured bacterium
ATGGAAATAGAGTTAGGTTTCGGGAAAAAAGTCAGAAGGGCTTACGGGTTTGACGAGATCGCACTGGTGCCGTCCCTGGCAACGATAGAGACCGATGATGTCGAAACAAAGACTTCTATAGGAAGCCTTAAGCTGGATATCCCTATAATAGCTTCTGCCATGGATTCCGTGGTGGACCCGAGTACCGCCGCGATGATGAGCCAGTTCGGCGGCCTTGGTGTCCTTAACCTTCAGGGCGTCCAGACCAGATATGAAGATGCGAACAAGGTCCTGGACGATATTGCGGCAGCTTCAAAAGAAGAATATGTTCCCCTCATGCAAAAGATCTATGAAAAACCGGTCAAAAAGGAACTCATAGAAAAACGCATACAGGAGATAAAGGCCAAAAAAGGCGTAGCCGCGGTTTCTGTTACTCCGCAGGCGGCGGAAGAATACGGAAAAATAGCGGTATTTGCAGGAGCAGATGTGGTTGTCATTCAGGCTACGGTCGTCTCCACCAAGCACAAGGCAAAAAACTTCAAGCCTCTTGATGTTGCCAAATTCTGCGCGGGTATCAAAGCCCCTGTTATCATAGGGAATTGCGTCACCTATGATGTTGCGCTGGAACTGATGGAGACCGGGATCTCCGGGCTTTTGGTCGGCATTGGCCCGGGTTCTGCCTGCACTTCCAGAGGCGTGCTGGGTATTGGGGTCCCTATGGCTACCACTATTGCGGATTGCGCCGCCGCAAGGGATGCTTATTTCAAAAAAACAGGCAGATATGTCAGCGTTATAGGCGACGGAGGGATGGTGGTTGGAGGAGATATCTGCAAAGCAATCGCCTGCGGGGCGGACGCTGTGATGATAGGCTCCCCTCTTACTAAAGCAAAAGAGGCTCCCGGCAGAGGCTTTCACTGGGGCATGGCAACTCCCAACGCTCTACTTCCCAGAGGTACCAGGATAAAAGTCGGGACTATCGGCACGCTTAAGGAGATCCTTCTTGGCCCTGCCAAATATGATGACGGATCCGAAAATTTTGTTGGAGCCCTAAAAACTTCTATGGGTACACTTGGCGCCGCAAATATAAAAGAAATGCAGAAAGTTGAGATAGTTATAGCCCCCTCGATCCTTACCGAAGGAAAAGTTTTTCAAAAGGCGCAGTCGCTGGGGATGTATAAGTAAGGATAGGCATCGATCGGATTAAATAATAAGCCTGCACTTTAAAGTGCAGGCTTAACTTTCATTTGTCCAAATAATGTCGGTATTATAGCTCTCTAACCGTGTGAGTAACGCTCCATGTCATCTCGTCCCCGGGTTGAAGTATCCTCATTCCGCTTGGATGCATTCCCGAGACTCCTCTTAAAGGGGAATAGACTTCCCAGATGGGGTGCAGAGGAGCAAGGTAATTTCCCTGCAATTCCAGCGCAACTGCCTTTCCATCAGCGGGATGAGAAGTGCCCAGCGGGGCAAACGCATGTACAACATTAACGGTATCCCCGTATGTCGGCGAGGAAAGAAAAATGCCGTATCCCGCCTGTCCGAATAAAACTCCCGCGTTGCCAGACAGTACACCCATTTCCGGGTGGAGCAAAAAACTGTTGTTCAAATTGAGACTGCCGAGATTTTTAAAACCAGCCGCAAGCCCCCAGAAGGATGTTTCTCTAATAGGCGTTAGGGGGTTAGTGTCAAAGTCCGGATTCCCGTCCTGTCCAAGGCGTATTGTTGAAACACCGGGAAGCTGCATGGAGATCAGGCTGCGGTCCTGCCCTTCCGGTATGCGGAAATACGGATGCTCGCCTACGGACACGGGTGCCGGCTGCCGCCCAATGTTCTTAACATTTACGATCCTGAACATTGTTCCGTTATTGAGCCCGATACTGTGTCTTAGCCAAAGATCTGAAAACCACTGTTCACTTGATATTTCTGTAACGCCGGTGAGCGCTATTCCTCCTGAAGGAAGGTCATGTGCACAGATATCGTGATATTCGTTAGCATAAGCCAGTCCGTGCAGCCTGTAGGTATCTTCAAAGTTGGTTGGGACAAGCCTTCTCTGTCCCATAAATGAGACTTCCACATTTGTCAGACCGGCGGCATATACAACAGGACCTACCATCCTGTTAGCCCAGGGTGTCATTAGGATACTGTTCATGGCGGAGAGCCTTGCGTTTGGATCCTCATCAAAAGCCCCTGCTATTTGTAGGTTGCTTTGTCCTTTCATGAGTTCAATATCTGCTGAACCGAGTCTTGCCATTTCGGAATTAATTATGAAACCGCGTTCGCAGATGTTGACTCCTAATATTCCGGATCTCTGCCCGTTTTGCGGAACGCTCAGTTTGTGGAACCTTAAACCTCCGATCTCCGAAACTTTGTGTGAAGCGCCCATGTATGAATCTCCTTTTGTGGATTTGCCGACAAACGGATATCGAACGCTTTATCCGGGGATTTCAAAATATTTTCCTGTGATATAATTAATTAAATCCATGAAAAAACACGACCTCATCGTAGTCCTTGATTTTGGCGCGCAGTACAGCATGCTGATAGCAAGACGGGTCCGTGAATGCAATGTTTATTCGGAGGTCCTTCCCTATTCGACCCCGCTCGAAGAATTAAAAAAAAGAGAAGTTAAAGGCATAATCCTTTCGGGCGGCCCCAATAGTGTCTATGACAAGGATGCCCCAAAACTGGATTCCAGGATCTGGGAAAGCGGCATTCCTATACTTGGCATTTGCTATGGGATGCAGCTGATGGCAAAAGAACTCGGAGGAGAGGTCAAAGCATCAGAGGTCAAAGAATACGGCAAGACCCCGCTCAACATCGATGATCATACGAACCTTTTTGCGGGGCTACCTCTGCAGATAAACTGCTGGATGAGCCACGGCGACAGCGTGGGAACAGTTCCAAAAGGTTTTAAGATGATGGCGCATTCACAGAACACCCCGACAGCCGCCATCGGCAACATAGAAAAAAAACTTTATGCTGTGCAGTTCCATCCGGAAGTGATCCATACCGAGCATGGCGACGAGATAATCAAGAACTTTGTCTATATAATCTGCAACTGCCAGGCCACCTGGACCACCAAGTCCTTTATCGAGCGCCAGACCGAGAAGATCCGCTCGACCGTGGGAAAAGAAAAGATCCTTTGCGCTCTCTCCGGCGGAGTGGACTCGACCACCGTGGCCGTTCTTGTTCACAAGGCTGTGGGCGATCAGCTTACCTGCATGTTCATCGATCAGGGCTTTATGAGAAAAGACGAGGCAAAAAAGATAAAGGAGATGTTTGAAAAACATTTCAAGATAAAGATAATCTACATAGATGCTTCGCAAAAGTTCTATGAAAAACTTAAAGGTGAGACCGATCCCGAAAAGAAGCGGCATATAATAGGCAACGAGTTCATCTACACTTTTGAGGAAGAGGCAAAAAAACTTGGAGCCATTCCCTTTCTGGCCCAGGGCACTCTATATCCCGATGTCATTGAAAGCGCGTTCAAAGGGAGCGGCAAGTCCGCTTCAACGGCTGCCAGAATAAAGACCCACCACAATGTCGGCGGTCTTCCGGAAAAAATGAAGTTCAAACTTATTGAGCCGTTGAGGAAGCTGTTCAAGGATGAGGTCAGAAAACTAGGCAGAGAGATGGGCATTGCCGAAGAGATAATCTCGCGGCAGCCGTTCCCGGGTCCTGGCCTTGCCATCAGGATAATCGGAGAACTTAACCGTGAAAGAGTAAAGATCCTTCAGGAAGTTGATGACATAGTAGTTTCGGAAATAAAAAAAGCCGGATTTTATAATAAAGTATGGCAGTCATTTGCGGTATTGCTTCCTATCAGGACCGTTGGCGTTATGGGAGATAAGCGAACATATTTAAATACAATAGCAATACGAGCAGTGACCTCAAACGATGCGATGACCGCCGACTGGGCCAAGCTTCCTTATGAACTCCTTGAAAAGATATCAAGCCGCATTATCAATGAGACCCCCGAGATCAACCGCGTTGTGTACGATATTTCCAGTAAGCCGCCTTCTACGATCGAGTGGGAATAATCAACTGAAATCCTCCTGAGTTTCTGCCGGTATATACAAGTAATGACTATTCTTACACAATCACATACGGAGGTACTATGGAATTTATAAGAAGAGCTCTGGGCAGGGCATACGGATCCACATACAGGCCGGACATACAGGTTTCAGGCAGGATGACAGCTCTAAGCAGAAGAGCAGAACAGATCGGGATAGAAAATATGCTTGCGAGTAATTGGGCCGTCTCCCCAGGCCAAGTCCTTTCCCTGACAGAAGCCCCTCAAGCCCTTAGAGATTCAGGGCTGCACGGGCTTTATTACATCGATGGACAACACCCGGCAGCACAGGACCTTCTTTCTCTGTTAGAAATAGAAGCAAGAAAGCATTTTTCTTTAGACGGGCACGATCATTATTTTATCAGAGCGGCCAAAGCGAACACTGAATTGAGGCCGTTTAAGCGGCTTGTCCGCAAAAATTATTCCGCTGTCGCTGTAGCGGCGTCTGAATCGTTTTTATGGAGAAAACGTTTTCTCTTTCTGGGAGCTCACGGCTCCCGGGTTCTTGCCCCGGCAATAGCCCTCCGTGATACAGCACTGCAGAAATTGGGCCTGCCATCGGCGCTTGATACCGACAGAGAATGGCTTTGTCTTTATGAACCTCAGGATAAGATATCCGAGACAGATATAGGGCATACGATCTTTGGCATCGTATCAAAATGTTTTACTCCCGAATTGATGGGATCTTATCTGCCGGATTTTGATAATATATCCGAATTTCACGGCATCTGGTCTTTTACGGCCACTTTGTCCGGATGGGCAATCGATCTAAACAGGTTCCCGATATCATTCTGCTATAAAGTTGGGACATCGAATTCCCATGATTCCTGGAAGTGGGATAATTATTTCATGGTCAACTTTTCAGGAGAAAGTCCATCTTTGGAGGCGATAACGGACAAAGGTGACATTAATGTATTAAGGAACTGCCGGAGACAGCAGTCTACGGACCAGGGATTTTCAGGAGAAAGAGAAGCATCCGGTGATTTTACAATGAATTGGCAGATTGACGGGGAATAAAAGGGATCTTCCCCAAGTTCATGTGCAAGTTTTTATCCCTGCCTTTCGAAGTATACCTATACGGCATTCCTCATAAATTTATCTGGGATTGAAGCCGTTTTTTGACGATAGACATACAGAGGGGTAAATGGCTGGACTACAAAAGATAGAACCGGGCAAAGTCCCTGAAAATATTCAAGGTACGGCGCCCTTAAGAAGCGTAGAAGCGGAGCCTGCAACAAGGGTTTCAGTCCCAAAACAACCTCTTTCAACCGTGTCTGCGGATCAACTCCGGTCCCAGCAAAGCCAGCTTGGCATAAATTTTGCCAACCTCTCAAATCATGAAAAGGCGTTCATCCTTATGCTGGCAATAGACATGGATACATATGATATTCTCAAGAAGCTGTGCGACCTTAAGACGGACGACAGTCTCAGCGTTCTTACTGAAAAGGTCAGCTCGTTTTATCTGGATGAGGCCAAAAGAAATGGATTGGACCCGAAAATACTTTCAGCGCTTACGTCGGCACATTCTGCCATAGAGGATGTAGGAAGATATCAACTTTTCATAGATGGGCTAAGTGTAAGCCTTGTATTTTTGGACCGCATACTTCCAAAAGAGATATACGAATCCTTATCCGCAGATGTTAGGAAATCGCTTATTGATGCCGGATATATCGATGAAAACAGGCAGATCCTTCCTAAATTCAACGGAAATCTTTCCGACTTTGCAAAAGACCCCCTGATAAGACCCTTGCAGGAGCGGGTGAAAATATATTTATTCGGCATGCTTAGCGCCTATTCTTTCTTTTCTTTAGCGCAAAGCGTTGAATACCGTATATGTTCCAGAGCTTTTTCCGAAGCGCTTAAGGACAATATCGACAAAAATGAATTTGGGGAGTTCAAAAAGATCCTTAAGGAATTTAACATAGACGACCCGCTTAAAGTACCAATAAAAACCCTTAAGTCCATGACCCTTCTGCAAAGAGAGATCTTTTCGAACACTACCGGTTTTCTATTGTACTTAGCCAAGACATATATGTCATATGATGAAATAGCAACGTTCAACAAATATAGGACTGCTTTAATTCAGGAACGGGCGGCCATGTTGGACAATTTTATGCCGGAAGGATTAAGGCAAATACATGCAAGGGTCACTATGTCCCAAATGATCGAGAACAGTGACGATCTCAGGACAGAGCCGATCAGCCTGGAAGGACTTTCAGCGCGGGCGCAGGAATTGTTAAGAGAATATGATGCCGCTTTAAAAGAATATGGGATAGCCGTTAAAAATAATCCTTCCGGTCAGGGGTCTGCGACAAGACTGAGCGCTGCACTTAGTGCGATCGTTCTTGAATATGAGAGCGAATACATCGGTGCGTTTATAGATACTCCCAGTGACGAGGAAAAGGCCTCCTTTAGTAAGCTGCTTAATGTTGCAAAAGAGTTGAATATCGCAGATCAAACCACTGTTTATTTCTGGCGTCTTAGCGAACCCGCATTGACCGGTAGGGACAGAACTATTATCGAAGATTTGAGAAAACTTAGGAGCGATGTGAGTTCCTTCTCAAAACTCGCGTTTATCCAAAAATCAGTTATAGGGGATAAATTTGATCATCTCCCTCCTGCTGTTAAGGCACTGTTTCAGGATTCAGGGGATCATTACGTCCTGTGCAAGGATTGGATGCAGATGCTTGCTGCACAGCCTCTGAGCGCGCAGGACAGCCAGGTATTGGCAGATATATTGAAAGCAAATTCCGCTGCCCCGTTGGATATTGCGCAGACCCCTGAATCATGCATTAACAGCTATCCTCAACCTGTAAGAGCGATCCTGAATGAATATCTTGAGGCCGTTAGAAGTGAAGCAAGAACGGCAAATGATGGGGTCTCCCGGGTCGGAAAAGGCCGTTCAAGGGCAGAGGCTCTATATTTTGTACTTAACAGCCTTGGATTTACCGAGAAGGAACTTTTGGCTTTTGACGCCATGGCAGGTTATGAAACTCTTGATGACGCGACAAAATCCGCATTGAAAGGGACCTCTGAAGAGCAAATAGACATATGCCTGAAAGAGCTAAAGGCAATCGTTCAGGAAGGTCGCGGGACCAAGGAAAAGGCCAGGCTGAATATACTTATTAATAAGTATAATTCCTTGACAAGTATTATTTACGGTCTTATCGGCAGCCAGATCAAGGCTAGCACCTATATCATGTCTAACCTGTCTGATATGAAAGCAGGGGCTTTGATAGTTTCCGCATACGATTTTGCTTTGTCCACCCCCGAAGGCACCGATGATAGCATTGCGGAAAGAGGTATCACAAGATTCTTTGCCAACGGCGGAGACTCTTTTGGGGTCATGGGCTGGGAGATCGCAAGGACGCATATGTCAGCCTGTTTGAAGCTCGGTAAAAAAGTTGATTACTGCTTTATTAAAGATGTTCTTGCCTCGTCCCAGATGTTCTCTAAGCTGTTCAGCAACGGCAAAGAAATAGGACTTCCGGAATTCAGAGCTCTCTTTTTTGAATGTCTCACTTGGATGGAAATGGGTTCGGTAGATTCTGATAATTTTAACAACGCCAAAGAAAAGCTATTGGTCTGGGTCGTTAAGTTCATCAATAACAATTTGACTCTCAGGATCGAAAGTGAGCCAAAATTTATCGGGTCAATGGAGATGGCAGAAAATATCGGAGTTCTTTCAAGCATATACGAACTTCTCCTCAATTTTGGGGTCATGAATCAGGAGAGTCTGGCATCTTTTTCCTCTTCGCACTCCATTGTGGAGCCTAAAAAAGTTTCAAGCACGGCAGAATTCTCCGGTGGCGGCGCATTTCATACAATTGGCCTTGATAATATACCGCAGGATGTGCTGGACGAGATCTCTAAGCTTCCCGGAGCCAGGGAACTTCTGGAAAAGAACAAAGATTGTCTAGACATATACTGGGTGCCAAGCAGTATTTCGAATGATTATTTTGCGGGATTGAGTACAGCGGATAAAAGCACGATCTTGGTCGTATATCAAGATTTGCGTGACAGGAGCATTAATGACAGCAGACATCTTGCAGAGGTCTTGTTTCATGAATTTTCTCATAAATTATTCGGTTTAAAATGGAGTGAGTTTTGTGCTGCGAATCAGGATGTGAAAGGGGCTGCTGTCCCGATGCTGCTGACGGAGCGCTACGCTTATCTCAATACTCTTAACTTTTGGGAGTCACAGCCCGATCCGGATATAAAAATGATAAATCAGTCTATTGAACTGATCCGTATGCTGAACCTTATGCTTGGCCTCAAAGAAGATGCCGGTCTGGGAAAAGATGAAAGGTCTCTGCTCCCTCCGTCATTTGAAGGAATTGACCTAAGCGATGCCCCATATTCGATACAAATAGCCAATCTCAGCGTTAACGGACTTAGCTCGGATTATCTTAAAAAGCTTGACGGACTTCTGGATACGATGGGATATACGGGGGCAGAAAAAAGAAAGCTTTTTACTGAGTGTATGTATGTCTTTGCAGGCCGTCCATATGACCTGCCATCTGCAGGTATGTCAAAAGGAACACTTTTCCTTGATTTTGTCTCAAAAATGTTAAAGACGATCGTAAAAGAAGATGTAAACAACGATAACTTGATCCCCGAATTGAATACGACCAGGGGCTATCTTTCCATTTTTAGTGAAACGTATATCAAAAGTTGCGGATTTGACAAGCTTCCCATTTTTAATTTGACCCAAAAAGACGGCAAAGTTTTCTACGTCCTTAAAGAGAACGCGTCAGAAATAATTGCATCGATGATAAACGGCGGAAATTGCACACTTGAGGATCAATTTAAACTTAAATATATGCTTGGGATGAGCCTTGAATCCACATCCTTTGCCTCAATCGGGATCGATCTGCTAAGGATTATGATCGATAACTCAACATCAAGAAGTAACACTGCCAAATAGATCACTTTTCGATTGTTCTAAACTTCTGTACCGCTCTTGAATGGCCGGCCCAATTCCTTGAAAAAGTGTGTGTTCCGTCACCGTTGGACACAAAATACAAATAATCCGTTTTTGCCGGGTGTATTACCGCCAGTATTGACTTTAATCCGGGATTACAAATGGGGCCCGGAGGAAGGCCTTTGTTCAGATAGGTATTATACGGCGAAGGGTACTTTAGATCGCTGTACGTAACTTTTTTTCCGGGATTTGGTATCGCATATTTTACCGTTGGGTCTGCCCTAAGCGCGATCCCGCTTTCAAGACGGTTATAGAATACCGAAGCGATGATCGGCCGCTCGCTGTCTATCTCTGCTTCCTTTTCAACTATAGAGGCAAGCGTAAGTATCTGGTGGAGTGAATACTTTTTTATCCCGGAGGAGTTCCAGACAGGTACCACTATCTCCTCAAACCGGTTCAACATCATGTCTATTATGTCCTGAGCCTTCATACCGGAGGCAATATAATATGTGTCCGGAAATAAGTAGCCTTCTAGAGATTGTATGCGCGATGATCCAAGAAATGGATATCTCAATACAAGATCCGGATTGAGCCCTCTCAGCGCCGCTTCCTTAAAAGGCATGTCAAGCCTGATGTTTCTTATGGCAAGGTTTGTTGCGATCCTGTATATTGAACTTCCCTCCGGCACAGTAAGCCTGACCTGCCCCAGAGACGATCTTCCTTGAGAAAGTTTTGTCAGGATAGAATAATTGCTCATAGACGGGCTAAAATAATAGTTTCCAGATTTTAAACGCGAGGTCAGGTTGAGCAGTCTTGCGGAAATAATAAAGGCTCCCGGTTTGTCGGTCACCCCGTCTAGAAATAGTATTTGAGCTATATCTTTTGCAGTAGAGTTTTCCGGGACAAGCACTTGTACAGGTTCAGTATAAAACATGTTCTTTGAATGAAAAAGAGTGTCGGCAAAAAAAAGAAAGCACAAAAACACAGCCAGACCGGCCAGCATCCATGAGCTAAGCCTTACCTTTTTGTTAAGGAGCTTCATGAATGACCTGTGTTTTATTTTAAATCGGATCTCTTGATGATTCATTCTTTTTTCTGTCCAGATAATCCGACAATATCACTGCGGCGGCCATTTTATCTACTATACTTCTTCCTCTTCTTTCTGATACGCCTGTCTGTTTGAATGTCTGCTGCACTGCGGATGTTGAAAATCTTTCATCATACATCTCCACCGGTATGTCTATCCTTGTTTTTAATTTTTCGGAAAAATCGATCACATCACGGGCAGAAGCGTTAAGTTCACCTGAAAGGCTTTTTGGAAGGCCGATAACGATAAGGATGACTTCCTTTTCTTTGCATATTTCTTTGATCCTGGTGATCAGGTGTTTGTTGTTTTCCAAAACATCAAGCGGTTGCGCGGTAAGTCCCAGGGGGTCGGAAACGGCGATCCCTACCCTCTTTTTTCCAAAATCAATCCCCAGGGTTCGCATTATTCTTTATATACTCCGTCGCGATCTGTTTTATGCTGCCAGCTTTTGAAATATCCTGAAAACCCCCCTGCGCAAGCTGGTCCTTTCCCCCGCCTTTGCCGCCGTTCTTTGTACAGATCTCTTGTATAAGCTTATTTGCCAGGATACCTTTTGCGATGATATCAGGAGTTGCTGATGCGACTAAGGATACTTTATTATCTTTCTGAAACACGCTAGAAAGCAGGGTCACGGCAGAAGGCGCCTCTTGTTTTATTACAGCTACCATGTTCTTGATCAGCGCATGATCATAGCCTTCTACCTGTCCAAAAATAAAAGAGATCCCGTTTATCTCTTCTCTTAAGACGGCAAATTCATGCGCTTTTTGAATGCCTTCTTTTTCGTTCAATGCCACTTTTGCCTTTTCTATCTCTTTTAGTTTTGCATCCGCCAGTTTGTTTTCTTCTTCCGTCTTTTTTGATTTCAGATAAGCAATGGCTGCCTGTCCGCAGACTGCCTCTATCCTGCGCACCCCTGCCGATACAGCGCTTTCTTTAACTATCTTAAACAAACCGATCTCTGAAGTGTTCCTGACATGCGTCCCTCCGCACAGCTCCATGCTGAAATCACCGATCTTCACAATGCGCACTGTTTCCCCGTATTTTTCACCGAACAATGCTTTCGCTCCAAGTTTTTTTGCCTCGTCTATCGAGGTTACGACCGTATTGACCGGAATCCCCTCTTTTATCTTGCTATTTACGATGTCTTCTATTTTCTTAAGTTCATCACCTTTTACCTGTGACTTGCTGACAAAATCAAACCGGAACTTTTCCGAACCCACGGATGAGCCTCTTTGTTCAGCATTCCTGCCAACTACCATTTGTAGCGCGCTGTGTAGGAGATGTGTTGATGTGTGGTGACCGGCTATCAAGGCCCTGGTTTCCTTGTCAACAATGGCCCTTATTTTTTCTCCTTTTACAGGGACCAGATCAGATCCGATCTGATGAAGAATAACTCCGTCAGCGGTTTTGATGAGCCTTGACACTTCCAGTTTATTCTTTTCTACGACTATCGATCCTTTGTCGCTGTCCTGGCCGCCGGATTCAACGTAGAAGGGGGAGCGGTCGAGGATGAGATAGTCTTCTATCATGCCGATGGTCGTTGCCTCTGTCTCTGTTGCGTCATATCCTGTAAAGATCGTCGCAGGATAGCCCTTAACCTGCGGGATCTTCCCCATAGCGAACTTCTTGGAAGAGTGTGCCCTGCTCATTTCTTTTTGAACAGCCATTTCGCTTTCAAACCCCGCCTGATCCACAGAAAAACCTCTTTCTTTTGCTATCTCTTTGGTCAGTTCAAGAGGAAAGCCAAACGTGTCGTAAAGTTTAAACGCGTCAGCGCCCTTTATTATTCCGGAGGAAGACTTTGAGATTATTGACTCAAGTTGCTCCCTGCCCTGCTCTATTGTTCTTCCAAAACCTTCTTCTTCTTCAAGTATCGTGCTCTTTATGAGCTGCGAATTTACCCCAAGCTCAGGATAAAAGTCCGAGCCGGCAGCTATCTGAAGGTCTGCCAAAGTGCTCAGGAACGGGCCGTTTATTCCGATCTTTTTGCCGTGCAGCATTGCTCTTCTCAGCAGACGCCTCAGTATATAGTTTCTTCCTTCATTTGAAGGGAGCAGACCGTCCGATATCAGATAGACCGAAGCTCTTATATGATCGGCAATTATCCGCAAGGAGACCGTATTATCCTGCTCATTGCTTTTTGAAATGGACTTTATCGAAGAGATCATCGGTATGAACAGATCGGTATCAAAGTTTGTTTTAGAGCCCTGAAGCACGGAGGCTATCCTCTCAAGCCCCATTCCCGTATCAATATTCTTTTTTGGAAGAGGAGACATCTTTCCGTCTTCATCGCGGTTGAATTCCATAAAGACAAGGTTCCAGATCTCCAGGAACCTGTCGCAGTCGCAGCCAGGGGCGCATTCATTTT
>CAYUCV010000028.1:0-14137 GCA_964443545.1 uncultured bacterium
ACAAATTCATACAATCTCTTGGCCGCTTCCCCGAACTGATAGGAATCCAGCATCTGCGTTACCTGCCCTATCGTAAGGTTCGATCGGCTCAATATCCATCTATCAGCCAAAGATAAATTCTCTTTCGCGATGCGGTCCCCGGTCTGCGGCCCCCTGTTTGCGGCCTCTTGCCCTTCCTGCATCAGCAAAAATCTCGCCACGTTCCATATCTTGTTAGCAAAGTTCCTGCCCTCGGTTATTTTTTCTTCCGACAGTTTCAGGTCCTGTCCGCCGGCAGTGACCAGAGAGGTCAGCGAAAATCTCAGAGCGTCCGCGCCTACTTTATCGATAACCCCTATCGGGTCTATGACATTGCCCAGCGATTTGCTCATCTTTTTGCCCGAGATGTCACGGATAAGTCCGTGGATATAGACGGTCTTAAAGGGCTCTTTGCCCATGAACTTGAGCCCCATCATTATCATTCTGGACACCCAAAAAGTAATGATGTCGTATCCGGTAATAAGTACCGAAGTGGGGTAATATTCTTTAAGGTCTCCGGTCTCTTCCGGCCAGCCCAGAGTGGAAAATGGCCACAGAGAAGAAGAGAACCAGGTATCAAGGACATCCTCGTCCTGGCGCAGGTTCTTTGACCCGCAGCTCGGGCACTTTAGGGGGGCCTGTTCCGCCGCTATCACTTCCCCGCACCTGCAGTACCAGACCGGGACCCTGTGTCCCCACCAGATCTGCCTCGAGATGCACCAGTCCTTAAGGTTTATCATCCAATCAAGGTAGACCTTGCCCCATCTTTTGGGGACGAACCTGATGCTGCCGTCCTCAACGGCCTTGATGGCCGGCTCAGCCAACGGTCTTATCTTTACGAACCACTGGTCCGAATTGTACGGCTCTATCACGGTTTTGCATCTGTAGCATTTGCCGAGAGAATTGTCATAGTCCTGCGTCTTTTCAAGAAATCTGTTCTTCTCAAGGTCGGCAACTATTGCTTCCCTTGCCTTGAACCTGTCTAGGCCTTCATATCCGATAACCCTTTGTTTTTCCGAACTCTCAAGTTCCTCCAGCGTTATCTTACCGTTCTTTGTAAGAATATTCACCTTAGGAAGGTTATGCTTTTCCCCCATCTCAAAATCTGCACTGTCATGAGCGGGAGTAACTTTTACCGCGCCGGTCCCAAAAGAAGGATCTACCAGCTCATCTCCTATGACAGGGATCTTTCTTCCCACAAGAGGCAGCTCAAGCACCTTGCCAACAAGGTTTCTGTATCTCTCATCGCTCGGGTTCACCGCCACCGCCGTATCTCCCAGCATTGTTTCGGGCCTTGTGGTGGCAACAACGATATCTTTGGAATACCTTATGAAGTAGAGCTTTCCCTTCTGGTTCTCGTGTTCAACCTCGATATCAGAAAGCGCAGTGCTGCATCTGGGACACCAGTTTATTATTTTTTTGCCCTTGTAGATAAGACCTTCTTTGTAGAGTTGGACAAAAGCCCTGCGAACCGCTTTTGACAGGCCTTCGTCCATCGTAAAGCGCTCCCTTTTCCAGTCGCATGAGGCGCCCAATCTGCGCAGCTGTCCTGTAATGGTCCCGCCGAATTTCTCCTTCCAGGCCCAGACCCTCTCAAGGAACCGTTCTCTGCCTATGTCCTCTTTCCTCTTTTTTTCTTTTGAGAGGTCTTTTTCGACGACATTTTGGGTGGCTATACCCGCATGGTCCGTTCCCGGGACCCAGAGGGACTTAAACCCTTTCATTCTCTTGTAGCGTATCAGGATGTCCTGGAGCGTGTTGTCAAGAGCGTGCCCCATATGAAGGGACCCGGTAACATTCGGAGGAGGGATAACAATAGAGAAAGGCTCGCCCTTAAGACCATCGGGCGAAAAGTAGCCTTTTTGTTCCCAGGTGCAGTATAGAGGTTCTTCAACTTCCTTGTGGGAATAAGCTTTGGGAAGCTCGGTTGTCATAAATAGTTTTCGAGGATCCTGCTTCCGTCCCAATTTTCTAGTTTCAGGTATTCCTTCATTCCTTCAAAGGAGGCATCCTTTGGTATAAGCCCTATTATTTCACTGCTGTGAATGGGGATCTCCCTTTCGGCTGCTTCCTTTTTTATAGCGTCAAACACCTGTTTTATCGAAGCCGACTTGTAGTGCATGATATTCACGGCCACCTGGACCATGCCTCTGCTTGACAGCTCCACCCCTATGGCCTTGACCCCGCGCAGCGACGAGTTTTTTGCCCTTATTTTTGCGGCTATGCCCTTTGCCGCCTCGAGGTCCCTGGAATCAAGATTGACATTAAAGGCTATCAGCAGCTCTCTTGCCCCTATTGCCACCGCTCCCGCTGTGGGATGCAGTTTGGCCGGGCCAAAGTCCGGTTTCCCGTCCGGGGTCGCCATTCTTCCGGACACCCCTTCTATCCCGCCCTTTCTGATGGAAGAAAGTTCGTTCCTTTCGGGCTTTTTGGCTATGCTGCCGTAAATAAAAACCGGTATGGATAGCTCGTCGGAGATCTTTTTAGAAAGTTCGTTCCTTATTTTGACGCAGTCATTAAAGGTGGCTTTTCTCAACGGGATCAGAGGGATCACATCCACCGCTCCGATGTAAGGGTGCACCCCTTCGTGATAGTTCAGATTCACTATCTCAACGGCTTTTTTCACTCCCTGATAGGTAGCATCCCTTAAGCTATCGCCGTCCCCGATATAGGTGACGACCAGTCTGCCGTGGTCCGGATCATAAGAGTGGTCCAAAACCTTAACATCCGCGCTCACCGACTTTATGGCGTTGATTATCTGCTCCGCGGCGGCTTCGTTCTTGCCTATAGAAAAATTGGGCACGCACTCTATTATCTTTTCCATCAGAATAAGGCCTCCTGAGTTTTGTCGTCTTCCTGTCCGGTCTTTTGCGGTTTTTCTTTTACCCAGTTAAAAAGCCTGTCCAGTTCCTCGCCTTCCAGGGTTTCCTTTTCCCTCAATTGCTTTGCTATCAGGTCTAGCCGTGCCCTGTTGTCGGCCATGAGTTTTTTTGCCTTTGAATAACATGACTCTATGATCTCGTCCACTTCGTCGTCTATTTTTTTGGCGGTGTTTTCCCCATAGTCTTTGAGCTCGCCAAGGTCCTTTCCTAAAAAGACCTGATGCTGGGGCTTGCCAAAGGTCCTGGGCCCCAGGCCGCTCATCCCGTATTCACACACCATTTTTCTGGCCATCTCGGTGGCCCTTTCAAGGTCGTTGTGAGCTCCGGAGGTCATTTCGTTAAAGATCTTGTTCTCGGCCACGCGGCCTCCCAGAAGGATGGTTATCTGGTTAAGAACCTCCTCTTTTGTGACAAGGTACTTGTCCTCCAGCGGCAGCTGCAAAGTATAGCCCAGGGCAAAGCCCCGCGGCAGTATGGAGATCTTGTGTACCGGGTCCGAATTGGGCAGCAGCTTGGCAAGCAGGGAATGGCCTACTTCGTGGTAGGCTATTATGTCCTTTTCCTTCTCATTGATGACCCTGCTCTTTTTTGCGGGTCCTGCGATCCCTCTCTCTATGGCTTCTTCCATCTCTGCCATGGAAACCTTCTTTTTGTTCCTTCTTGCGGCAAGGATCGCGGCCTCGTTGACCAGGTTCTGCAGGTCCGCGCCCGAAAAACCCGGGGTCCTTCTGGCAAGGACCTCGACATTCACTCCGGGCTCCAGTTTTACTCCTTTGATATGGATGTTCAGTATCTCTTTGCGCCCCTTTATGTCCGGCTTGTCCAGAACTATCTGCCTGTCAAACCGGCCGGGTCTTAGCAGAGCGGGATCCAGTATGTCGGGCCTGTTGGTAGCAGCAACCACGATTATATTTGTTTTGGGGTCAAATCCGTCCATCTCTACCAAAAGCTGGTTAAGTGTCTGCTCCCTTTCGTCATGCCCTCCGCCCAGTCCGGCTCCGCGGTGCCTGCCCACGGCATCAATTTCGTCCATAAAGATTATGCACGGAGAGCTTTTTTTGGCCTGAGAAAAAAGGTCCCTTACCCTTGAAGCGCCGACCCCGACGAACATTTCTACAAAATCGGAGCCTGACAGCGAAAAGAACGGCACTCCGGCCTCTCCTGCGATAGCCCTTGCAAGAAGCGTTTTTCCTGTCCCGGGGGCCCCCATCAGCAAAACGCCTTTCGGTATCCTGGCCCCGATCTCCTGGAACTTCTGCGGCACTTTTAAGAATTCAACGATCTCTTTAAGTTCTTCCTTTGCCTCCTCAATGCCTGCCACATCGGCAAAGGTGACCTTTTGTCCTCCGTCAAACGGCTTTACCCTGGCCTTGCCAAAGGAAAGCGCGTTAGAATTGGCCCCGTGGGCCTGTCTCATCAGGAGCCACCAGAGTCCGGCAAAGAACAATAGAGGAAGCACTATCTGCACCAGCAGATTGACGAACCAACCGGATTCCGCCGGAGGCTCGACCTTTATTTCTACGCTCTTGCTCCTAAGGTTCTGGACAAGATTTGGATAATTGATCGCCCGGGTCTTAAAAGTGCTGCCGTCAAGCGAGCGCCCGCTAATCATCTCTCCGGAAATGGTTATCTGTTTTACGGCGCCGCCGTCAACCTTGTTGAGGAATTCAGAAAAGGATATTTCTTTCTGCTTGTTCGCCGCGCTAAAAAACGGCGACAGGAACAGGATCAGCAAAAGGGCCGCCGCTCCGTAAAGAAGTATGTTCTTCCAGTTGTCTTTCATGATTTTAACCCAATTATACAACAAATACCGGGGGTCTGTGTTAAGCCGTCTGGCGGTGCTTTTTAGCCTTTTCCCAGGCCTCATTAAGCTGCTCTAGGCTCATCTGCGCAAGTCCCCTTTTCTTGTTTGCGGCAAACTTTTCCATGCGCAGGAACCTTTTCGAGAATTTCTTCACCGCGCCGTGAAGCGCGTTCTCGGCGCTGATACCCGTCTTTCTTGCGACATTGACCACAGAGAATAACAGGTCCCCGATCTCTTCCTCAAGCCTTTTTTTGTTCAGCTTTTTTTTAGACAGAAGTTCTTTTATCTCGAGCAGTTCCTCTTCCACCTTGTCCCAGGCCCCTGCCGCGCAGTCCCAGTCAAAGCCCACCCGGGAAGCCTTTTTCTGTGATTTTTCCGCCCTGTAGAGCGCCGGAAGGGCCTTGGGGATACTGTCAAGTATAGAGCGGGAAAAGGCCTCGTTCTTCTTAATTTCTTCCCAGTTAGACCAGATCTCTTTGATGCCCGACACCTTTTTGCCGCCAAAAACATGGGGATGCCTTCTTATCATCTTGTCTTTGATAGAGAGGACCACTTCTTTTATGCCGAAAAGCCTTTTTTCCTCGGCTATGGCGCTGTGCAGCATTATCTGCAGAAGCAAATCCCCCAGTTCATCCCTTAGCTTGTCCGGGTCTTTGCTGTCTATGGCATCAAGCGCTTCGTAGGCCTCCTCGATCATGTACGGCTTGAGGGTCTTGTGGGTCTGCTTTTTGTCCCAGGGGCAGCCTTTTTTGCCCCTGAGGCGGTCCACTACCTGTTTTAACTGGTCAATTTCTTTCATAAAAAGCCTTTTATCCAGTATACAACAAAAGCGCAAGTTAGATGTCCTGTACTGCGATATATAGATGGAGGTCCAAAATGACCCTTCCTCTGTCTCAAACACAGGCTGTAGGACAGGCAAAACCCCGCCCATTTACGCAGGAGGATGCCGCCGGCATACTCAATCTTGTCAATGTGGGCAGCGAAGTGCTGAACACCGCTGCTTTAAAAAAAGACCCGGCAACCCTTGCCAGGATCGCTATGGGAATTATCAATTTAAGAAAGAACGGCGGCCCCGTCCAGATGGAGAACGGCCGGATCCAATTGTCAAAAGAGGTCTTTGAATCTATAGTAAGGTCGGCCGAAAGCCCCAAAAAAGGTCCCGAACAGGTCTATGCAAGACCAAATTCACCGATAAACCCGGCCGCTGACGGACACAGGATCTCTATCAGCAGGCCTGCTCAGGAAAACGCTCCCGCAACCCCGGATATTACTCCTGTACAGGCCTGGGACCTGCTAAAGGGGCTTCAAAACCGGGACGGCCGTCCGTATCTGGACAGCACAAAAGCGTACGAAGATTCCCCAAAAGACAGAGCACAACTGAGTTCCGCGCTTGATGACTTCTGGAAAGACCACGGGCACACCATCTCTGTCAACGGAAAACACACCTGCTTCACAATAAAACCGGTGATGCTGGTCGGACCTCTTCTTAATGTCGAAGTGGCAAGAAAACTCTCTGAGGTCGCCTGATACTTTCGGCAACTCTGCAGTTAATTAGAGGCTTTTTTCTGCCAGACGGATGATAGCGGCTTCGCCTTTATTTTCCACCCTGATAATGTCTTTTGATAATGGCCGCTCTATGACAAGCGAACCGTTCTTATAGGTTACAGAGCGCACCTCTTTTTTAAGGGCGGCAATTCTGATGCCAACCATTTCAAAAAGGTTTTCGGCCTGCCGCGGGAGCTTTCCGAACCGGTCAAGGAGTTCTTCTCTTATATCTTTTATCCCTTCATCCGAAGAAGCCAGATTGAGCCTCCTGTAAAAATAGATCCTCTCGTTCTCGTCCTCAACATAGGAAGCGGGCAGATAGGAGTCGACCGGAAGTTCGATCTTAACTTCCCTTTCTTTATGCGGCCTAATGCCTCTGGCCCTGTCGGCGGCTTCTTTAAGCATCTCGCAGAACAGGTCAAACCCTACTGTTGCAATATGACCGCTCTGCCTGGCGCCAAGGACTTCGCCGGCGCCCCGTATCTCAAGGTCCCTCATGGCTATTTTATAGCCGCTTCCAAGCTCGGTAAATGATCTTATGGCCGAAAGCCGCTCCAGAGCGGCGCCGCTGAGGCCCGAGGGATCGGAATATAGCAGATAGCAATAGGCCTTAACATCCGACCTGCCGGCCCGGCCGCGCAGCTGGTACAGGGTAGAGAGCCCGAACCTGGAAGGGTCGTTGATGAGTATTGTGTTGACGCTGGGAATATCTATCCCGGATTCAACGATAGCGGTCGAAACAAGCACATCATATTTCTTATCGATAAAGTCCAGCATTATCCGCTCAAGTTCGTGACCCTTCATCCTGCCGTGGGCTATGGCGGTCCTGGCCTCGGGAACCGCTTTTCTTAGCCTTTCGGCCTCGCCGGAGATAGAGTCTATCCTGTTATGGATATAGAAAACCTGGCCGCCCCTGTCAATCTCTCTTACAACAGCATCTCTTACCGCCTTTTGGCTCCAGGGCAGCAGGCTGGTGTTTATCGAAGACCTTCCCGGGGGAGGCGTCTTTATCACACTGATGTTCCAGAGGTCGGAAAGCGCCATATAAAGGGTCCTTGGTATGGGGGTGGCCGACATGGACAGGCAGTCTATCCCCTTTTTCATGGCCTTTAATTTTTCTTTGTGGCCGACGCCGAATTTGTGCTCTTCGTCCACTATTAATAGACCGAGGTCCTTGAACTTTATATCTTTTGACAAAAGACGATGCGTTCCAATGACCACATCAACTGTCCCCTCCTCAAGGCCGACAGCGGTTTCCTTTTGCTGCTCTTTGGTCCGAAACCGTGAAAGCATCTCGACCCGGAACGGAAAAGGCGCAAACCTTGACTTGAATGTCTGGTAATGCTGCTCGGCAAGAACTGTGGTGGGCACCAGCAGAGCGACCTGTTTTCCGGAACAGACCGCCTTAAAAGCCGCCCGCAGGGCGACCTCGGTCTTTCCAAATCCCACATCCCCGCACAGGAGCCTGTCCATAGGCTTTTGAGATTCCATGTCAGTCTTGACAGACTTGATCGATAGTGCCTGGTCCGGTGTTTCATCAAAAGGAAAGGCGCTTTCAAATTCGTGCTGCCAAACATTGTCCGGGGGATGCGAAAAACCTGTGCGGCTGTTCCTGGAACTGTACAAATCCAGAAGGTCCTGAGTAAGCTTTTTTGCCGAAGCTTTTGCCTTCTTCTTTGCCGTGTGCCATTCGTGCCCGCCAAGGCTGTTGAGATCAGGAGCGTGTTCTGAGGCGGCCCTGTAGGCAAGGACTTTTTGGATCTTATCGACCGGAACATAAAGCCTGTCCTGACCGCGGTACTGGATAAAAAGATAGTCGCAGGTCCTGCCGTTGAATGTCTGGGACACAATGCCTTTGTAAAGCCCTATTCCGTGGTCCTTGTGGACCACATAGTCCCCCTCTTTAAAGTCAACCGCAGCTCCCCGCAAGGGGATCTCTTCTTTTGGCTCCTTGAACCTGCGCTGAACGAATTTTTCTCCGAAGATCTCCCTGTCGGTGAATACTGCCAGGTCGAGATCAGGAATAATAAATCCTTGCGAAAGCTGCCCCCGAACCAGCTTCACATCAGGGTTTTGCGCGCCGCTTTCATCCAGCAGTTCTGCCAGGCGCTCATCCTGACCGGACACTATATATACTTTGCCTCTGTGTTTTTTGATGTCCCGGATAAACTCTTCGCTGCGCAAGGCATAGTTTTGAGGGGTTTGAGTCTCCATCTTAAAGCCGTCCTGCCTCGGCAGCGCGCTGAAGAACACCTGCGCGCATTTTATCAGGTCCAGGTCCTCCTTTTTGAAGGCCTGCGGCTCATCTACAAAAACAGCGTCCCCTTTTGAAAAGTAGTCGAAGATACTGGAAGTCCCTGTCTCTTTTACCGGCAGTATCTCAGCCTCGCTTATTTTGATCGTTGACCTCTGTGTAAGAGGATCAAAATGTCTTATTGATGCTATGCTGTCGCCGTCAAATTCTATCCTTACCGGGGCCTGCAGAACCGGAAAGATATCAACTATACCTCCCCTTACGGCCAGCTCCCCGCTTGCTTCCACCATGGCCTGGCGCACAAAACCGGACCTTATCAGGTCTTCGATGAGGCGCTCTATACTTAGGTTCGTCCCCTCTTTGAGAACGATCCTGGATTTATCCAGCTGACCGGGAGAAAAAGTGCCTGCTTTTGAGGCCCCGACAGAAGCTACTACTACCGTTGTCCCGCTGCCGGAGAGGGCTCTGAGCGCCGGCAGTCTTGATTCCGCTTCTTTTGAGTCCAGAAGAAAAAGGGAGTTGTTCTTTTCATCAAGAAAATATTGTAAGTCGCCGAATAGTTTTTCGGCCTCCTGTCCGGTGGGGGCAAGGATAAGGGTTTTGTTAAAACTTGCGGAAAGGACGGCCATGAAAACGGCCTTTGCTCCAAAGAACAGGCCGCTCACCTGACCGGCTTTCAGTATCTGCGAGGGGTTTATCCTGCTTTTTACCAGCCGTGAAACTTCAAAGAGGTCCGTCAGCATTTCCTAGACCCCGTTGAACTGGTTCATTGCGGCCTCGGGCCCGTTTGCCACAATTTCAACGACCGCAAGCGCAGCCGTATTTATGGCGGAAGAAAAAACATCCCTTTTATCTTCTTCCAGCCTGGAAAGGACATGGTCTGAGGCTTCCTTTAAGACGGGACGGCCTGCTCCTATCCTGACCCTTATAAAATCCCTGGCATTTAGATGTTCTATCACCGATTCTACCCCTTTGTGGCCGGCAGAACCTCCTCCGATCTTGATCCTGACCCGGCCTTCTTCTAGATCGATATCGTCATAGACCAGGACCACCTTTTCCGCGGGGATCTTATAATAATCGGCAGCCGCTTTGACGGCCTGTCCGCTCAGGTTCATAAAGGTCTGTGGGGACAAAAGCACCGCCTTTGCGCTGCCAAGATCGGTCTTTGCTGCTTTTGCCCTGAACTTTCGGTCATTCTTAAGAACCGTCCCGTGTTCAATGGCAAGGCGGCCTATGACCTCAAAGCCAAGGTTGTGTCTGGTGTCTTCGTATTCTTTGCCCGGATTACCGAGCCCTGCGATCAAATACATGCGGATATGCGCCTCAGGAAGGGATTATAACATTTTGGAGAGCCCTTGATAAGTCTTGGCCTAGTAGTTCTCGGACCTAAGAAAGAACTGCCTCGGTTTTTTAACATTGGCCATTGAATTGGGGCCGTAGCCGCGCTCCCAATCAAGCAGCCAGTCTATTCTTTCTTTGCCGTAATCCGTTTTGGAGAGCATTTCAACTGCTTCGGACCTTGCAAGGCCCTGTTTTATCATGAGCCTGTCCGAAGTTATAAAGTCCAGCAGGCCTTTTTGCTTTGCCGCCTCAATTGAGCCGACAGCCCAGTGCTTGAGCCCGACATCCGAGTAAGGCTTGTATTCCGGTATCGGAGAATTCAGCCCGTCAAATCTTGACATGACCGATACGCCTTCCACCCTGTTTATGGTGCGGCTGGGCTTAAAGGTCCCGTCGGGATAGCCGACAACAAGCCCTCTGACCGTTGCGGTCTTAATATAGCCCGCTGCCCAGTGTCCGGAAACTACATCGGGATAGACTCTTACCTTGGGATCAACGATTAAGAGTTCTTCTCCCTTGGCCCTTACCAATACCGTGGCCAGTTCCGCTCTTGTCAGGGTCCTCTCGGGCCTGAAGTTGCCGTCCGGATAGCCTTCTACAAGGTCCCCGGTGGCGCAGTATTCTATCGGAAGCCTTGCCCAGTGTTCTTCTCCAACATCGCCAAAGGTCTTAAGCCTTAGGATCCTTCTTCTGTGAGTTTCAAGAAGATTGCCCTTGCTGTCGAACGCCTCGATGATAAGCAGGTTCTTGCCGTGCACGGGCAGATCTATTTTTTTGCTGAAGGTCCTGTCGGAGGACCGGCGCTCATAAGGGAGCGTCACCTTGTTGACCTCTATCCTGTCAACAGAAGGATGCGCTATGCCGGAAACTGTAACATAATCCCTTCTTGTGATAAGTTTGTCCCTGGGCTTGAGCATCGTGATATAGCCTTCTTTTTTCTTCTCTTCGTCGCTTCCGACATAAGAGATAGAGAAGTAGTGGGTCGCGTTCTCTTTAATAGAAGAATATGGATGATATGCGTAATCAAAGGCTATCCCGCTGAGCCTGAGGCCGACACCGGCAGTAAGATTTGTGGCCTCAGCCGCGCTCACGGTAGCAGGAACGGGATCTTTGTCGATACCGGCACGCAGGGCAAGGGCTTCTATGGGCCACCATTCGGCGCCCAGATGCAGACCTGCCTGCCTCTTTGGATCGAACGGATAAAGGTCCGCGTCCGCTGCCAGGGTCAGCTTCATATTGGACTCTACAAGGGCCTTGTCGGCCTTACCAAGAACACCCACGCTGACACCGGCCTTTGTTATTGACGGTATGCTTTCTTCTATGCCGCTCTTATATGTGACAACTCCGCCAAGGCTTGCGGGAAGGATGTTCTGCTGGTTAAGGCCCAGGCTGAGCCAGCCTTTTGGTGTGTACAAAACACCGAGGTCAAGATCTATGCCCCTGCCGTCAGCCGCAGTTGCGTCGCTGGTGCCGGAATTGGCCTTGTCAAAATACTTTAGGTTGGCGCCAAGGTAGAGGTCTTTGCCGTGTTCGGTCACTGCAGACAGCGGAAAGCCGTATGACAAGAACAGCAGATTGTTGCTCCAGCCTCCGAGTCCCGCCGGGGTCGGATAATGGTCTGCTGAGATCGCGTCGCTGCCAAGTATCCAGATATTGTCTACGCGAGATCCCACATAGCCCAGTCCTACCGAGCCGATCTCTAGAGGATAAGTCCCTGCAAGGGACATATAGTTAACATCTCCCATAAGAGAGGAATACATGGTGGTAAGTTTAGGCCCGTTAAGCCTGCCGAGCCCTGCAGGATTGAGGAAGAGCGTTTCGCCGTCCTGAGCAACCGCCACATAGGCCTTGCCCATACCAAGAGGCCTTGCTCCCACGCCTATGTACATCGGGTCAGAAAAGGAGGCGACTTCCGCGGCAAACCCAATACCTGCCATAAGCACCAGGACCGTTAATGCTGCTATGTATTTCTTTATCATACTCATCTCTTCACCACCCACACCTTGCATTTGCCAAGGAGTTTGCTGCCATATACCAGCCTGGCAAGATAGACGCCGTTGCCCGACACCTCGCCGTAATCATTGGTCCCGTTCCACTCTATTTCGTTGTAGCCTGTGGTCCCGGCATGTGCTCTGTTAAGGACTATCCTGCCGGAGGTATCGAACAGGTACAGGTTGACCGAAGCGTCCTGGCTTAGGCTGAACCCAAATTTTGTGACCTCGCCAAGAGGATTGAACGGATTAGGATAATTGAACAGGTCGCCTTCTATGTATACATCGTCAGAAGGAACTTTGACCGCTATTGTATAAGTTGCCGTGTTGCCCGATGTATCTTTGGCAGTTATGGTGACCGTAAGCGGCCCTTCGGTAAGAGCGCTTGTAAGGGCAAGGGTCATGGCGCCTGTTGCCGCATCATAAGCCGCAGCAGGGGTAGAAGAAGTGCTGTATAAGGCCCCCATATCTACAAGTATGGTCGCGGTGTCTATCGCGACATCGTCCAGTATCGTCGCTTTTAGCGTCGGGACCTTCCTTATCACATCCCTGGGCAGAATGCTCTTATCGTTAAAGGTGACATTCGTTATTGTCGGCGGTACCGTGTCGGACAGGGTGCTCATGGAGGTCATGTTGTCGATCCCCATTACATTAGTTTCTATGCCGTCGCCGTTGTACGCTGACACGCCGTATATATAGCTGGTGTTGGGCTTAAGGCCCGAGTCGGTGTACTTTCTTTCGACTGGCGAGTCGGCCAGCTTGATCCATTTGATGCTTGAGGGGTCTATAGTTCCCTTCACATTAACTGTATCGGCCCTGTAGATAGAATACTTGCTCGAGCCTCCGGCTCCCGGATTCCATGTAAAGGATATCGTCGAAGAGGTAGATCCCGCCTGCTTCAGGTTGACCGGAGGATTGGCCAGCGTATATCTGGTCTCGGTATTGGATCTGTCCGAGGTCCCGTGAGCGTTATAGGCCACCGCATATCTTGTATACGGGGTGTTAGGCGACAGTCCCGCTTCCTTTGTGGATCCGGTGTTCGCCGCTGTTACACCTTTAAGAGAAGCTGCTGTATCGAACAGCTGGAAGCCGGTTTCATTGTTCGAATTGTCGCTCCAGGCCCAGGTTATCTGGCTGGTGGAATCCGCCACACCCTTAAGGTTGGTCGGGGCCGCAGGCGGAACATTTGTCGGAATTCCCACCGTAAAGTCAACAAAGTTGCTTTCCCTGTCATTGGCCCTTACCTGCACAGGGTATACCCCGTTGGCTATTGTAGGCACTATCACCGTTATCGATGTGTCGCTCCATGCCGTCACATTTGCTGTTGTTATCCTGTTGAGACCGAATGTCACATGGTATGATGCCGTTGACCTGTTGGCCGCTCCCGGATCTGCCAGGAAGTTCGTTCCAGTTATCACTACCGTTGTCCCAGCCAGACCAACATTAGGCGTTAATGCCGTTATCATCGGCCCCGGCGTCGGCGCTGTCGTTACCGTGAACGGCACTCCGTTGCTCACTGCTCCTCCAACAGTCACTTCAACCGGCCCGCTGGTGGCTCCCGCAGGCACTGTCATTACTATCTTGGTCGCGCTCCACGAAGTGGTCGCCGCCACTAACCCGTTAAGCGTTATCGTGCTTGTCCCCTTGGTCGCTCCAAAGTTCCTTCCAATAACTGTTACTGTGGTCCCCACCGGCCCGTGGCTCGGCCCAAGAAGGTCTATTATCGGCCCTGTCCAGTTGACCGCCTTAAGCAGGTCTATGTTGCTGCTTACCGCGTTCGCGTTTGCCCCCTCGTACACAAAGGTGTAGCTCTTTACCTTGTTAGAAAATACGTTGTCATCCTTTACCGCCCCGCTGTACTCATCTCTCCATATCCTCGTGTACGGCACCTTGATCTCTTTGAATGATGCGCTGTTATTCAGCTTGTAGCTGTCCAGCGCCCTGTACGCCTCGTCATTTGTCCCGTCCTTGTATTCCGTTACCGACAGCCTTGCCGTGTTCCCGGTCCCGTCACCTTTAACGTAGTACACCAGCATATTTGCAGTACTTATGTCTATTGCATCAACAGCAGGAGTTGAAAGATACCCGCCCCAGTATCCGCCCCATTGTCCGGCTGTTGCTCCCGGATATGTCAGCTGCATTGACTTAAGACCTTCGTAGATCGTAGTTGTTGAGTTCGCGGGATCCCCTATCGTTGCTTCTCCCGCCACCGCCCCCGAACTAAAGTAACCGTCCATCTGACCTCTCGGGTCCGTTTTGCCGTTCTCTTCATAATTGTCTATTATTATGTCCCCGCCCCCGT
>CAYUCV010000029.1:0-6853 GCA_964443545.1 uncultured bacterium
GCTCATTAATTGAAAGCAGGTTCATTATAGAGGTAAATATAGCATAATAAGGGGGTGGAAATCAAAAATCAGGAGATGCTTATTGCAGTGTGTGCCCAAACCTTATGGCATTGCGAATAGGAACTTTTTGATCGGGATCGTTAAAAGGGACTACCTGTCCATAAGAATTATCATCTGGACATTTGCCGAGCACTATGGCAAAAATGTTTTGCAGAGGTAATAAACCCCAGCTTCTGCTGTCAAAGGAGTTTTCTCTGTTATCCCCGACCACAAAACAGCGGCCTTTCGGTATTGTTCCCACCTCAGTTCTATCCCCGGATATCCCGGCGATGCGCTTAATACTTGCTCCCAGATCCCTTGGGGACCAAAAAGCCACGATGTCTTCCGTCCACGGCAGGTCCGGATCAAGAACTCCCCCCAGATACATCTTTTCCAGGCAAACAACCCTGTCGCTGATCGTTAATGCTGGGGACATGGAATTTCTTATGATGGACCCGACAAAAACCCTGGGAAAAAGGTTGACCGCCAAACGCTGGACAAAGAGCTCTACGGGAGAAAGGTCCTGAAAAACCTTTAGGTGCACCTTTTCGCCGGGATAAACACTGTCCCTTTCCAGCTGCTCGGCAAATCTGAACACCGGCGTCCTTAGACACTGGGGAAGATGTCTTTCTATCCTGCCTCTTTTGGAATCCAGTATGGAAGCGAATCTGACTCTTGGCATTGCTGAAAGTTATATCGAGTTCAAAAAGCGGGGATTTCACAGCGGGCAGTTATTTTCGCAATTCTTTTCTAACTGCCTCCGCCTTTCCTAAGTTGGGCCAGTTCGGCATTGACCTGTTTTGTGCTTTCATAAAGGAGACCGGAAATAAATCCGCCATTGAGAACCGCATTACTTGTCAGGCCGTTGAGTGCCCTCATATTTGCCACAAAGTCGTCAGAAATATTAACCTGGATTCCTCTTACCACATAAAGAGAAAGCAGATATTTGACACATCCGGAAATATAGAGAGCGAATCCATTATTTGTGGTTTTTAGTTCTTCCCAACTGATCTCTGTTTTATTAAGTAAGAGGTCCCTCATAAGCACTGCAAGCGTTGCCCTTTGAGCTTCTGTAATAACACTCTGTCCTATAAGCCCGTTCAATTTAGCATCAAGAGCTCCTATGAGGGAAACATTGGGCATCAAATAATCTTCCCCCGCGTTCAGGAAAAGGTGGCTTAACAGTTTCTCAAAATTATCATCACTAATGTCGCCCAGCTTTTGCCTGAAAGCAGATCTGTTCATCGTCCTCAACATAGAGATCTTTCCCTGCGGTGAAACTTCTAATCCTCTGTTTAAAAAAGTATCTTTCATAAGTCCCAGTTTTGCAAAATAGCCTCCGTCCCCATAATAGATGTCTTTGATCTTTTTGATCTCCGCGGAACAATCTGCCGCGTATTTCTTTTTGGCCCTTTCTACATACGCCGGTTTTTTATACGGATTAGCGTTCTGATAAGCAGCATAGTCCTCCGCACTTAGATTTCTCCGCAAAAAAGCATCACAGTACTCGACCGCTCCAAGCAGCACTTCTCCGGCCTGACCGCCGGCCCTTGCCGTTTCTTCCCATGATAAAGAAGGCGACACTTGATATGTTTTCCAGTAATCTCTCGGGTGGCAGGTAATGCCTGGATTGTCTATATAGATCTGCGCAAGATTCCTGGGAATAACCTCATGCCTGTCTATTCTGTTCATATAGCGCGTGACAAATTCGCTCCCGTATATGTCCGGGAGCAGTTTGGCAAAAGCTTCCCTGTCTCCTCCCTGGGACTTTGGCAGAAGCAGCCATCTCCAGTTTGGAAGGTTATAATCGAGGAAAGCGATTATGTCCTGGTCCCCGCTAAACCGTGGGGAGTTGCTGTTTTCTTCATTGCCGAACATTTTGTTCATCTTAACTCTTAAACCCTGCCTTTTATCGGACGTCGCAGCTTTAAAAGCGAAAAGAGAATTCAACTGGGCCATAAAACCATAATTAGCAATATTTGAATCGGCTCCCGTTGAGTTCCAAAAACCCGGGTCATAATACCGATACCTTCTTTGAAAACAGCCATAGCTAATTTGCCGAAGTCTTGACTGTCTGTTGGAAAAACCCCTTGTTTCCTGTATTACCTGCCGCGATAGTATATTATTGATCTGTTCTGGGTGCTCCTCAAGCACTTTAAGTATGACCTCTCTCAATTCGGTTTCCAATCGGGCCTTTTCCTCCTTTTCCTGTTCTGTCCTTGGCGAGGTAAGTTCAAGAAGCCTTGCTGCTTTTCCTCTATTGCCTCCAACACCAAAAAACCAGCCGCCTGTAAGGTGATTGGCCTTGAGCCAGTTGACAAACTCCTCCAGTTTTGGCCCGGCCTCCGGTTGTCTTAGTCTGTTCTCGAGCCTTCTCAGCACCACGGTCGAGGCCTGTAATCTTAACGTTGCCTGAATGTTGGACTCATCAAGCCCTCTTCTCAAGGTAGGGGCTATCCAGCCGTTGGCCGCGGCTTTTATCCCAACCCCATTTAGTCTCTCAATCTCCAGTTGGTTCAGCACTTGTATGTTGTCCTTGTTCACATTGTAATAGTGTACTGTCCCGGCAATCTCTCCTCCGACAAAAGCCGCTCCGGCAACGATGGCACATATACCTCCGGTTGCTATTATTGACCCCCCGGTTATTACACCTCCTGCTCCAAGACCCGCGGCAGCAGATGCTCCTTCTGCGCCTCCCGTAATAGCGGCAAGCAACAGATGTCCGCCGCCTCCAAGGATAAAGCCCGCGGCTTCTGCCGCAAGTACTTTCCTTAAGGCATCTCCAGTGTTGTTACCGGGTTCCAGCCCAGCGTTAAATCCATGCAGGGCGGAAAACAGGACCCCCATTCCTAAGCCTATGCCTCTGCTCCATGCCGCAGACATGGCAGGATTGGCACCAAGCCTTGCCGCCAGGCCCGGGAACAAAAACTTTATCAGAGACATAGAAAGTTTTGGCCCATAGTGCAGTCCTGCAACGAATAAGAGATTGTTCCTCTGTCTAACCCAGAATTCCTCGTTAATAACAGGTAAATGTCCTTCACCGATCACATTAAGCAATTCCAAAAGAGCCACATCTCTGCCGATATGCCCCCAGGTGTTCAATTCTCCAAGAACTCTCACCCTATAGTTTGGAGCTTCTGGGACTCCTGGCAAAGCCCTTTCAGCTCTAACTTCAGCTGTGGCAGGCGCGGATTCGGCAGGCCTTGCGGGCGTACCCGTCCCAGCTTCAGCAGTTGGCCTTGCCGCAGGTTCAGACGCAGGCCTTGCCGCAGGTTCAGCAGACCCCTGGCCAGCTGGTCTTGCGGCTTCAGCTGTGGCAGGCACGGATTCGGCAGAACTTGCAGGCGCCGCCGTCCTTGGCGCTTCCGGAGCCAGCCTTGTGACAGGTTCAGACGCAGGTCCTTCCGGTTCAGAAGCTGCGCCTCTGCCAACTTCCTCTACATTCGTAACTCTTACGGCCTCTTCTGACGGAACACCACTAAAAGGTCTGCGAGCGCCGGGCCTGCCGTTCCTCTCGAACAGGTCGCCGGCTTCACTGGCAACATCGTGAATGCCTTCCGCATTTCCTCTTTCTCTCAGGTGTATCTCAACCATTTCATGAAGAAGGTTGCTCTCAAAATTCTGGGAGCTGAATTCCGAAGCCCTTATGTATACATCATATCCGCCCTTGCCGTCCGCTTTCCAGACCATGCCGCCCTCTAGTGATGAAGGCCATTTAGCATCCGGAACCGTCTTGAACCTTATCGCCCGCTCTCCCGAAGCGGCCGCTTTTGCTCTTGTTTCTTCAGAAAACCACTGTTCCTGCGCAAGATTGTCCAGCGCCGTTTGTATCTTTGCATTGGCGGCGGCGTCAACAGCAGCCCCGTGCAGGCTAATGATTGCAGCCTGGCCTCTCGAAAGCTTTCCGGACCTTGCGCCTCCTTCCTCCGGAGGAACATCAGCGGCAAGAGGCAGTTCCTCTGCAGCGGCAAAAGGAGCGTCCGGCAGGCCAAGCACAGGCTGTCCTAAGGCAGGCTGCCCGCCGGCAACAGGAGCCGCCGCTTCCCCGGCTCCCGCGGCAGCTGCCGCGGGCCTCTGCGCTCTGGCAAGCGCTTCAAGCCTCGGACATTCATACATGACAAATCTTTGCATCATCCTTTGATCAGTATGATTTGAAATGTGCTCCCTCATCCTCTGAAAAACCCCGAGGAACTCGTTAACTATATTTTGTCTTACAACATCGGGAAGATTTCTTAACCTTTCGATCATGTCAAGGTCCAGCGCAGGGGAACTTTCCCTCAGTATTCTTACCGCCTCATCCACTGTCATGAACTGGTCCCCGGCAAGATCAACGGCTCTTCTTAGCGCAAGATCAAGTTGATATATGGGTGTTCTGTCAACAAAGCCCCCCGCATTCCTGACGTTGAACATGGATACTACCCCGTATTCCGTCAGGGAAAATCTAAGATCTGACAAATGCACGCCCATCCCCTGCCTGATCAGTTCGAGCTGTGCAAGAGAAGGAAGCACGCCTCCGTGCTGGCCCGTCCTGATAGCCTCTCTTACCGCTCTCAATCCCTCGGGGGTATCAGCCGACATCAGCCTGGTAAGATACTCTCCTCTTATTTCCACCGACTTGCCGTCACTGAACCTTATCCTGTAATTGCGCTCCGCCGCATATTGGCCGCCGAGAGGATCAACGGCGGCGGGGTCAAAAACCGCAAGATCACTGCCCGAAGATTGTCTTAGCCAGGGATCGCTCATTTGGACCACAAATTCAAAAGTATTTGTTCTTAAACCTCTTGTTACCGTTCTTAAAACATCTGAGGGGGCGCCCTGGGGTCCGGCCAAGGTAACATGATTTGCTCTGAGCACGCGCCCTCCCGATATCCGGCTTAAACCCTCTCTTGCAAAAGTATCGACACTATCAAAAAAAGCGTCCAAACCAAGCTGGCGCGGGGACCCCAGAGGTTCATGGAAAAGTCTTCTTGCGGCGTTCCTCATCCCCTGGCCCAGTCTTTCAAGCGGAGAAAGGTCTCTTAAGCCTCCTTCGATCAAAACTTCCCCGAGTGAAGACTCTGCTCCATAGATGTCCGTAACGGTCAACTGAGGTCCGGTACTGCCGCCAAAAAGACGCCTAACACCTCTAAATAAATTCCCGAGCGTAAGATCGGCAATATCTACGACCCTCGAGCCTACAAGGCTCGCTCTTTCCGGGTTCTGTCCGGTTATCTTTCTCCAAAGATAACTGTTAAGAAAAGGCTCCGTGAGAGGTTCAAATATATAGCGCAGCGTTCCTTCGGGAAGCATACGCAGCCCCGCCCTGTTCAACTGGCCGTTCCTTAACAGCTCCACTCCCGCCCTTGAGGCCCTTGCGGAAACTCTTATCAGATCTATGACGCTTGTCAGCCCAACGCCAAAAGTGGCCCTTGAGATCTGGGCTGAGCCGATAAGGATGGGAAGCATCGTAAAAAGTCTGGCAAAAGCTTCCGCGGGGTCCTGGGATTCTCTTGCGGTATCTTTTATCAATCTGAACAGTTCAAGACCAGATTCCCATCTTAGGAAATGCCATACCGTTTTTAGTGCCTCTATGGAAAATTTCTTGAAACCATCGTAATCACCGTTCAAAAGGCAGTTGACGGCTTTGGAGGAATATTCCGCGAACATTGCCGCTATGTCCAAAGGAATAAGATAATACCAATCAACAAGCGTATCTAAATAGCCTCTGCCCAGGCTTTTCCCTATATCGTCCAGATCGCTTAACTGCAGCCCGTCCTTCAAAAATCCGCTTCGGAAAAGGTTTGACACATCATCCCAGGTTTTGGCGGCCAGCGCCGCTCCGGGTATGGAGCCTTTGACAAAATGAGTTACCCTGAAGCTGCTGTTGCCGTCATCCTTTACAAAGGTCTGAGGATCAAAGCCCTGGTACGGGCAGTCAAATAACTCTATCGGTTGGGCGGGCTGAGGCAGCGTCCCCCTTATTGCCAGATAGTCCAGAAGCATTACCGAAAGGACATACCTGCTGTCATAACCTCCTCCCGACATTTTGGACACGCCCTCGTAGTGTTCGGGATTGAACAGTACAAGGCTCTGGCCCTTTGCCTTCAGTTCTCCGGCAAACCTTCTCAGCTGTTCAAAATACTGAGGCCACTGCCTGTATCTTAATCCGGGCTCCGTTGGTTTTGTCAGTTCATCGGCTTTTTCGCCAAGTCCGTATCTATCTATCTGTATAAGCTCATTTTCTGCTAATCCTATAAAAGCAAGTATGTCATCCCCGCTTACGGAATTCTGCGCCTTAAAATAATCCCCTGCCGATCCGCTGAGCTGGCCGATAAAATATCTTGCCGGGTCGTGGTACCCGACCACCTGTTTAAGATAAGACCCCACAGGCTGGGAATAACCTCCTCTTTGCGAAAGCCTCCTGGTAAAAGCGCTTCCCGCCTGAGACCAAAAGCCCCTTTCGGCAAAAAGGGAATCTATCACCTGAGGATATGAGGAAGGCCCTGTTTCGCGCCTGCCGGCTTCGGGCCTTACGCCGGTAAGGGCTCCTCCCACAAGGAATTGAACGGCTGTCCAGATCCCGCCCGACAGGGCGCTGGGAGTCGCGGCAATGGTCCTTAGCCAGTTAATGTTCTTCCAGTCCTGGTCAAGCCCGTTCAACAGTATCTGAAAGGCAAGTTTTGCGCGGGTCACTTCATGATCTTCTCCGACACAAACCTCGAAAGAGTTGAATCCGCCCGATGCCTCAATACCTTCTTCAACTACCTGAACAAGATCGTCCCATATAATATGACCGTCAATATCGACAAGCCTTGTTCTGTCGCTGACCCTGAAC
>CAYUCV010000029.1:6863-13951 GCA_964443545.1 uncultured bacterium
ACCCTGAACAGTTCTCTAAAATAGCTGCTGTAGTTATAGATCCCCGGCAGAGTCCTCAGCCTGTCCCAGAGCTTTTTGTCTATGCTTCCGTCAAATATATACGTGTAGACCTTATTGGCCTCTATTTCCAGGCGGACCATCTCTTTTTTGGCTTCCACAAGGCGCTGTTTAAGGTTTTTTATCTCTTTCTTAAGGGCCGAAAAGTCCTCGTTCAAAAAGATCTCTTCTTTTGTGTCATACAAAAGATGGGACAACAGCCTCTTTATCTCTTCTTCATTTTTCGGCTTTATCCGTCCTTCCCTGATCTGTTTGCGTATAAGAGCGATTATCTGCCCTTCCAGCTGTTTTATCCCGCCCCTTAAGGAATCTATGGCCGTCTGGATCTCTTTTAATCGCGAAACGGTCTCATCCGTAAAGAAATGCATCTTCAGCAAAGAGATGAGCCAGGACTGAGCTCCCATCTGCTGGATCAGGTTCGAGGCATCTATTCCCGCCTCGCGGTTGCCGGAGGAAATGGCATAGAGCAGTGTCGCTCCAAATCCCTGGCTTGCGTCCCTTTTCTTGACAAGGTCCCTCATGACAAGGCTTGTCTGAAGCCCGTAGGCGATCTTTTTAAGTATGTTTAGAACACTGTAATAGAGCTTGGAGAGCTCGGGATCCCCGGAAAAAAGAGCTTCGACCCTTTCTTCGGGAGCAAGCGACAGGATATAAGAACCCTTCTTCTCCATGAGGTCGGCAAATTTGTTGAGATCATTTATCTCCTTTTCGGAAAGCCCCTGTTTGAACGGCTTCAAAAAACCGCTGACCCTGGCAAGGATCATCCTGCCGAGGTCGTTTATCTTTGACCCCCCGCTAAGGGACGATAAAGCCTTGACATCCTCTTCGCTAAGCAGGGTTTGATAACCGGCGCACCACTGTCTGACCTTTATTAACAGGGATCTCTCTTCCGCAGTTAAAGCCCCGGTACCGGTCCCGCGGCTTAAGATCGCGGTCAAGTCTTTTTCGGTCAATCTTCTTATCAGGTTTATCTCTTCGTCGTCGGCAAGCACTCCGTTTATCAGATAATTAGATCCGCCGAACACCCTTGCCGCCGCTCTTATGTGGGCGCCGCACATTTCATTGACGGGAGGATCGACCTCTTCCCTGCCGTAAGAAGAGACCCCGGCGCTCTGGACCCCGGGCAGCCCCGCAAGCGGATATCCTGTTCCGGAGATCGCCGACACGATCGCGGACAATGGAGCTTCTTTAGCGTACCGTTCTACAGTGTGGGTCCGCTCATCCGGACGGTAGCCATCCACGGACGGATCAGGCAGAGCCCCCGGTTTTATCCGGACGCCCTGTCCCGACGGTCCTGCCACCATTTCGTAAGCAACTGGGGAGTTCTTGAAAAATCCCATTTTTTCATAAGCCCGCAGAGCCTCGCCGTCAATTATGATCCTGTCGACCAGGCGGTTGGAAAAGTCGCTGCCAAAAACAAAGTCGTCATGCTGCCTTCTTATAAGAGAGGTATACCTTTCTGCCGTTTCGGCAGCGGCAGTCCGGGCTTCAACGTACCGACCCTTGCGGGTTTCATCTGAGTCTATTCCCGCAAAAGCCATTCCCAGGGCCTGTACCACGATCCTCTGAGCAGAATCCTGCGATACCCCATCGGGGACCATAACAGCAAGGTTTTGCGCCAGGATAACTTCGTCAACCGTCAATCCTGTGCCGGCGATCCTGCCCACAATAGAAGCGGTTTCGTTAAGCCTTCTGGAATATTCCGGATCAAGGTCCAGGGTCTTAAGGTCATATATGTCCCCGTCCTTGAGCCCGGCGCTTCGGAACAGATCTTCGGTGGTCCTATTCAGAGGATCGGCAACGGAAAGGTTATATTCTCTCAAAAGAGTTAATTCTTCCTGCGAAATGAACCTTCTGAACTCGATCCCCAGCGCCGCCAGCTTTAGGATCTCGTCCGGCCCCCTGAATCCGGCCTGCTCAAGTATCCTCGAAGGGTCGCTTTCATCCCTTATCCTGGTATTTTCTTCGTTAAGCTTTGCCTGTTCCAGGTATTTTTCTACCTCTGCGACCGCGTCTTCCCTGGTGATGCTGCCCCGCGCCACTCCTTCCGCTATAACGCAGAAAAATATGAGTTTCCGCTGGACCTTTGCCAAAGCCCTCCCGCTGACCGTGTCCTGGTCAAAACCCTTTTCGTCCAGAAGTTTGTCCCTGAGAGCAACAAGTCTTTTCCGCCACTGCACTTTCTGGTCCTGGCTAAGGTCCTGTGTCGATCTGGTAAGATTGGCCGGGGATGTGTTCAAGAAAGACATCGCCAGCTCAAGTATCCTTCTGCGGTTGGGCCCGGTCAGTAAAGCCGATCCCTGGCCGAACACTGAACCAGTGGAAATAAGATATGCCAGTCTTGCCGCTTCTACCTGTTCGTTTATGTCCCGGGGGGTCTGAGGTTTTACGCCTTCGGAGATCCTTGTGAGAGAATCGCCCGCCATATCGTCAGGCTTCAAAGAACGCCTCTCCTGCAGTGCTTGAGAATTGGGGAAATATCCCTCATAAGAAGGATTGTTTCTCAGGTTCCTCAACGCTTCATAGGTATAATTGTCTATCCTTCCGGTAACGGCCGAAAAAGCGGGATTGATCCTGCTTATCAGTTTTTGAACGAACATCAGGAACGGGTTTGGCTCCGAAGCCGACTGCACTTCACTGCCATCCTTTAAGGTGTGAACGCTTGAGCACAGCTGCTCGATCTCTCTGTTGCCTTTCGAAAGGTATAAGCTTATTGTCAGCCTGCTCCTTCTGCCGCTGTCATCCTTTTCTTCCGAGACATCGATGATAAAGGCCCAAAAGCCTTTTTCTACCATTGATATCGCATGCTCCGCTTCGGCCCTGCTTAAGGGAGTAAATCCCGAAAGCAGCTCTGTTCTTGTCTCTTTTATTGCGGCGGCAATAAGCGGATCATCAAAAGTCCGGTACCTGAAAAAGTCATGCGGCGGAATAGTTCTGCTTTCCGAAGGATCTATGTCCAGGGAAAAGAGGCCTTCGGCTTGTTCGCTCATGATAACCTCGGCCGCTCTCTGACTGTCGATGGCCAGGATCTTGCCCTTGCGGATGTTGAACTTTAGTGATTCCACATCGTAGCCGGCGGCTTCCAGAAGGCCGGCATTTGCTTCTATTTCCTGGATGGCTTTTGCCTTTTCAGCGTCGCTGGTCCCGTACGCCTGCAGGCCCATTACAAACTTTTCCGCCTGATCGGTCACTGCCTTCATGCGGCCGGCAATGGAATTTAATTGGGGATCGTCCATTGCTTTAAGCCTTGCCTCCCAGATGCCGGAAGCCAGTCCCTGTATTTCCGTCAGCATTCCTTTGTAGGCTTCGATGTCGAGCTCTTTTATCCTTGCAAGCCCCTGCCTTGCAGACTCATACCTCATCCTGGTCACAAGCCCCCAAACAGCCGCGGCAGACCGCCTGACACGCGAAGCCAAAGACAGCAAAGCCTCCGGCCCCAGCCTCTTTGCCGCCATGCCGACAAGCATCTCCACCGCCGCGTCCTCATCAAGAGGAAGGGCAAAAAACACATCGATCACCGCGTCATCAAAAAGTGTGCCCGCGTCAATAAAGTCCTTAAAAAGGTCTCTTGCCTCCTGCTGCGAAAGGCTCCCCTCCGCTCTGTCCTTCCACATTTCCGCAAAACTCTTCCTGACATGGGGAACGGTTTCGCCGCTGTATTTGTATTGTCTTCCACCCAGCAGGTACGCGATCGCGGCCTGTTCTTTGCTGGCGTTGTACAGATCAAGATATCGCGCAGCGTAAAAAAGATCTATGCCTTTTGCGGTAAGATACTTCCTTCCTTCGTGGGTTATCCTAAGCGCATCGTTCCTCAGGTTCAAAGAATATGAGATGGGCCTTAAGCTTCTTATGCAGTCTCTTACGGCGTCCTCACTGTAATCGGCATTGATCAGGGCGGCAAGGTTCTCTTCCGTCATAAGCTCAAAGGCTTTTTCCCTGTCGCCGGACGCTATCCTCTCATTTATCAGCCTGATGATGCCTCTTGCCTTTAAAACTTCCTCATATTTGGCCTGAAGCGATCCACTTATGCCTAAAGGCGCCTGGCACGGTTCGGCAGGACATTGGTCCGTATTTCCACCGGGGGCAAGAGGTCTCTCAGCATCGGCAGGGGCCGCCGGCGCATCAGCGCCGGGAGTGCGCTGCAGTCTTTGCAGCCCGGCTCCCTGGCTCCCTTGTATATTTGAAGTTTCGCCGGCCATATCCTTTACCATCCCCCTCTTATACGATTATCGCAAAACCCGGAGCATAATTTCGTCAAGCGGTCTTTTCTCTTATCACCAGACCTCTGATCTTTTGAAGCGCCTGCTCTTCGAATGAATCTTGCGGCACATATCTCAAAAGAGCGTTGATCTTTGACTCAAATATGGCTTTATATATGAAACCACCGATACTTTCCGCCTTACTTTTTATCAATTTAAGGCTTTCTTCATCAGGACTTTGCCCGCCTTCCTGGGCCGATCTCAAAAGCATTTGTTCTATCCTGCCGATCCAATCCTGTTCGCTGAAATCAAACACTTCTCTCTCGCTTGGCTCAAGCCCCGCCTTGTCCAATTCATTCATCACCCTGCACAGATCACCGGAAAAGAACCTTGGGGAAGAGACCCTGTCCCTCCAGTAAGAATAAAAGGCTCTTCGCATGACATCGGCAGCTACAAATTGTCTCACTTCCTGGACCGGCTTTCCGTCGCGGCCCACCGATATCTTGACCGTTCTTATCGGCTCTGCGCTCAAAAGAACAGAAAGGTATGACCTTTTTTCGGCTTCTTCTTTTAGTTTGTCAAACCTGTCAAAATCCTGGTCGGTAAGACGCCTTCCGTTAACGACCACTGAATTATGCTGTCTGACCCTTTCTACAATGGTATCAAGTGTGGACCTTCTATATCTTTCGGTCCCCATTACTGAAGGCAGGATACCGATCCTTGCTTCCTCGTATAAGGGAAGTTCTTCGCTGAGATTGGCTAAGATCACGTCAAAAGCCCTCTTTACATGGCCGGATGCCCCTGCTTCGGCAAGTACGGCCGCAAGACTGCCTCCAAGCATTTCTTCCGACCCCGCCTTGTCCCTGGCTTTTACCGCCAATTCCCATAGCAGTTCCGTTTCTGCCCTCAGATCAACCTTACCTTTTGTCCTGTTAAATATGAGTCCCAATATATATGAGAATTCAGGTTTGGTCAAGGAATACAGTTTGTGCTCAACCGGGTGAGTGATCCGCCTGCCGAATTCGGCAGGGGCCCTGTCAATATAACCTGCCATGGGAGGGCGGCCTTCAGAAGCGTTCTGCCCCAGTATAAGCTTGGAAAAATCTCCTCCGAGCATGAGCTCTAACGGGTCAAGATCCTCTGTGTTTTTCCAGGGGAACATGGCCGAATACAGCGATAAGCCGACATTTTTCCAGACAGCATTCACAACAATATCATCCGGGTCGGAGGCATCGCAGGCAAGCTCGACCGCCACATAATGCCCGGGGGCCTTCTCATCTGCCGTGTGGCAGCTGCCGCAACTGCTCTCTATAACACCGGGCGCCACTATGTATTCCACGCTATCAACGGGAATTCCCAGCGCCGAGGCGGCCGCCTCGGCGATCTGGACAATGTCCGATTTTGAACCGTCCGGCTTTGGATTTAATTCGGCCCTGTCTTTTATCAAGAAACAAAATCTCCGGATCCCCGGCATTTTGCCTTCGCGCTGTTTATCATTCGCCATGACAAGGAGATCGTTAAGAGAAGAAACAACGGTGGAAGTGTCCCTGTTCATGCTTCCGATAAGCCCGTGCGTCCTAAGCACCTGCTCGGCCCTCTGCACCATAGGCCCCACATGCTCCTTCTTGTAGGCGGCAAGGGCGGCCTCGGTATCCCTTTTAAGCGCGTAGGTCTCAAGAGTATAGGAGAATTCCGATATTTTTGCCCCCAGGACGGCGTCGGTCAGGATAGAAGGATCGACTCCAAGTCTGATGTAGTAAGCCCTGAGGGCCGCCATATCTGACTTTGCTTTTTCCATTCCAGCGAACACTTTTTCGCGCAGGTCCCTGTATCCCGGCATGTTCTCCAGTATCCCGAGCAGAGCCCAGTGCTCCGCACATCCTTCAAGCGCTGTTCCCCTTGCGCTCAACACAAGATTTATTATGACCTCCATACCGCCTTCAAACGGCAGGCTTAGCCCTCTTCCGGCCGCGGCCAGCTTTTGTCTGGTCATATTGTACGGCGCCGTGATGCCTGCAAGTTTTCCCCATCCTTCGGCAACCTTGGAAGCTGATCCCGATATCAGGGCGTTTATGCGGTTGATAAGCTCAAACGCCTTTCCGTTGTCAACAAGAGAAGCGTTCTGCCCAATAATGGTTTTAAGCTCTGAAATAAGCCCCGATAAGGCCTCTTTATCGCGGCTGTCGGTTATGCTTTTTAGCCCGTCTTCTACTGCCTTGATATCCCCATTAATGGAATTCCGCAGCATTGTGTTAACTGCCTGTCTAATGAGGTCCGCGCTTTCCCCCGCTGAAGAAATGAGCTGCCCAAGGACCTTGCCGTAGTTCCCCGCAAGATATCCGTCTATCCCTGTCTGCAACCCCTTTACCCTTTCCAGCACTTCGGGCCCGACGGTCTTGGGGTCCCATCTGTATCCCTCGTCCGGACAACCCGCAAAATTGATGCTGCGCCCCTCCAAAAGCTGCCTCACCCAGTCCATAAAGAACATTTCCTGGGCCTGAACCGCCCCCAGCCTTTTTTGTCCGGACCTGATTATGCTAACGCTTTCTTCGCTGCCTTCCCTATCTCCTTCAAGTTCTATCAGTTTTGCCGCTTCCTCAAGCGGTATTATGAACCTGGCCGAATACTGGTGCGTCTTGTACCCATAGATAACATGCGTGTTCCCGTCTGAGGTCACTATCGACAGAGCAGGGGCTGCCGACACAATAGAGCCTATTACCTGCGGGGTCACTGCAACATCAAAGTTGGGCGCTTTCCCTGCCAGCAGTCTTTCCCTAAGTTGGCTTTGCGGAAGTTCCCGCGCCGATACCTTGCCATCCTGATTGGGGTCCC
>CAYUCV010000030.1:0-4684 GCA_964443545.1 uncultured bacterium
GATCATTATACGCTAGTCCTGAGCGAGCGAAGCGAGTCGAAGGACTAAGCGCGCACACAATAATTCTAACAAAAATAGACAGGCGACGGGCAGATTCGAACTGCCGAATAACGGTTTTGCAGACCGCTCCCTTACCGCTTGGGTACGTCGCCATAAATCAAGTATATCACGATGGAAAATAGTGTTTCAAATAGCCAAAAACAACGGGGTTAAGGAATCGACTATTTTTTTAATATATAGTCAGCACTGCACGGCAGGATGTGTTGCAACGGCCTTATTTTTGACAAAATGTAATAATATGCCAGTTCAAGCGGACGCCTTCTTAGCAATATAGGCTCAAAACAGACGTCAGTAGTAAAGCCTTCCTTCTCAGCTGTAGTTTCTATATCTTTATATATAAGAACATCTTCCGGAACTCCAGGGCGGTTTTTGTTTGCTCTTTTATGAGCGAACTTATATAAATAATTTCTGCATGAAGGTTCGTTCAAAAACAGGCATACCCCTCTTTTTTTTAACACGCGGCGGATCTCGCGTACAGTGTCTTTGATCTTTGTGAAATGATGGGCGGATTGAAAACAATAGATAAGGTCTACGGAATCGTCTTTAAGGGGGATCTCGTAACTTCTGCAGGAAAATGTCTTGTCGATCTTAACTTTAAAGATATCTTCCCAGTATTTTATTGATATTATGGCATGTTCGCTTATATCTGAAGAATAAATAGTTTTGGCGGGAAATATTGATTTGAGTATGCAGGAGGCCCATCCCTGTCCGGCTCCCAGTTCTAATATGGTATTTGAACTCTCAAACAGATCTTGATATTTTCTTAATTTTAACCGGAAGATCTCGGCTTCGGTCATCTTATTGATCAGATTATCGATCGTAAACTTGTCCGGGTTTTCGGTCTCTGAACTTTTCCAGTAATCGATCTCTTTTTGTTCCCGTTCTTCAGAGGTAATTTGTTTCATTATAATTATACTAAGCGGGAGAAGGGATTCGAACCCTCGACATTCTGCTTGGGAAGCAGACATTCTACCACTGAATTACTCCCGCCTGTCAATGATAATATTTTATCATTAAATTTAGTGAAATTATGGGGAAATTGTGACGATAGTATACTGAGGTTTTTTATGACTTCATTTACTACGGGCGAAATCATAGGTTACAGGGCAGTTCCAAGCACTGTCCCATCAGCAGTGTTAAGATGCCTCAATCTTAACAGACAAGCTCCTTTGGCCATGATCATCGGTTCTGCGGCGCCTCTGAATCACTATTTACGTGAGAGGACTTTTTGTTTTGCAAGGCATCTCAACGGTATTGCAAGTCAAACCGGGATGATCACTGTCGCCGCAGGGGTCAGGACTGAACTTCTTGGCCAGTTTGGGAGAGCCAGAGTATCCGATGCTGTGAATACGGCACTTTTAGCTTTTGCGCCTGAAATGACAGTGGATCTGGGCTGTCCGTTTACCTGCAGTGATAGCACTCGTGTACCGTTGCCTCAGATAAGCCATCTTGTTATGCTTAGCACATACACGGGAAAAGCGCCGGAACGGGATTATGATCTGAGAGAGAATGAGTATTGGGAAGCGAACACTAAATTCATGTTCAAAACTGTAGCAGAGATGATAAAGACCAATAAGCCTTATGCGGCTTTTGTTATCGGAGGAGGAGAGCGGTCAGCTTTAGAGACTCTGGAAGCATTAGAACTGGGAATCCCTGTTATCTCTATCTATGACAGCGGACGGTTTGCTGCGGACCTTGGGACGGCTTTTAGAGACGGGATTGAGGATGACATGACAGGTGTTGAGACGATGGAGAAAATCCTGAGGCATGAAGATCTTATACATATAGAACAATTCGGCTCTATGAGTCTATTCGCGACCATCAGAGAAATATACGGATTATAAGAGAAGCTTATTTTCCCAGAGCTTTTTTAAGCTTGAGCGTGGCTGATTTGCAGATGCGGCTTACCTGCGATTCGGAAAGGTTTATCTCTTTGCCGATCTCTTTAAAGGTCCTGTCATCCTTGTAGTAGCCTGTTATAACGGCCCGGTCGTTTTCGGATAGGTCCTTCATGGCGCTGTCTATCTGGGTGGCTTCTTCGGTGGTCTCGTTGTGCAGCACCTCTTTGTTGAAAGCAAGATAAACATTTGCGGCCGAGGTTACCCATTCGTATATCCCGGTCACCGGGTCCCCGCCTCTTTTTCTAAGATAATCCTGCATTGCCCCTTTGAGGCGGATGCTTACATAAGGCCAGAGGTCGCCTTTGCGCGGGTCCCAGTTCTTTAAAGCGTCCACAAAGGCCAGGCGGGCCTCGGAAGTAAGGTCATCGCCCTCGTTCTTTGCCACATTGTAGGGAAGGTTGTGAATATACCATTTTACAGTGGAGTCTATCTGATTCTTGTACTTTTCTATCACTTCATCAGAATACTTGAGGAAGTGGTTCCGCAGTATGGAAACTATCTTATCCTGTGTGTCTTTATCCGACATCCTTATATCCCGCGGCCAAAGTGGTCATTTACGCTCTTGATCAGCTCTTCGGACCGGTCCTTCAGCAGATTTCCGCTGAACTTTTTTGCCATTTCCCTGGTAAAGCTCCAAAACCTTCTAATTACCGGATGGATATAGGCGGGAGCCGCTTCCGCCGATCTTGCCGCGCCTCTTGAGGAGGGAAGCGACGAAGAGATCTTTCTTGAGTCCGCCATTAATGCTTTTTTCCCATCTGCATCTTCTTTTCTATAAAGATGCTGGCTGCCGATAAGGCCTGTCTCCTGATATCAGGATTGGTCATTATCGAATCTGCTATCTTACCGACCATTTTAGCAAAATTGGGGTTTAGAGTAAAGGACGGCCCGAACTCGACCTCAAGCGCCGATGATACCATCATGGAAACAAGCTCCTTGGCCGGCAGATTGGGCATAATGACCGAAGAGAGTTTTTCGTAGAACCTCTCCGAATTCATGGACATTTTTGGCAGGACAACCTGAACCGGAGCGGGGGTGGTTTCCATCTTTTCCGCCTCAAAGGCGCTCTTTATGATGAAAGGCGCCTTAACGGAGCGGTTTACCGGAAGACCCTGTCTTGGCTGTTCCATTTATAGTATTCTTTCTCTAATCAAGCGAGATCATGCCTATCGAAGAGACTTTTACCTGCGGCACTATCTCATTATAAGAAAGCACCGCCATGTCGGGAAAACTTCTCTCTATGAACCTTTTTAGATGAGGCCGGAGTCTGGGGGAGCACAGTATTACAGGGGGGGCTTTTAGCCTCTTAAAGGCGGCGGCCTGCGAAGCTATCTGTCCAAGTATCCTTTCCCCTATGCTAGGGTCAAGGGCAAGAAAGGAGCCGTATTCGCTCTGGTGGACCGCTCCTATCATGGTCTCTTCAAGGTTAGGGTCTATCGTGACCACTGTGACCGTGCCGGAGGCGTCCGTATAGCTTTCGCAGATCTGCCTTGCAAGCGATTGTCTTACATATTCGGTCAGCACATTGATGTCTCGGCTCAGGTGGGCGTAATCGGCAAGCCGCTCCAGTATAGTAGAAAGGTCCCTTATGGAAACTCTTTCCCTAACAAGGAGCTGAAGGACCTTGTGCACCTGCCCGAGAGAAAGCATGTCCGGTATCAGTTCTCTTACTATAGCAGCGTTGGTATTCTTGACCAGTTCTATCAGCGACTGAACATTCTGCCTCGTGATTATTTCGTCCGCGTACTTTTTTATGGTCTCCGAAAAATGCATCGCCATGACCTCTACCGGCTCCGTTCCTGTTAATTGGGCTTCTTCAAGTTTCTGTTTTTCGCTGTAGGGGACCCACGATACGGCTTCCCCTGACACCGGGTCCTTCCCTTCAACACCTTCTATGTTCTTTGCTTTCAGCTCATATAGCGGAAGGTCTACCTTAAGATGCTCCATCAAGACCTCTCCGATCGCGACCTTGGTGCCCCTTATCTCAATTATGTACTGATTTGGCGGCAGGCTCAGGTCGTCCATTACCCTGACCCCGGGTATAACAAATCCCAGGTCCTGTCCGATGTGGTATCTGATCATGGTAATGCGCTCGAGCAGAGGCCCTTTTTGGGCCGGATCTATCAGAGGTATCAGGCTCCTTCCTGTCTTAAGGCTGAGAGGGTCCAGTCCCAGGGTGGCGACAATGCTCTCGGGCTTTTTGAGCATGTCTTTTTGGGTGCTTTCGTCGGCAACAGAGCCCATTTCCTCTTTTTTGGCCTGAGCCTGGACCAGAATGATAGCAGTTATTCCAGAGCCAAATGCAAGGATGAGAAAAGGTGCGGTAGGCAGTCCCGGGATCAGCGAAAAGACCGCAAGGATCAGAGCGACAAAGGCAAAGGCCCTTGGCTGGGCAAACAGCTGTGCCGCTATGTCGGTCCCTATGCTCATGGAAGTGGCGGATTTTGTTATTACCAGACCAGTGGCTATAGAGATCAAAAGGGAAGGTATCTGAGTGACCAGGCCGCAGCCTATAGTGAGAAGGGCAAAAGTGGAAACAGCTTCCATTATCCCCATTCCTCTCTGCAGCCAGCCTACAAGAATGCCCCCGACGATGTTGATGAGGATAATGACAATGCCCGCGATAGAATCTCCGCGCACGAACTTATTTGCGCCGTCCATCGCTCCGAAAAAGCCGGATTCCTGGTCTATCTTTCTCCTTCTTTCCTTGGCGCCGGCCGCGT
>CAYUCV010000030.1:4784-12755 GCA_964443545.1 uncultured bacterium
AAAAAGCCGGATTCCTGGTCTATCTTTCTCCTTCTTTCCTTGGCGCCGGCCGCGTCTATCAGCCCAGCGTTGAGGTCCGCGTCAATTGACATCTGTTTTCCGGGCATGGCATCCAGCGTAAACCTTGCGGCCACCTCGGCCACCCTTTCGGAGCCCTTTGTGATAACGATGAACTGCACAAGGGTTATGATGGCAAAGATAATGCCGCCCACGACATAGTTTCCGGAAACGACGAAATTACCGAACGAGGCTATCACTTCTCCGGCATATCCGTTCAATAGGATCAGCCTCGAAGCAGCTATGTTGATGGAGAGGCGATACAGGGTAATAACAAGCAATATGGAAGGGAATGCCGCAAATTCCAGGGGCTCTTTCAAATACATCGCCACCAGCAGTATTATGAGAGCGGCTGCTATATTGAGCGTTACCAGTATGTCTAAAGCAAAAGGGGGCAGGGGGACCAGCATCAGGGCTATGATGACAACAAGAGAGCCTGCCACCACAAAGTCGTTGGTAGAGAACAGGCTCCTTAAGCTCTTTAGATCGACCAAAGCCGCCATTTATCAGTTCGCTTTCCGGACCGCTTCGCTTCTTATTCCCTTGAGCGGTCCCAGCCACTGGTTCTTTTTCTGTTTCCTGTCCTTCTTTATCTTATACACAAAAGCAAGGATCTCCGCAACCGCCTGATACAACTCGCCGGACACTTCGCCTCCGACCTTTGTGGTCCTGTAGATGGCCCTTGCCAGGGTCTCGTTCTCAATGACGGGCACATAGTGTTCTTCCGCGATCTTTTTTATCTCTTCGGCTACCAGCATCTGACCTTTTGCCACCACGGTAGGGGATTTCATCCTAGAGGCGTCATAAAGCAGCGCCACTGCCAGGTGGGTAGGGTTGGTCACGACCACATCCGCCCCCGGGACCGCCGACATCATCCTTTGATAGGCCACCTGGCGCTGGAGTTCCCTGATCCTTTGCTTGATCATGGGGTCCCCCTCCAGCCTTTTGTACTCCTCTTTGACCTCCTGCTTTGTCATGCGCAGGTTCTTCATATATTCCCATCTCTTGTAGAGATAATCAAGCCCTGCGATGAAAACATAAAAGACGGCGACCCTTATGGCGATGTTGTAGGCGATGGAGCCCCCCAGGACCATGGCCTGCCAGGGATGGGAATCCATAAGAGAGACCACATTTGGCAGGTCCGCCTTTGCGGTTGACCAGGTTATCCAGAATACAATTATGACTTTGAGGAGGGATTTAATGAGCTCTACAAAACCCTGCAAAGAGAACATCCTCTTAAAACCTTCGATAGGATTTATTCTTTCGAGCTTGGGGGACAGGGGATCTGCCGAAGCCGCAAATCCGGTCTGGAGCGCCTCGGCCAGGAAAGCCACTACAAAGGCTACCCCGAACAGAGGGGCAACGGCAAAGAGAAGTCCTCTTAAACCAATAAGAAGTATCGAGCCGGCAAAGGCCATCCCAAAATCGCCGGTGTTGGGGATCTGCTCAAAAACGCTCTGAGTGGCCGAAGTAAGCTGTCCCCAGATGAACTCTCCCATAAAGCGCAGCACCACATAAGAGGAGAGCAAAAGCAGTGCTGTAGTAACCTCTTTGCTTTTTGCTATCTGCCCCTTCTGCCTTGCCTCCCGCAGACGGTGAGGAGTAGGCTCTTCTGTCTTGTCCCCGCCCTGTTCTCCCATGGCATCCTTTCTTTATCAGCGCAAATAAACGAACAGCTTAAAGATCTCTCCCCCCATCTGCTCGACCAGCTGGCTGATGTGCCCGATCAAAAGAGGCAGGCTCAGCAGGATGGCAATGAGGCCTAAAGAAGGCTTAACCTGGAATCCCAGCATGAACACATTGACCTGAGGAGCCACACGGCTTACTATGCCGAAGGCAAAGTCCGAAAGAAATATAAGCAGTATCGCAGGTATCGCCAGCTGGATCGCGATGAACCAAAATGTGGTGCCAATCTCCAGCACCTGGGATATAAAAGCGCCCGAAAGGTTGATTGGAGCGGCCATTGGAAGCGCCTTAAAGCTGTTGTGGAGCCCGGCAAGTATCAGATGATGACCGTTGACTATGAGGAACACAACGATCGCGATAAAAAAGGTAAGTCTTCCTACTATGGTCGATATGCCTCCGGTGGTCGGGTCCATTATCGTTGCAATACTCATACCCGTCTGGAGATCTATAATATCCCCGGCTGCCTGGACCGCCGCAAAGATGACCTGTGCGACAAAACCTATGGTAAAACCTATAATGAATTCCTTGACCAGGAATAGCGCAAAGATGACCGCGCCGTCAAAGACCGGAACGGGTCCCGGCACTGTGGACCATAATACCAGGGAGATCCATACAGCCAGAGCGGTCTTTGCTAAAGAAGGGAATGTCCTGGCGCTAAAAAGGGGTGCCTCGAAAAAGATCCCTGCCACCCTTGCCAGGATCAGCAAAAAGATGTAGAGCTGGGGCAGAGTGACTACCATTTACCTTGCCATTCCCGGGATATTGGCCCAGAGGCTTATCGTAAAATCAAGGAGCATTGATATCAGCCACGGGGAAGCCAGCGCTATGACAGCAAGGACCGCTATCATTTTTGGCACAAAGGTAAGGGTCTGCTCCTGTATCTGCGTTACCGCCTGAAAAAGGCTGATGACAAAACCGACAAGCAGTCCCAGTCCCACTGCCGGCAGAGATACCAGAAGTATCACTGTGACGCCGTTGTACATTATCTGTGTTACAAAATCCTGGGTCATGTTATAAAAAGCTCATCATGAGCCCTCTTGTTATCAGGTTCCAGCCGTCGGCAAGAACGAACAAAAGGATCTTAAAAGGCAGAGACACCATGACAGGAGATAGCATGAACATGCCAAGCGACAGAAGCACATTGGCCACAACAAGGTCGATCATTATGAAAGGTATGAAGAGCAGAAAGCCTATCTGAAAAGCGGTCTTAAGCTCGCTTATCATAAAAGCCGGGATCAGAACATAGGTGGGAACATCGTCAAAGGTCTTAGGTCTGCTGATGCGGGAGAACTGGATGAACAGCGAAAGGTCCGCCTCTCTCGTCTGCCTGAACATGAATTTTCGCAGCGGCTGCATCCCGGTCTCAAAAGCCTTGACCTGGCTTATCTTGCCCTGATTGTAGGGGATAACGGCTTTTGTGTTTATCTCGTTCCATACCGGCGTCATTATGAAGGCGGTCATAAAAAGGGAAAGCCCTATTATTACCGAATTGGGAGGCACCTGCTGTGTGCCAATAGCGGTCCTTGCAAGCCCGAGCACTATTATGATCCTGAGGAAAGAGGTGACGGAGATCAAAAAGAACGGGACAAGTGTTATGAGCGCCAGGGTCACCAGCAACTGAACGCTGTTGCTAAACTGCTCCGGGGCAAAAACGGTCCTCATGTCCAGAATGCCTATGGGCTTTGCCGCATGGGCGGCTCCGGACAGCAATAAAAGCGCCGCTGCCAAAGTTATTTTTCTTGCCATCTTGGCCTCAGAGCTTTCCTTCTATTTTGTCGATCTTTGCTATATGTTTGTTGGAAACAACGATAAGCCAGGAGGCGTCCGCGACTTTTATGATGTAGGAAGTGACCTGCGGCTCCAGAACGACCTTGTCTTCCACCTGGATAAAGCGTCCTTTGGTGGACGGCGAGAATTTTGGTATCAGGTATTTTGCGGCGATAAAGATAAGTCCGAATACGACAGCAAGAGAAAAGACCAGCTGAATGACATATCCAAAAGTGACAGGCCCCGAAGAGGCAGAAACGGTCACCGTCTCCGCTGTGGCAAAGAATCCTTGCTCAACCGCAGCGGCCCTGGAGCAAAACAGCACGGCCAAGGATAAGACAGCGAACAATGCTTTCATTGGATGTTCACTTTTGTGATCCTGATCCCGTAATTGTCGTCAACAGCCACGACCTCGCCGTTTGCCACCGTCTGGCCTCCGACCTTGATCTCGAGCGTATCGCCGAAGAACTTGTCCAGAGAGATTATTGAGCCTTCGGACAGCTCGAGCATTTCCCTAAGCGATAGCTTTGTTCTGCCAAGTTCCACTGTTGCTTCGACAGGGATATCGGCCAGGACTTTCTGGTCTATCTTTCCAGCGGAGGAATCCGCTCCCAGCTCCGAGAACCTGACCTTTTCCACTCCAAATTCTTCGTTATCCAAGACGATCCCTCCTTTTTGGGGTCAATAATGGGCCATTTGTCCTTCCATCTGAGGCATATGGCCTATCTCTTCAGGGCTTTCATAGGCGGGAGCTTCTTCGAAGGGTTCCTCAACTACGGGCTGAGGTTCCGGGACCCTTTCGTGGCGCCTTAAGCCTTCCGAAGAGTAAACCCTGATGCCCAGCCTTTCATTCTTTATACCAGGTTGTCCGAAGAGTTTCAAGCAATCGTTGATATAAACGGGGACAAGGTCGTTCAGCTTGGAATCGAACAGGATAACATCCCCTTCTTCCAGAAGGCAGAGTTCCTTTGCTGAGATGAAAGTCGAGCCAAGCACGGCCCTGATCTGCGAAAAGACACCGTCCTTTACGGCGGACGGAAGTTTTGAGACCTCTCTGGCGTTAAATGCTTTTCTTCCGCTTTCCAGTCCGCTCCTTAAGTAGGCGGAAGGCATGGCCAAAAACACCTTTCCGCTCTTAATGTCCCCAAAATCTATCTGGGCGGACACCAGCACAAAGGGCCCGTTCTCGCCGAACGGCTGGTCAAAGGATATGGAGGAAGAGTTGGCAAGCCTGGGGGCCAGCTCTTTTAGCGACCCTGACAGGGCTTCTAAAACACAGAGCTCAAGCACCTTTTCTTCCGTCCTTGTAAGACTTTTGGGGTCCCTGGGAGTGGGGATCAAGGCTCCGAGCGACCTGTTTATCAGACAGAGACACAGCTCCAGGCTTAGGCAAAGATAACCCGAAAGAGTTTCTTTGTCGAACAGCCGGAATTGGACAAGCGGCATATCGGCCTCTTTAAGAATGTCCGAATAATCCAGTTGTTCTATCGAGACAAGGTCCAGAACGGAAGGGCTTTCCAGCCCGTTCTTAAGGGTCTCTATAAAACTTTCCATGTCCCGGATGTAGTTTTTGCACACCGTCTCCAGTTCTTTTTCCGAAAGCCGGACCCTGCCTCTCAACGGAGCGCGGGCGGGCTTGGTTTCGGCAAAAGAAGGCCTGTATTTTGTCCAGTCGCCTATAGCGGCCGGCAGCAGAACCTTTTTGCTGTTCTTATTGCCTGACATCAGGATACCTTATTGATGAACTGCGATATAGAATCGCTGATCATTTTTATCACCGTAAGAGAGCCGCTCATCGCTCTTTGTGTTTCCATGGCGTCCACTGTTTCCGTGATATAGAAAACATTTGAAGCCTCGATCGTTCTGGGAAGCACGACCCCTGCTTCTGTGCCCGGAGCCAGGGGTGAATTTGCAGCCCCCGACGCAGAAGAAGCTCCGTAGGTAGTTCCGTCAAGCATTGTAAGCCCCGAAGGATTGTTGAAGGTGGTCAGTGCTATCTGGTAAGTTGAAGCCGGTTCCGGCAGATACTCTATCTCGCCTCTGGTAGGATCCACTATCCTGTAATAGCGGATAACACCTTGATCGTCAAATGTCAGGTTGTATGTGATCCCGTTCACGGTTTTGGTAGGCGGCAGATAGCTTAGGTCTATCGGGACCATGTTTCCCGAAGACCTTCCATTGCTCCTCAAAAAGCCGTAGACCTGCATTCCGGAAGGAGTGACCAGGTTCCTGTTGCTGTCCAGCCTAAAATCGCCGGCCCTGGTGTACTGGTAGGTGCTTCCGCCGTCCTTTGATACGGTGAACAGCCCTCTTCCCTGTACATAAAGGCCGAAAGGTCCGGTAGATGTTTGTGTGTCTCCCTGGCTAAAATCAAGTCCTGTATTGGCTATCGCCACCGATCCGCCGGATTGATACGGATTGGTCCCGCCTTCCAGTCCTGTGGCGTCAGTGCCGTCCTTGTAAACATTGTTAAGCACAGTTTCAAAAGATACATACATCCTTTTATACCCCGTTACCGACATGTTGGTTATATTGGCGGAGGTTGCCCTAAGCCTGGAATTGTACGACTCTATCGCGTTGGCTGCCGATGACATTATATCCAGCATCTTTTTTCCTCCTTATTTTTGTTCTTAACTTACGCTGATAACGCTCTCTGGAGTAATGAACTCCCCGTCCGCTATCTCAAGCAGGGCTTTTTCGTTCTGGATGGCCACACTAAGGACCTTGCCTGAAACCTTTTCGCTGGTTTGAGGGTCAACCGCTGTCACTGTCTTTCCTATGAGGCTGCTCCAGATGCTAAGCTCCATCTGCGCAGAAAGGCCCGATAAAAGAGGGCTGGTCCCGTAAGAATTGGAAAGACTGCTTAGAGAATTGTTGCCGGTGAGCGCGGAAATAGTATTGAGAGATGCATTGGTGTTGAACATGGAATCAAAAGCTCCGCCGAAAGGGGAGGAGTCGTTGTTGTTGTCATCGGAAGAAAACAGCCCCGAAAGATCGGGCAGGGACATTTGCGCCAGAAGTATCCTTATGAAGTCCGTATTGACACCCCCAGATTGGGTAGAAACCCTCTGAGGTTCGGAGATCGTGTTGTTGCTGCCCGACGCTACTATCGGAAAACTTGTTGATACCATGGTAACCTCCTTTTAGCTCCAGATATTGAACTGCACATTTGACGCTGCATAACCGAGCTTCTGCTCCAGGAACAACCGGTCAATGGGGGCCGCTGCCTGAGGCGAAGCTGAAGAAATAAAAGAGCCTGTCAGCGGCGCCACAGCAGAATCCATATCGTCTTCTGTTTCTCTGTCTTTATTGTTTCCGCCCACAAAGACCTCCAGCCCGCCCACCGCAATGTTTGCCGAAGCCAGCGCCTGTTTTAGCTCGGCAAGATTGGTGTCAAGCAGGTCCTTTGCGGTGGAGGAGGCAAAGATCTGGATGGAGATCATGCCGTTAACCTCTTTCAGGTTCAGCTTAAGGTTCCCGAGCAGGTCCGGCTTAATATCAACGGTCAGCTCAGATTTGCCGTTCACCTTCAATAACTTTGCAGATTCAACGATCTGGCCCGCGATCAATTCTATTGACGAAAGCCGGGAAGCTCTGGCAAGGCCGTTCATAAAATTGCTCATTGGGATCAGCCCGCCGTAGGGGGCAGAAGTTATTCCCGCGGCAAAAAGCTGCTCAAGCACGAAAGAAGTATCAGAAGTCTTTGCCGGCTGCGGAGCGGTGTTTTTGCTTTGATGTCCCATCGAAGGGTCGGAGGAGCCGCTTACTGCGGCAGGAGCTCCTTTAGAAGAGCTGTTCTCCGCGTTAATGGAGACCTTATTGTCCATCTCGGCAAGAGGGCCGGAGCTGTAGGCGTAAGCCTGGGGAGCGGGTATCCTGCCGAACATGGAAGTGATGGACTCCCACATGCCGGCGCTTTCGAGGTCTGTTTTTGATCTTTTCTTTTTGTCCAGGCGGGAGAGGGAGGTGTTGAGGTCGATGTTAAAGTCCTTGCCGGCGTCTTTCTTGGATCTTTCGGACTGGTCCGGCTTCAAACTGCTGTCCAGATTGTATTTTGCTTCAGATACGCCGCCTATATTGAGTTCGGGGTCTTTCATTTTGTCCCCTTATTTCTCCCCTCTGTATACCTATCGTTGTAGAACAATATAAACTATGTATCGAAACTATTCAATATGTCAAAAACCCATGCCGCGGGAGTCCCTCGACTCCGCTCGGGACCGACAGCTCTCTATAAAAGCTATATTCAAGATACAGTCCATTCATGCTGAGCTTGTCGAAGCATGCCGCGGGAGAGACTCGAACTCTCACACCTTTTGGGCGTACGCACCTCAAGCGTATGCGTCTGCCAGTTCCGCCACCGCGGCACGCGCTGATTATATAATATATATTTTATATATACATGTCAAGGAAATCCGGGGGAAAACAAGCAGTGAACCCGGGATATCAATTGGACAGAGGGAA
>CAYUCV010000031.1:0-12365 GCA_964443545.1 uncultured bacterium
GATACGATAATCGCTTTATCATAGTTCGGGTATTCAATCATTGTGTGCATGACAAGCTCGGCGTCAACATTGCCTTTTACAATTTTTCCGTCCCGTGATGTCAGGATAGGCTTGAAAATCACTCTGTACCCGATTTCTTGAAGATAAGTATACAGGCTTTCGTTTCCCGCCTTGTAACCTATGAAAAGGAAAGCCTTATCTGCACAAAATCTATTTTTGAGCAAAGCATGGAATTTGCCAAAATCCAGCGTCCAGCCTTTGTATATCGAGCCTTTACCACTCCCCTTATCAGGAATATCGTTCTTTATCGCCAGGTTCAGGTTTTGGCTATCGATAAAGGCGTAAATGGTCTCTTTCTTAGGCGGTTGCATGGTTCTCCTGTGTGATATTATATAACAAAAGCGGGGTCAGCGACTTTTTGTCAGGTTGCATTAGATAGGTTCGAACTTGCATTAGAAGGCCACCCCAGGATCAAAGAACAGCCTTAAGGAGCAACAGGTGCGGGGGCGTTCTTGGTGCCTTCCACCCAGTCGGCAGGAGTTTTCCAGTCCGCTTCGGAGGTTGACGCAAAATAGACTATTATGTCCCCGCTTGCCTCAAGTTGTTCAAGCTGCGGCAGCTCATATGTGTAAAATACCCTATCGCGGAAGATGTGGCAGTCCCCTCGTCCCAGATGGCTTTGTTGTAAGGCGTTGAGCCTGTATCCGAGTTTATGGCATCAATCACCCTTGCAAGGTTTGCGCGGTTGGGATAAAGGGACCAGAAACCCATGTGGACCCGGGTACCGCTCCTAAAGACCAGAGGGTCCAGAGCCTGCGCTTCGCAGAACAGGCTCAGTGTCAGTCTTGGCGAAGAGGTCAGAGAGATCTTTTCTGCAGGATCGGTGAAGAACGGCTTCGTAGAAGGTCCCGGAGCAAAGACCCCGCAGCCAAAAAAGAACGGCAGCAGGAGTAAAGCAAGGACAGGACGGAGTCTATTTATGGCTTTGAACATTCCTGTGCGGCCGTGATCAAGCACTGGCTAGGATTCCTTTATTTTCTTTTCCAGAAAATCGGCCAGGACAAGCGTAATGGAAAGGATTATTGGTCCGAAAAATATACCTACAGGTCCCAAAAGAATTATGCCTCCGAAGGCGCTGAAAAAAACAAGCAGAGGATGCAACCGGGCTTTTCCTCCGATTATCAGCGGCCTTAGCACATTGTCGATAAGCCCCACCACAAAGGCCCCCCATAAAAAGAGGAACAGAGCGCTCATAAACTGACCGTGCAGAAACAGGTAAACGACCGCAGGGAACCAGATCACAGGCGCTCCGAGAAACGGTATCATGGCCAGCAGCGCCATCGCGCAGCCCCATAACACCGGGGATTTTAGTCCCAGAATGGCAAATCCAACTCCTCCAAGAAAACCCTGGACCATAGCCACAACTACCACCCCGAACACCGTGGCGTAAATAGTGTCCCTTATCTTGTTGAGGACCGTGTCGGTTTCCTGTTTCTTGAAGGGGGAGAGGGCATGAGTTCTTGCCAGCAGCGAAGATGAATCCCTAAGCACAAAGAAAATGGTTATGAGCACCACGAATATTTCCACAAGGAACCAGAGGAAGTTCTTTATAGTGAAAAAAGCTTGAGCGGCAAAATATGAAGCTGTTCTCTGGGCTGTCTCGCTCACTCCCGCAATTATTTCGGAAGCGCCGGGGAGGGAATTTACGGCATTTGCCAGGCTCCTGACATATTCCGGGCTATAGCTGCCCCGCAAAAGGAGCAGCAGCTCTGTAAGTTCCTGATATACCTCGTAGGTTATAAAGATAAGGGGCGCCACAAATAACACTATGAGAGTGAGGATGCTTACGGAGGCGGCAAATGTCCTTGACCTTGATACCGAGCTGGTCCACTTATACATGGGATACACCAGAATGGAGCCAATGAAAGCCACCCCGATCGGCTTGAAGAACGGCCTTATCAGAAGCAGAAAAAGGAGAAGAGAGATGACAAGAAGCGCAATAAATGTCGCGGTCCTGTAATGATCGCTTTTTATCATGGCAATATTTTAGCATTAATAGCGCCCGGATGGTATATAATAATTGCAACCGCGGTTTTTGGCAGGCAACTCTTCAAATAAGGCAAGGATAATGAAGCCGACCAGCATACGGATCAGGATAATATCTTCTTTTTTGCTTATCATCGCTCTGCTTGCCCTGCTCATCGGTATCTTTGGCGCCTATGTGATCAACAGCAACATAGTCGGCAGAGAACAGAAGCAGATGATCAGCGACATCACGATAGCGCGCAAATTCTATAATGCAGAGATCGAAAAGCTCAAAGATGTCTTCTCCTTTATGGGAGAACCAAGAGACCTCAAAAGCATCAGAACAAAACTCGGCCTGGATTACCTTGATGTAGTTAAGCGCTCAGAGCTTGCCTCTGTCAAAAGCGAGATAGTAAAACAGGCCTTTGAGACCGGAGCTTCTGCCGGAGGCACCAGGATAATAGAAAAGGACGAGCTGCAAAAGATGGGCGGGGTTCTTTATGAAAAGGCCAGGATGCCTATAAAATTCACCCCCATGGCGCTTCCGACCGGAAGAAAAGAGCTGGAGGGCGCCATGGCCATAGGCTGTGCTTCGCCGCTGTCCTTTGATGGCAGTGGCAAGGTGGACAAGGTCATTTACGGTGGAAGACTTCTTAACAGGGACCTGCAGCTTGTGGATGCCGTGCGCGGCTATGTGTTCGAGGACCAGCTCTACAAAGGTAAACCTCTGGGAACCGTAACGATCTTTCAGGACGACGTAAGGATAGCAACCAATGTGCTTGCCCGGGACGGCAGCAGGGCCCTGGGGACCCGCATCTCAAAAGATGTCTATGAGAGGGTGGCCGTAAAGGGCGGCATGTGGTTTGACCGGGCATTTGTGGTAACGGACTGGTATCTGACCGCGTATGAGCCCATCAGGGACATCAGGGGAAAGGTCATCGGCATTCTATATGTGGGCACACTGGAAGAACCTTTCAGGGATATGAAGAGGAACATCCTTATCATGTTCCTCGGGATAGTGGCGGTAGCATCTGCCTTTGCCGCTCTTCTTGCGTTCTTTCTGGAGTTTTCCATGACCCGCCCCATCGACAGGATGCTGGAGGCTACCGAAAAGATCTCCGGAGGTGACCTTGGATTCAGAGTAATGACTAGGACTCCGATAAAGGAACTGAACAAATTTGCCAGGTCTTTCAATCTTATGGCCGTGCAGCTGTCAGAAAGGGAAAGAACTCTCAAGGATTCCAACAGCAGGTATCTTGACCTTGTCGGCTTTGTTTCGCACGAACTAAAGGGCATCCTTGCCTCTACCATGCTGCACGCCTACAGCGTCAGGGATGGTTTTTTGGGAATGATCAATTTCAAGCAAAGAAAAGCCCTCGACTCCGTTGTTAAGAACCTCGAATACTTTGACTCGACAGTAAAGAACTTCCTCAACCTGTCCAGGATAGAAAAGGACGAGATGCCCGTGAACAGGACCGATTTTCTTCTGGGCGAGGACCTGCTGGACCAGAGCGTTCAGGAATTTTCTAAGCCGGCCGCAGAAAAGAATATCGCTATAGAGAACGACATAGCGCGGGGGATAAAGCTCCGTGCGGACTTCAATCTGATGCAGATCGTTGCCAACAATCTTGTCGGAAATGCCGTCAAATACGGCTCTGCCAATGGCAAAGTGGCCCTTAACTGCGCTCAAGAAAGTGATAGAATAAAAGTAGAGGTCTATAACGACGGAAGACCGTTGACCGGCGAAGAAACGCAGAGGCTGTTCAAAAGGTTTTCCAGGCTGGACAATCCGGAGACAAAAAAGAACAAAGGCACCGGGCTCGGGCTGTTCATCACCAGGCAGATAATTGAAAAGCACGGCGGTAGCATCCGGGTGGAGGCCAGAGGCAACGGTAATTCGTTCATATTTGAGATAAAGCAAAACAGCTGAAGGAGTCCAGATGGCAACCCCGATAGAAATAGTAAAAAAGAAAAGGGCGGAAGCCATAAACAGGATAGTTGGCAAGGGCTTCCTTTCCACAAAAAGGGTCTATGTCGGGATGGCGACCTGCGAAATCGCTGCGGGTTCTAAAGAGGTTATGGAAGTCTTTAAAAAAGCCGCTTCAAAAGGTCAGCTTGACATGTACCTGAGCCAGAAGGGCTGTGCCGGCAGATGCAACCTTGAGCCCACTGTCGAAGTGGTGGAAGAAGGAAAGATCCCCGTAAAATACGGAAAGGTGACGGCCGAGAGGGCAAAAGAAATAATCGAGCGTCACATAAAGGGCGGGGAAGTTATCAGCGAATGGGTGATCAAATAAATGGTGAGAAAATTCAATCTAACCCTGTGCGAGGGGACTTCGTGCATCCAAAAAGAATCTAAAAAGATCAAGGAACTGATCGAAAAAGAGATAAAAGCCAGAGGGCTTTCGGGAAAGGTGACTTTTAACCTTTCCGGCTGTCTGGGAATGTGTTCAAAGGGGCCGGTCCTCATCGTTAATCCGGGTTATACGGTCTACGGCAATCTTAAGCCCGAGGATGTTAAGAAGATATTTGATGAGCATATCATCCTCAAAAAGCCCGTGGCAGAGCTTACTATCCAGACAGACCATCTTTATAACAGGTTCTTCAGGGTTTTTGGGGATGTTAACTTTTTTGGGCGGCAGATGAGGATAGCGCTGCGCAACTGCGGGGTTATAGACCCGGAAAATATTGACGATTATCTTTCGGTGCGCGGATATGAAGCCTTGGCAAAGGTGCTGACCGACATGAAAAGCGAGGAAGTGGTTGCGGAAGTCAGAAAATCCGGGCTGCGGGGACGCGGGGGAGCAGGATTTCCCACCGGCATAAAGTGGGAACTTACCGCCAGGCAAAAGAACGACATCAAGTATGTCATCTGCAATGCGGACGAAGGCGATCCGGGAGCGTTCATGGACAGGAGCATGATAGAGGGCGATCCCCACAGCGTTCTTGAAGGGATAATAATAGGCGGATATGCTATAGGCGCCACAAAAGGCATTATCTACATCAGGGCAGAATACCCTCTTGCGATAAAAAGAATAGAAAAAGCAATAGAACAGGCATATCAGGAAGGCTTTCTAGGGAAGAACATACTGGGCTCGGGATTTTCTTTTGATGTAGAGATACGGCTCGGGGCGGGAGCCTTTGTCTGCGGCGAAGAAACCGCACTCATGCATTCGATAGAGGGCTCGCGCGGAATGCCCAGGCCCAGGCCGCCGTATCCTTCTGTTGAGGGACTTTTTGGAAAACCGACCTGCATCAATAATGTGGAGACCTGGTCCAATATCCCGGTGATAATCCTTGACGGGGCCGACTGGTTCTCTTCGATAGGCGTGGGTAAAAGCAAAGGCACAAAGGTGTTCGCTCTTGCGGGCAACATAAAGAACACAGGGCTGGTAGAGGTCCCGATGGGGACAACTTTAAGGCAGATCATCTACGATATCGGAGGAGGCATCCCCGGCAACAAAAAGTTCAAGGCGGTTCAGACGGGAGGCCCGTCCGGAGGCTGTCTTCCCGAAGAATTCCTGGACACGCCCATAGATTACGAGTCGCTGCAGAAAGCCGGCTCCATAATGGGCTCGGGCGGGATGATAGTAATAGACGAGAACAGCTGCATGGTCAATATAGCGAAATACTTCCTTGAATTCACCCAGAACGAGTCCTGCGGCAAGTGCACACCGTGCCGCGAAGGCACCAAGAGGATGCTTGAAATACTGACTAGAATAACGGAGGGCAAAGGGCAGGAAGGCGATATTGAAAAACTTGAGAGGCTCGGCACCATGATAACAAAGGCCTCGCTCTGCGGACTGGGGCAGAACGCTCCCAATCCGGTACTGAGCACCATAAAAAACTTCAGGGCTGAGTATGAAGAGCATATCAGGGATAAAAAATGCAGGGCCAGGGTCTGCACTTACATGATGAACTATACGATAAACGAAAAATGCACGGGCTGTGGGGCCTGCCGCAGGGCCTGTCCGGTCAATGCTATATCGGGCAGCCCAAAAAACAGGCATGAGATAGACCAGAGCCTCTGCATAAAATGCGGGCAGTGCTACAAGATTTGCAAATTTAGTGCGATAGACAGGACCTGACCCCCTCTGTCCCTCGCGAGGCTCGGGACGTCTCCCCCTTGCCAAGGGGGAGAGAAGAGAGGGGGTGGAAAAGGAAGATAGATGGCAAAGATAAAAGTTTTTATTAATGACAAACCATATGAGGTTGAAGATAACCAGACCATAATGCAGGCTGCCGATACGGTCGGGTTCAAAATACCGAGGCTCTGCTATCATCCCAGGCTTTCTATAGAGGGGGCCTGCAGGGTCTGCATTGTAGAGGTCTATGGACAGAAAAATTATGTGGCCTCTTGCTCTTTCCCTGTCGCCGACGGGATGAAGATCTATACCGAAACAAAGGAACTGCGCAGGGCAAGAAGGGATATAGTGGAGCTTATCCTGGACAACCATCCGCAGGACTGCCACACCTGCGAAAGGGACAGCAACTGTGAATTGCAGAGGCTTGCCTACTCTATGGGGATAAAGAAAAGGCATTTTGAGGGCGAGAGAAAGAAATACCAAAAAGATGTTTCTTCGACCTCAGTGGTAAGGGACCCAAACAAGTGTATCCTTTGCGGCAGGTGCGTGCGCATCTGTTCCGAACTGCAAAAGGTGAGTGCCTTAGGACACGCGCACAGAGGCTTTAAGACCGTTGTCATGCCCGCTTACGATCTGCCTTTTACCGAAACGGTCTGCACCGCCTGCGGGCAGTGCATCAATGTCTGTCCCACGGCCGCATTTGTGGAAAAGAACTATACGCAGGATGTTTTTGAAAAGCTTGACGACAAATCTCTTCTAAAAGCGGTGCAGATAGCGCCCTCGGTAAGGGCTGCCATTGGAGAGGCTTTTGGGCTGCCGCCCGGGACCAACATGGAAAAACAGCTGGCCGCGGCAATGCGCAAGCTAGGCTTTGACTATGTTTTTGACACCCAGTTCGGAGCCGACCTTACGATAATGGAGGAAGCAAGCGAATTCCTTGAAAGGCTCCAGGGCAAAGGCAAACTGCCTATGATAACTTCCTGTTCCGCCGCCTGGATGAAATGCATGGAACAGTTCCACCCTGATCTTATAGATAACATTTCTACTTGCAAGTCGCCAATGTCAATGATGGGAGCCCTGCTTAAGACCTATTTTCCTGCAAAACTTAAAAGAGAACCAAAAGAGGTCTTCAGCGTTGCAGTAATGTGCTGTACGGCTAAAAAGTATGAATCGGCCAGACCTGAATTGGTTGTTGACGGTCTTAGAGGGGTTGATACGGTCATCACCACCAGAGAAGCTGCCTGGATGATAAAATCCGTGGGCATAGACCTAGTCAATATTAAAGGAGAGGAATTTGACGCTCCTCTGGGCCTTTCTTCCGGAGCGGGCGCGATATTCGGGACCACCGGCGGGGTTATGGAAGCCGCCATCAGGACCGCCTATGAGCTTTATACCGGGGAGACTCTCGTCAATATAGAAGTGGATGGCATAAGGGGAATGAAAGGGATCAAAGAAGGAAAACTCATGATGGACGGCAAGGAAATAAGAGTAGCGGTGGCCCACGGGCTGGGCAATGCCGCAGATCTTCTTGATATTGCCAGAAAAGAGCCCGACAGGTTCCATTTTATAGAAATAATGGGATGCCCCGGTGGTTGCATAGGCGGGGGAGGACAGCCTTATTCAGGTATCAACTCAATCCCGCTTGACGAAGCCTGTCTGGCAAAAAGAGCGCAGGCGCTTTATGACCTTGACAGGAACAAGACGATAAGACGGAGCCATGAAAATCCTGACATACAAAGGGTCTATAAGGATTTTCTTGGAAGGCCGCTTTCTCCTATGGCGCACAAACTTTTGCATACTCATTATGCCAAAAAGGAGCCGAGAGGCATAATAAGCCGCAACATAAAGGCAAGATAAAATGGAAAGACTAAAAGAATACATAGAGCAGGTAAAGAAGAAAGATAATCCGGAATCATATCTTATAGCGATACTGCATAAAGCCCAGGAACTGTTCGGCTACCTTGACAGGTCGGTAATGGACGAAGTGGCCGATTCCATGAACATCCCCACCGCCCATATCTGGGGAGTGGCGACCTTTTACCATTACTTTAACCTTAAGCCAAAAGGAAAGCATGTGATCTCCGTTTGTCTGGGCACAGCCTGTTATGTCAAAGGCGCAGAGGATGTTCTAAACGCGATCAAGGAGGAGCTAAAGATAGGCGTGGGCGGCACTACCGAGGACAAACTTTTTTCGCTTGCCGAGGCAAGATGCCTCGGAGCCTGCGGGATAGCCCCTGTTGCCATGATAGACGACAAGATCTACGGGGAACTTACGCCTAAAAAAATTAAAGAGATAATCAGGAGCTACCGAAAGAAATAGTCGCGGCCTGTGCGGCGTATGATATAATCCCGAAAGGAGATTTAAAATGGCAGGAAAGATATTGATAGTTGACGATGACACGGATTTTGTCGAGGCTATGGCTTCGATACTTGAATCAAAGGGGTACAGTGTTATCTCGGCCTCTAACGGGACAGAAGGTCTGGACAAGGCAAAAAAGGAGTCCCCGGACCTTATGCTGCTTGATGTCATGATGTCAACCAAGACTGAAGGTTTTGACCTTGCAAAAAACCTCAAGAATGAGGCCTCTACCAGGGACCTGCCTGTCATCATGATAACCGGCATCAGAAAGGACATGAACCTTCCTTTTGGCTTTGAGCCGGACCCGGACTATCTGCCGGTAGCAGCGCTTCTGGAAAAACCCATAAAGCCCGATGAACTCCTGAAAGCGGTCGAGGCGAACATAAAAAAGTAGTCAAAACTTACGCATCCGTGTCAAACAAATAGGTTATCTTATTGAGCTTGGTGAAATCCTGCCGGTGTTTTATCGATAAACTGATGTCCGCTCATTCAGCAAAAGGAGACATCTGTGAGTTTTATAAAGATATCGGTGAACCCTTCTTTACGCATTGTTACTGCAGGGCAGGCTGATAGGTATACCGCCGATCCGCCGGCAGGAGCTCTAAGGTTCCTGAGGCAGTTTTCGGATGTCAGCAGGCAGATGCCGATGGCCTTCCATGCCGAGAACGGTAGACTGATGCTTGAACATCAGGTCGGCGGGATCTCGGCTTTTCCAAAACTGGCCGGTTGTCTTGAAAGGTCAGGGGTGGTTAAGGTCGCCGCTTATAATGTCTCGGAAAGAGAGCTGACTTATTCCGTATATGCCGCTGTCTGCAAAAGCCCCTGGGAGCTTCCTTTCCTTCTCGGGGGGCGGGGCGCCGAGGTAGAAATAATAGGACCGGCGGCATCGGAAATTGGAGAGAACCTTTTTAACGAGAATAATTTCGGGCTTTTATTTGATACTCCGAGATTTGCGAACGGCTGGTCGGACACCAAACTAAAGAGCTCGATAACCAGAATGTCAGGTTTTTTGGGATTGGGAGCCGGGGCGGGCCTGGCAGGCATTTTTGGCCAGGACCCCTATATTGTGGGAGGAGGAGCATTGGCAGGGCTGATGCTGTCAACAAAATTCGCTCCTGCCTATGCTTTTAGAGGATTATCCTTTTTACGGGAAAGGCTTTCCGACTCAAAAGGAGGAAGATCGGCAGATACTCTGGCAAGCCTGCTGTCTTATTCTGGCGGGGGGCAGACTCCATGGGACGCGGCGCATGAGCTTTCTGCCATTTTGCAGAGGAATCCAGAAATAGTGAGGCATTACGCAGGGACTCTTGGAAGCGTAGAACGGGATAACCTCTATTTTAGAGTTTATGCCATGGCCGTCAGAGAACCTATCCAGAAAGAATACGCGGACCTTACCGCTTTTATGGCTGCAGAGAGGTTTATCAGGCCTGCCTGGCAGGAAGATACCCCCGTATATATACCGGCCAGAGCCGCTTATCTTGAGTTAGAAGGCCTAGAAAGGCGAAATTTGAGGCTTTTGGATCTCTCCGATTACCTTAATGTTTTTGGAAGGATCGCTGAGCTGCCTTTGGAAAGGCGGGAGGTAATAATAAGGGCTGTGGCAGAACGGGGAGAAAGAGGCTGCGAATTTGCCGACGGGCTTAGGAGAGCAAGTGTCGAGCATTTTTGCATGCCTGATATTGACCTTTCCGAATAGTGTTATAATTTAGCTCCAATGATCGACCGCGGCATCGCCACTTTTACTCTTGATACGGGAAAATGCCCCAAATGGCTCTTTGACAGGATGGTTCTCCTTGGAAGAGAGATGATGGAGGTCATCATAGAGGAGCACGGCAGCGGGGAGTTCATAAAAAGGATAGGGGATCCCGTCTGGTTCCAGTCTCTTGGTACGGTCCTTGCCTTTGACTGGAACGCCTCCGGGCTGACCACAATTCTTACAGCCGCGCTAAAGGAAGCCATCAGGGGCATGGAAGGACGGCTCGGGCTTTTTATCTGCGGCGGCAAAGGTAAAACCTCCAGAAAGACCCCGGAGGAGATACGGAGCTGGGCGGAGCGCCTGAGCCTTCCTGACAAAAGAGGTGAGAACCTGGTCTACAACTCAAAGATGGCGGCCAAGGTGGACAGCTCTCTTATCCAGGACGGCTTTCAGATATACCATCACGCTTTCTTCTTTTCCTCCGGCGGGGCCTGGGCGGTGGTACAGCAGGGTATGAACACACAGAATGCCACCGCACGCAGATACCACTGGTATTCCGAAAAGATAACAGACCTGGTTTGCGAGCCCCACTCCGGAATTGCCAGCCAGATAAAAGTCCCGGCCCTTAACCTGACTGCAAAAGACAGCACAAAGAACAGGGCCCTTAGCACGGAGCTTGTGCGCGGAGGGTTCAACACCTTGATGAAAGACATCGAACTGCTGCGCAGGCATTACAGCGAATACTCCAAGATGGTTTCCTTTAAACACAGGGGAGAAAAAACAACACTGCTTAAACTTCCGGACAGGGAATTTGAACATCACCCGGTAGAGAATGAGGATTTTTCAAAGAGCAAATATCTGGAAAAGATCCTGTTCAAACTGTGCGACGAAAAGCCCGCCAGCTATGAAGAACTGCTCTCAAAAGAGGGTGTCGGGCCAAAGACTATCCGTGCTCTTTCTCTTGTTTCCGAAGTGATCTACGGAGCAGAAGCTTCTTACGAGGACCCCGCCAGATATTCCTTTGCCCACGGCGGCAAGGACGCTACCCCTTATCCTGTAGACCGGCCCACATATGACAATACGATAGAATTCTTCTCGAAAGTTGTCAAAAAAACCAAGTTTCCCCGCTCCGACAGGGCAAGGATGCTGGACAATCTGCTACAATAACCAAAGACATGAAGCACAGGATCTATTATCACGACACCGACTGCGGCGGGGTGGTCTATTACGGCAATTATCTTAAATATCTTGAAGAAGCAAGGGCCGAATATCTTGAGAACAAAGGCCTTGATGTAAAAGCCCTGGCAGACAGCGGGATATGGTTTGCGGTCGCAAGGCAGGAAATAGATTATGAAGCTCCGGCAAAGTACGGGGACATCCTTGAGACAGAGACGGTCATTTCGGAAATAAAAAATATCAAGATCGTGTTTGACTGCGTTATTAAGAACCAGGACGGAAAAACAGTGGCAAAAGCAAGGACAATAATGGCATGCGTTGATCCAGGATTAAAACTGCTAAAGATCCCGGCTGAGGTTAAAAAAGCTCTGACCTAGAAAGGCAGCAATGCTCAGCAAGCACGAAATAGAAGAACTGATAAAGGAAAAGAAACTCATAGAAGGCTATTTTTCGCTTGAAAAGCAGCTGACCCAGAACGGCTTTGATCTGACGGTTGAAAAGGTGTTTGAATTTACCGCAGGAGGGGCAGTTGATTTTTCTAACAAGGAAAGGGTTATCCCGGAGTGCAGGGAGATGATACCCGGAAAAAGGAGCCCGGAGGATGCCTTTGGCTGGTGGCACCTTAAAAAAGGAGCCTATAAGGTAAGGACCAACGAGACCGTCAATATACCCAACGACCTCATGGGCTTTGCCTTTACCAGAACAACCCTGCTTAGGGCGGGGGCTTTTACCCAGAACGGGATCTGGGACGCTGGATTCAGCGGCAAGAGCGAGTTTCTTCTGGTCGTGGAAAACCCTAATGGGCTTGATCTTAAACAGAACGCCAGAGTGCTGCAGCTGGCCTTTTCGCGCATCAGCGAAGTTGCTCAGGGCTACAGCGGCATTTACAAAGACCTAAAATGAAAAAGGCCCTGCTCCATATCTGCTGCGGAGTGTGCGCCTCCTGGCCGGTAGAAAAGCTCCGCTCAGAAGGTTATGAGGTTTCAGGCTTTTTCTATAATCCCAACATCCAGCCCGAAGAAGA
>CAYUCV010000032.1:0-11837 GCA_964443545.1 uncultured bacterium
AAGAAAAAAGCCAGCGCCATAGCAAAAGGGGCGGATATCATAGATCTCTCTATCGGGGATCCGGACCAGCCGACGCCCAAATACATTATAGATGCAATGAAAAAAGCTCTCGATGACCCTGCTACTCACAATTATCCTCCCTACGAAGGGACAAAAGAATTCAGAAAGGCTGTTTCCGGCTGGTACAAAAAGAGGTTCGGTGTTGAGATTGACCCTGAAACGGAAGTTATGTCCCTGATCGGCTCCAAGGAGGGGATAGCCCACATGCTCTTTGCCCTCCTTGATCCGGGCGATATCTCTCTTATCCCGGACCCGTCTTACCCTGTATATAAGATGTGCACGCTGCTTGCGCAGGGAGAGCCGTATTTTATGCCGCTTACAAAAGATAACGGTTTTATGCCTGACCTTTCTTCTATATCGAAAGAGACTGCCAAAAAGGCAAAATTGATGTTCATCAACTATCCCAACAACCCGACCTCCGCAGTGGCAACTCCCGAGTTCTTGAAGAATGCCGTTAATTTCTGCAAGGATAACGACATCGTGCTTTGCTCGGACCTGGCCTATTCCGAAGTGACCTTTGGCGGCTATAAAGGCCGGAGCATTCTTGAGATACCCGGGGCAAAGGATGTTGCGGTCGAGTTCCATTCGCTTTCTAAGACCTTTAACATGACCGGATGGAGGATCGGCATGGCCGTAGGAAACAAAGATGCGCTGAAAGCTCTTGCGGTGATAAAGACCAATATCGATTCGGGAGCCTTTAAGGCCATCCAGAAGGCAGCTATCGAAGCGCTCAACGGGCCCGGCGGTTTTACCGAAAATACCAACCTGATGTACGAAAAAAGGATGAAAGCCCTTGTTGACGGGCTCAACTCAATGGGCTGGAAGCTTGAGTACACAAAAGCCACCTTTTATGTCTGGGTGCCCGTGCCGAAAGGATATACCGACGAGCAGTTCTGCTCCGCGCTTCTTGACAAATGCGCCGTGCTGGTTGTTCCGGGAAGCGGCTACGGCGACAGCGGCCGGGGATATGTCAGGTTCTGCATTACCGCTGACGAGGCCAGGATAAAAGAGGCTGTCGAAAGGATCAAAAAAAGCGGCCTTTTGTGAAATCCGCCCAAAAGAGGTTCGATAAATTGTCGATATGTCTGATGCATTGATAACAATCGACAGCAGCGGCCTCATCACTTTGTACAATGACGCTGCCGAAGAGCTTTTCGGAAGAAAACTCTCAGGCACAAAACCGCAAAAATATGAAACCTTCTTTTCCGATGATCTGGAAGTCATCTCTTTTATAGAAAAAGCGCTGGGGTCGGACTTGGTACCGGAAAAACGGATAAACATTTCCGGAAAAAAAGAAAAGACCTGCAGGATAGCCGTTGCCTATCCGCTCAAAGATTACAAGGGCCGGCCCAGGGGAGCGACGGTCGTTTTTACAAGGTCCGACAATGCTGTAAGGATAAGGTCCGAAAAACTTGAAGCCCTGGGGACCATGGCCGCGGGCATGGCCCACGAGATAAAGAACCCGCTTTCTTCCATCAAGATCCTGTCGCAGCTTCTGAGCAGAAAATTTGACGATCCGGAGTACAGGTCCCATTATCTTAAAATAATTCCCAGAGAGATCGGCCGCATGGACAGGATAATTGACAGCATGCTCGGCTATGTTAGGGCCTCGGACCTCAAGATAGAGTCCTTTGATCTCAAAGAGCTGGCGGGCGAAGCGCTGGATTTTGTCAAGCCCCAGTACGATGCCAAAGGCGTCAGTTTGTCTTTAAAGTCTAAAGGCAAAATGAAGATTTCCGCCGATATGCAGAAATTGTTCCAGGTCTTCCTCAACCTTTTGCAGAACGCCGAGAGCGCGGTGGAAAAAGGAGGAAGTGTGGAGGTAGAGCTCTCAAGGATGTGCAGCGACGAAGGGGACCGGGTGGAGATAAAAGTATCTGACAACGGCTGCGGCATCAGCAGACAGGACGTTATGAACATCTTTGATCCGTTCTTTACGAACAAATACGGAGGGACCGGGTTGGGATTGACCGTTGTTCACGGTATAATTGAATCCCACGGGGGCTTTATAGAGGTTGACAGCAAAGAGGGGGAAGGGACGGCATTTACCATAAGGATGCCGGCCTGCCAGTAATGAAAATAGTCAGAGCCGGCTGCTGCGGGTTTTGCACGGGAGTGGCCTTTGCTTACGAAAAGGCCGTTGAGATCGCCAAAAAGGGCAAAAAAGCCTATATCCTCGGTTATCTTGTCCACAATTCGGATGTCATAAGAAAATTGGAAGAAATGGGTGTGCGCAGTATTTCCAATTTATCTGAAACTCCCGTAGGGGAGTATCGCGATGCGCCCCTGCTGATAATCTCGGCCCACGGTGTCGGGCCAAAGACCTATGATGACGCAAAAAAGATTGGTCTTGAGATAGTTGATACCACCTGTCCCTGGGTCAAAAAAGCGCAGCAGATATCAAAAAAACTTTTTGAAGAAGGCTTTAAGGTCGTTATTATAGGCGACCGCGATCATACCGAGGTCAAGGGAATAAAAGGCTGGACCAAGGAGACCGCCGTTGTTGTTGAAGGGCCAAAAGATGTTGAGGCTCTCCCTTTTTACGAAAAAATGGGGATAGTGGCGCAAACGACCCAGTCCGTTGCAAACTTTGAGGCAACGGCGGCAGCGCTTAAAAAGAAAGCCGGGACCGTCAGGGTGGAGAATACCATTTGCTCCGCCACCGAAAAGAGGCAGGAAGCCGCCATAGAACTTGCCAAACAGGTTGACCTGATGGTAGTGATAGGCGATGTTAGAAGCGCCAACACCAACAGGCTGAGGGAGCTGTGCCTGGGCCAGGGGGTAGAAACGCAAATGATCCACTCTGCTGATGAAATAAAGACAGAGTGGTTAGAGAACAAAAAGACCGTCGGAATCACCGCCGGCGCGTCCACTCCGGAATGGGTCATAAAAGAGATTGTGGACAGGCTCGGGCGGTGATATAATTCCTCTATTATGTTAAGGTTCTTAACCGCCGGAGAATCACACGGGAAAATGCTGGTTGCCATTCTTGAAGGCATGCCGGCCAATCTGCCCCTGTCCGAGGGTGATATCAACACCGAACTGCAAAGGCGCCAGCAGGGACCGGGCAGGTCGGAGAGAATGAAGATAGAAAAGGATGAGGTTGAAATAGTTTCAGGTGTGCTTAAAGGAAAGACCATTGGCAGTCCGATAGCTCTGCTTATAAAAAACAAGGCCGGTATCTCGGGTACAGAAAATGTAACCAAGCTGCGTCCGGGGCACGCGGACCTGGCAGGTGCCCTAAAATACGGGCAGACGGATATCAGAAATGTCCTTGAGAGAGCAAGCGCAAGAGAGACTGCGGCAAGAGTGGCGGTGGGAGCTATCGCAAAAAAACTTCTTTCAGAATTCAATATCAGGGCGGTAAGCAAAGTCATTGAAATAGGAGGAGAAAGCAGCTCCTCTTCCTGGGATAAGCTCGTAGAAAAGGCAAAAGCGGAGGGGGATTCTCTGGGGGGTATCTTTGAGGTCCTGGTTTCAAATGTCCCTGTCGGGCTCGGCAGTTATGTGCAGGGCGACAGGAGGCTATCGTCCAGGCTTGCGCAGGCCGTTATGAGCATTCCGGCCATAAAAGGAGTTGAATTCGGCCTCGGTTTTATGGCTGCAAAGCTTACCGGATCAAAAGTCCATGACGAGATTCTCTTTGAGGACAAGTTCAAGCACATGACCAACAATGCGGGCGGGATAGAAGGCGGGATCTCTAACGGGGAGCCGATCATCGTCAGGGCCGCGATGAAGCCTATAGCCACAATAACCAAGCCTCTCAACACGGTAGACCTGGTCACAAAGGAACCCTGCCTGGCGCATGTGGAAAGGGCCGATGTCTGCGCGGTGCATGCCGCCGCCGTTGTGGGAGAAGCGGTCTGCTCCATTGTTATTGCGGACGCGCTCCTTGAAAAATTCGGCGGGGATTCAGTAGAAGAAATCAGATCGCGTTTAGCTTAGAGACGCCCCGACGGGGCGTCTGTACATGTATCATATTCCATCCCGTGCATAAATTCTCCGCCGAATTTTATGTGGTATAATTACATATATCAAATCCGGGAGGAATTAAATTGGCCGCAAAGATCAGATTGACCAGAGTAGGCACCAAAGGAAAGCCGTATTACAGAGTTATCGTTATAGACGAGTCCAGCGCAAGGAACGCCAGCCCCATAGAGATACTTGGGCAGTACGCTCCGGGCTCAGAACCGTCTGTTTTTGAAGTTGACAAGGAAAAGACAGCTGCCTGGCTAAAAAATGGCGCCACCCCGTCCCCGACAGTGCGCAAGTATCTGGGCAAGATAGGGCTATTGGACGCAGTGGATTACAGCAAAAAGAAGAAAAAACTTTCTAAGGCCGCTCAGGCCGAAGCCGAAGCGCAAAAAGCGCAAGCACCCAAAGAAGCTGCCGCAAAGGCTCCCGAAGCCGAGCAGGCTCCGGCCCAGCAGTAGGCAGCGGTCCGTTTTAGGAGAATCCCTCAATGAAAGAACTGGTCGAGTACATTGTTAGAGCCCTGGTGGATAAGCCTGACGAGGTAGAGATTAAGCAGACCGACTCTGAAGGCTTGACGATACTTGAGATAAAAGTTGCCGCCGACGAGGTCGGGAAGGTCATCGGCAAAGAAGGCCGCATCGCCAATGCCATAAGGACCATTGCAAAATCGGCGGGAGCAAAGGACAGAAAGAGAATAACGGTGGAAATAATGACCCGTGAACAAGGAGGTATGTAGAATGGCAGAGCAGGAAAAGACCCTTGAGCTGAAGAGGATAGTGATGGTAAAGGCCGTTGTTACGGAGGCATTTAAAGAAAACCTGGTAAGGGAGCTTGAAAGGGCTGTCCGGAACCTGGACACTCAGGGCCTTGCTATGGAAAACCAAAGCAAGACATATCTGGAAGACCTGAAGAAAAAAGGGATGATGCAGCAGGTGACCGCGTTCAAGAGCCAGCTGGCCGGCGAAAGAACAAGGATAACCGCGCAGAAGAACGACCTCCTTGCCAAGATGGAAGAGGCAAAAAGGCTTGTCCTTGGGACAGAATTTGTCCAGGGCCCGCTCGAAGGCCCGGTCAATGTCAAGGTCGGGGACAATCTTTACAGAAAAGTCGGCGCTGCGGAACTCCTGGTAAAAGACGGCGTTATTATGGAAATAAGGAACGTTGACTGAACTATCAGTCCTTGCCCCTAATTGACAGCCCGGGGCTAGCGCCTCGGCTCCACAATCAAATGAAATTTGACATATTGACCCTTTTTCCCTCCATGTTCGAGGGGCCTCTGACAGAGAGCATCCTCAAAAGAGGAAGAGAAAAAGGATTGTTCTCTGTAACTGTTCATGACCTAAGGGACAAGACGGAGGACAAGCACAAGACTGCGGATGACGCTCCCTTTGGAGGCGGAGCAGGGATGGTGATGAAGATAGAGCCCATTGCCGCTTTTCTTAACGAACTCAAGACTTTAAAGACAAAGACGATACTGCTAACCCCGTCCGGCGCCGCTCTAACCCAGGAAAAAGTCAGGTCTTTGTCCAAAGAAGAACATCTTATACTAATATGCGGCCATTACGAGGGGGTTGACGAAAGGGTTTCAACCCTTATTGATGAGGAGCTTTCGATCGGGGATTATGTGCTGACGGGAGGAGAGCTTCCCGCCATGGTGCTGGTGGACTGCATTTGCCGGCATATACCGGGCGTTGTTAAAGAAATGGACTCCGTTACTGAAGATTCCTTTACTTACGGACTGCTTGACCATCCTCATTACACAAGGCCTGCCGAGCATGGAACGGGTTCTGTGCCGCAGGTCCTTCAGAGAGGTAATCATGAGGAGATCAGGAAATGGCGCCGCAAAGAAGCTTTGAGGCGCACCCTTCTTAAGAGAAGCGATCTGTTTGCCGGGGCACGGTTGACCGGTGAAGACAGCGGCCTTTTAAGAGAGATCATACTTGGCCTGTAGGACCGTCCGTGCCTTGAAAGACGCTCTCACAAAGTCTATAATAAGAACAGGAGTGAAATAATGGGAATAATCGAGGATATCAACAAGAAAACAATGAAAGAGAAGGTGGAGTCCTTTGGCGTGGGGGACACGGTAAAGGTCTTTGCCAAGATAACAGAAGGCGATAAAGAAAGGCTGCAGGGCTTTGAAGGTGTTGTGATAGCCAAAAAGGGCGGCTCCAGCGCCCAGACCTTTACCGTAAGAAAAGTGGTACAGGGCGTGGGAGTGGAGAGGATATTCCCGATACATTCCCCCAAAGTTGACAGGGTCAAGCTTATAAGAAGAGGCAAGGTAAGAAGAGCCAAGCTCTATTATCTGCGCGACAGGATAGGCAGCAGGGCCACCAAGATAGACGAAAGAGAACAGACCGCCGCAGAAAAGGCGCTGGCCGCCTGATGCAGCGCTTCAGGGCGTTCTTTAAAGACACCGCCGAAACACTATTTGTAGCCCTTTTGATAGCCCTTGTGGTGCGGGCATTTCTGCTTCAGATCTTCTGGATACCTTCTGCCTCGATGGAGCCTACCCTGATGACGGGGGACCGCCTGATAGTTGACAAGCTCTCTTTGGGCATACAAAACCCTCTTTATGACATGAACGACAGTCCCGTGTTCCTGTTCAACATCCCCAACCCTTTGTACAATACGAACTTTCCTTTGAGCGACATACGCTACATCGTAAAGCTGTGGCAGCCCCAGAGGATGGAGATACTTGTGTTCAAATACCCAAAGGACCCTCTGGGCACCAGAAGAGACTTCATAAAAAGGCTTGTCGGACTTCCCGGAGAAGAGATCGAGATAAAGAACGGAGTTGTCTATATAGATAATCAACCGATCAAAGAAGAGCACACAATGGCAAAAGACGCTTTTGACATGCCAAAGGTCCGCATCCCCGAAGGCCATTATTTTATGATGGGCGATAACAGGCCAAACAGCGCCGACAGCAGGTACTGGGGCTTTGTCCCGGGCGATTACTTTGTCGGCAGGGCGCTTTTCCGCATCTGGCCGGTCCTTAAGATCGGGCCTGTACCAAAATAAAATGCCCCATTTCCTTATCGAAAGGAAACTGATGCGGCAGGGAAAGCTCCCTGTTGCGGGAGTGGATGAGGCCGGAAGAGGTCCTCTTGCCGGTCCCGTGTTTGCGGCAGCCGTGATACTTGACCCGGAGTTCGAGATAGAAGGCCTAAACGATTCCAAAAAACTGTCCCCCTCAAAAAGAGAAGCCCTTTGCTCCGTTATCAAAAAAAATTCCCTGTCCTGGGCTGTGTCAAAAGTATCGGAAAAGCGCATAGACAGGATCAATATCCTTAACGCATCCCTTCTGGCAATGAAAAAAGCGCTTGCAGGCCTGTCTATGCGGCCAGCCCATGCTCTTGTGGATGGCAACAAAAAAATACCGGGGTTAGATATCGGCCAGCTTTGCGTGGTCAAAGGGGATGGCATAAGCGCCTCTATAGCGGCAGCCTCCATCCTTGCCAAGGTGGAGAGGGACAGGCTGATGAAAAAGCTCCACAACCGCTTTCCCGATTACGGTTTTGACGTCCACAAAGGGTATGGGACATCCGCCCATATGAAAGCCATAAAAAAGCACGGTCCTTGCGCCTGCCACAGAATGACCTTTGAGCCCTTGCGCTCTTGCCGCCTCCAAAGAACGGTGGTAAAATAAAGGCACCATGGAAAATCAGGCTGTTTCGCAGCACAAGGAAGAGGGCTCAAACCGGGGTCAGATCAGATTCTCGACCTCTTTCTCTCAGAGGCTCTCGGCTCTGAGCAGGTCCAAGCAAAAAATGGAATTCCTTTCTCTTTCGGAACTCTCAAAAAAAGGATTTTCAAAGTCCGCAGCCCCAAGAACGGTCCACTAAGGAGAAAGAAGCATGTCAAAACTTTACAGGTCAAGAAATGATGTAAAGATAGCCGGAATCATAGGCGGGGTTTCTGAGATAACAAAGATAGATTCTACCATCCTTCGCCTTGCTGTGGTCTTTCTTGCCGTGGTCACCGGGATATTTCCCGCGGTCATCACCTACATAGCCGGCTGGTTCATAATCCCCGAGCAACCCGCGCAATAACCTGTTGAGGGTGTTGAAAAACACCGCACCGAAAACTGCCTAGCGCAAACCGCAGACCTTTTCGGAACGGTTCCCGGTCTACGGACCCCGGTTCCCTTCCGCCTGGCGCCGGAATTGCTGTATTCCCTTCTGATATGTCCATCCAAAGCAAGAGGCTCGGCGATGAAGGCGAGCAGATCGCATATGATCATCTTCTGTCGTTGGGCTGGCAGATGATCGAGCGGAATTTCCATTCATCCCAGGGAGAGGTCGATATCATCGCAAAAGACGGGCAGTTCCTGGTATTTGTAGAGGTCAAGAATTACTCCTTTGCCAGCTTTGGCACTCCTGTCGGAGCCGTACGGGCGGCAAAAAAGAAGAGCATTATCCACGCGGCAAGCACTTACCTGCATAAGAAGAACATAAGCAATGTTTACTGCAGGTTCGATGTCATTTCTATCTACAGGAACTTCGAAGGAAAAATGAATATCGAACTCTATAAGGACGCTTTCCAGATGAACTAAAAGAGGGGAGGAGGCATGTTTGTAAAAGTAAAGAGCGCCGCACTGTCGGGACTTAAAGGCTATATTGTCGATGTTGAGGTGGACACTCACAAGGGGCTGCCCGGGCAATCGATCGTTGGGCTTCCCGATGCCGCCGTAAAGGAGAGCCGGGACAGGGTAAAAGCCGCCGTCTCTAATTCAGGGCTGGACTTTCCTCCGGGGTATTTTACCATCAACCTTGCCCCCGCCGATATCAAGAAGGAAGGCCCGGTATATGATCTTCCCATAGCGGTGGGAATTCTTGCAAGCCACAATATAATAAGGACGACTTATCTAAAAGACACGATCTTCCTCGGAGAGCTGTCTCTTGACGGGGCGGTAAGGCCGGTCGCTGGAGTGCTTCCGATCTGCATTGAGGCCGCAAAGAACGGGATAAAACGGGCCGTTGTGCCAAAAGACAACGCAAGCGAAGCCGCGCTGGTTAATGAACTGGAAATCATCCCCGCGGAAGACCTTTTAGGGCTTATTGGCTTTTTGAACGGTGAAGCAGAGGTGAAGCCTCATACAGTTGATATCGAAGAACTGTTTTCCAAAGAACCGGAGTATGAGCTTGATCTTAGCGAGGTCAAAGGGCAGTTCCATGCCAAGAGGGCGCTCGAGATAGCCGCTGCTGGAGGGCACAATATACTAATGATAGGGCCTCCCGGCTCGGGGAAAACGATGCTTGCAAAAAGGCTGCCGACAATAATGCCGCCTCTTTCCTTAGGCGAGGCGCTGGAGGTCACAAAGCTCTACAGCATTACAGGTTTTTTGTCCTCCAGAAACACACTAGTGACCAAAAGGCCATTCAGGTCCCCTCATCACACGACATCGGATATAGGGATAGTGGGCGGAGGAAGGCTTCCCAGACCGGGCGAGGTCAGCCTTGCCCATTTTGGCGTACTTTTTCTTGATGAATTCCCCGAATTCTCGCGGGATGTGCTGGAGGTGCTGCGCCAGCCGCTTGAAGAGAACGAGGTCACCATCTGCAGAGCCTTAACTTCGGTCACTTTTCCGGCAGAATTCATGCTGGTTGCGGCAATGAACCCGTGCCCGTGCGGCAATTACGGCGACCGCCTGCGGGAGTGCCAGTGCCCCTCGTGGAAGATACAGAGATACCTGCAAAAACTGTCAGGACCGCTCCTGGACAGGATAGACATCTGCATAGAAGTTCCGCGGCTGGGGAAAGAGGACCTCGTTTCCTGCCCCGCAGGGGAAACCTCCTCTCAGATAAGGCAGCGTGTTTCAAAGGCAAGGCAAAGGCAGAGGGAAAGGTTTTCCGCCTCAAAGATCTCCTCTAATGCAAAGATGACCCCTAAATACATAAAAAAATGCTGCCTGCTCGAAAAACCGGCGGAAGAGCTGCTTAAATCGGCGGTGCTTCATCTTGGCATGAGCGGCAGGGCCTATGACAGGGTGCTCAAGGTGGCTCTTACCGTTGCCGACCTCGACGGCAGCCAGGTAATAAGGGAAAGTCATATAGCGGAGGCGGTGCAGTATAGAAATATATTGATACAAAAATGTAGCAGTATCATTTGACTTATTCAAAAATGTATAGTATTGTATTACTATATGGACCAGAAAAACGAGCAGAGCAGAAGAAAAGTCCACGAACTGACCGCGCTGTACGAAGTGAGCCAGGCGCTTAGCCTTACCCTTGATGTTGAAAGCTCGATGTATTCCATAATGGAGATCCTCGAAAAAAGGCTGGGCATGAAAAGGGCCACCATGACTCTGCTTCATCCCATTACCGGCGAGCTCTTTATAGACATAGGACACGGCCTGACCGATGCCGAGATAAAGAGAGGAAAATACCGCATCGGCGAAGGAATAACCGGAAAGGTCGTAGAAACGGGAAAGCCGGCTGTCATCCCGAGGATCGGGGAGGAGCCTCTATTTCTTGACAGAACAAGGTCCAGGAAAGGGATAGACAAGAACAACATCTCATTCATCTGCGTGCCGGTCAAGCTTGGGGACAGTGTAATAGGTGCATTCTCTGTTGACAAGATATTTTCTCCCGAAGTCTCGCTTGAAGAGGACATGAGGTTCCTTTCCATCATTGCCTCGATGATAGGCCAGGCGGTAAAGATAAGGCAGCTGATACAGTCCGAAAAGGACCAGTTGATAGAGGAGAACCTGAAGCTGAGGGAGAACTTAAAGGAAAAGTACAGCTATAAGAACATCATTGGAAACAGCAACAGGATGAGAGAGGTGTATGAGATGGTGGCCAAGGTTGCCAAAAGCGACGCTACGGTCCTGATAAGGGGAGAGTCCGGCACCGGCAAGGAACTGGTGGCCAATGCGATACACTATAACAGCCTGCGCTCAAAAAAGCCTTTCATAAAGGTCAACATTGCGGCACTGCCCGAAAATCTGATAGAATCGGAGCTTTTTGGCTACGAGCGCGGGGCCTTTACGGGGGCTCTTGAAAGACGGGCTGGAAGGTTTGAACTGGCAGAGGGAGGGACGCTCTTTCTTGACGAGATAGGAGACCTCGGAGCTGGGCTGCAGGTAAAACTGCTGAGGGTGATACAGGAGAGGGAGTTTGAGCGCCTGGGCGGCACCGAAACAATAAAAAGCAATGTAAGGCTAATAGTTGCCACCAACCATAATCTTGAAGAAAATGTCAAAAATTCAAAATTCAGGGAGGACCTGTACTACCGTTTGAATGTTTTTCCTGTCTATCTTCCGCCCTTGAGGGACCGCAGGGACGATATCATGCTCCTTGCCGAATTTTTCCTGGACAGGTACTCAAAAAAGAACTCCAAAACGATCAAGAGGGTATCAACGCCCGCTATCGATGCCCTGATGAGTTATCACTGGCCCGGAAATGTTAGAGAACTGGAAAATACCATTGAAAGGGCAGTCCTTATGTGCGAGGGTGAGGTCATTTACGCGCATCACCTTCCTCCGACGCTCCAAACGGCAGAGACCTCAAAAACAAAGACCGACCTTGCGCTAGACGAACTCGTGGGAAATTATGAAAAGGATATCATTATTGACGCCCTCAAACAGACCAAGGGCAATATCTCTAAGGCTGCAGTTATGCTGAAAACAACTAAACGCATACTTGGCTATAAGATCACCTCTTACAAGATAGACTACAAAAGTTTCCGCTGAGTTAAATCTCGAATAAGCCCCCTCTTAGTCTCCCCCTTTTCAGGGGGAGAGATTGACCTTGCCCCGATTTAACGGACACCTCGTGTAGAATAAAAACAGAAAGAGG
>CAYUCV010000033.1:0-6909 GCA_964443545.1 uncultured bacterium
CGCTTTAGCGTCGGGTCTCCTCCATTTTACCTCTCGACCATCGTCCCGATACCGATATCCGTGAACAGTTCCAAAAGAAGCGCGTGGGGTATCCTTCCGTCAAGGATGTGGACCTTTTCCACCCCGTCTTTGAGGGCGGACAAGCCGCAGCGGACCTTGGGTATCATGCCGCCAGAGATGGTGCCGTTCCTTATGTAGCGCCTGACCTTGGAAGCGTTGATGACCGATATAAGCCGGTCCTTTTTGTCGTAAACCCCTCTCACATTGGTGAGAAGGATGAGTTTTGCAGCCTGCAGGGCTCCCGCTATTTCTGCCGCGGCAGAATCTGCATTTATATTGTAGACGCTGCCATTTCCGTCAAAGCCGATAGAAGAGATAACGGGGATCCTTCCTTTTGAGATAGTGTCCCTTAGGCTTTTCACATCTATGGAGCGGACATCGCCCACAAAACCGAGGTCTATCTTCTGCCCTTTTCTGACTATTGTGTGCTTTCTGGCGCGGATCACCCGGCCTTTTTTCCCTGATATCCCCTTGCCCTTGCCGGAACCGCCTTCCCTGTTTATCACAGATACTATTCCGGAATTTACCCTGGAAAGCACCTTTTCCACCACTTCCATTGTGGCAGGGTCCGTCACCCGCAGGCCTTCGATGAACTTTGATTCTATGTTCCTGCGCTTAAGCTCCCTGGTTATAGACGGCCCTCCTCCGTGAAGCAGTATAGGGTGCATTCCCAGATAGCGCAGAAGAACGACATCCTTAAGGACCTTGGCGCGGAGCTTTGGGTCCACCATCGCGTTGCCGCCATACTTGATAACAATTATCTTTCCGTAGAATTTTTTAAGATAGGGAAGAGCCTCTATAACGACCTCGGCCCTTTTTATAAGCTTTTCGAACATCAGGTATGATACCTCGCGTTTATGTCAATATAGCCTTCTGTAAGGTCGCAGCCAAACGCGCTGGAAGAAGCGCTCCCCGAGTTCAAGTTTATGGTAAACCTCATTTCTTTCCGGTCCATCAGTTTTTTCGCCTTTGCGGCGTCAAAAGGCAGGGGCCTGCCTTTTTTTACCAGAGCAATGTTCTCAAGGTGTACATCGACCCTGTCGGGGTCAAATTCCACTCCCGCATAGCCGGCTGCGGCAATAACGCGTCCCCAGTTGGGATCGCTGCCGCATACCGCGCACTTCAAAAGATTGGACCCCGCCGCGGCTTTTGCTATTTTGCCGGCGTCCTTTTCTGATGCGGCGCCCTTTACCAGCACCTCGAACAGTTTGGTAGCCCCTTCCCCGTCCCTTACCATTTCTTTTGCAAGATAAAGGCAAACTTCTTTTAGCGAGGCGCAAAAGACCTCAAAGGTTTTTCCTTTTTTTATCTTTGCCGAGAGCCTGCTCGCAAGGCAGAAGACCGTATCGTTGGTGCTCATGTCGTTGTCAACAGTGATCATATTGAACGAATCATCGCAAACCTGCTTTAAAGCCGTCTTTAGTGTTTTTGGGTCTATATCGGCATCGGTGGTTATTACGGCTATCATGGTGGCAACATCCGGACAGATCATCCCGGAGCCTTTTGCTATGCCGGCTATTTTAAAACTGTTCTTTTTATCGATGTCAACCTCAAGGGCTATCTCTTTTTTTCTGGTATCGGTGGTAAGAATTGCCTCCGCGGCATCGGCGCAGCCGGCCTTCTTTATCATGCGCGACACCGCCCATATCCCGCCAAGGACCTTTTTCATGGGAAGAAGCCGCCCTATTATCCCCGTGGAGGCAACAAGTACGCTGTCCTTGGAAATACCAAGAGCCTCGGCAGCACTTGAGGCCATCTGCTTTGCGTCGATGATGCCCTGTTTTCCCGTACAGGCATTGGCATTGCCGGAATTAATGACGACAGCCTGCGCGCGGCCTTTTTTGAGGTTTTCTATTGAGACAAGTACGGGCGCTGCCTTGAACCTGTTAGTTGTAAAAACCCCGGCCGCGGAGCAAGGCTGTTTGGCATAAATCAAAGCGAGGTCTTTTTTGCCGGACTTTTTTAAGCCTGCCGCAAAGCCCGCGGCAAGAAATCCCTCCGGGGCGCAGATGCCGCCGTTGATTAATTTGGTTCTCACTATCATAAACCCCTTCAGCCCCTCGACTTCGCTCGGGGCAGCTTCCCCTTCTCAGGGGAAGCCCTCTTAACAATATTTCTCCCCCTGACAAGGGGGAGACTAAGAGGGGGTTAAGGATACAAAGGCAATCGGTCCAGCCCGGCCTTCTGGTCAAGGCCGAACATGATGTTCATGTTCTGGAGCGCCTGCCCCGCCGCGCCTTTTACCAGATTATCTATGGCCGACAGCACAATAACTCTGCCCGCCCTTTCGTCTACAACAATATTGATATCGCAGAAGTTTGACGCGGAAACATATTTGGTCGCGGGGAGTTTGCCCTTGTCCAGCACACGGACAAATGGGGCTCCCTTATAAAAGTCGCGATAGAGCGCGTGTATCTCGTCAACGCCTTTCTTGGCCAGGAGTTTGCCGTAAATTGTCACCAGAATGCCCCGGTTCATCGGCACCAGATGCGGAACAAAAGAAGTAAGGACGGTTTTCCCGCAGGCTTTTGACAGTTCCTGGTCTATTTCGGGATTATGCCTGTGGCCTGCCACCGCATAGGCCCTGAAGTTCTCGTTGCACTCCGGAAAATGCGTTATCTCGGTAAGCGCCGCCCCTGCCCCAGAGACACCCGACTTTGCGTCAAGGACAAGTGAGTCTTTGTCGATAAGGCCAAACTTGAGCAAAGGATAGGAGCCAAGGATGGAGGCGGTGGGATAGCAGCCAGGGTTTGCGATCAGGCGGGCCTTTTTTATCTGCTCCAGGTAGAGCTCGGGCAGCGCATAGACCGCTTCTTTAACAAGCTCGGGACTGGCGTGGTCTATTTTGTACCATTTTTTGTATTCTTCAAGGTCCTTGATACGGAAGTCCGCGCTGATATCGATAACTTTTTTTCCTTTTTCCAGCGCTGCCGGAGCGTACTTCATAGCAAGGCCGTTGGGAAGCGCCATAAAGATGACATCAACTTTGTCTATCAGCCCGGAGATCTCCGGAGGTTCGCAGCTCAGATCGCAGAGCCCGTTAAGGAACGGCCGCAGCTCCGATAATTTTTTACCCGCGTGGGCCTGTTCGCTTGCAACCCAGACCAGTTCTGCCTGCGGATGCCCTTTCAAAAGTTGTACCAGCCCCACTCCCGCGTATCCCGCGGCCCCCATGATCCCTGCCCTTATCATCAATGGTATCTCCTTACTTCAAATCTGAACAGCTCGACCGGCTCGCTGCTGCTAATCCCGCTCTTCATGCGGCAGATCTCTATCTGCTGCTCTGGGCTGTCGACTCCCGGCAGGTCGGGCAAAAGAAGCCCCCTGCGGTATCCTGACTTAACAATAACACCAAATTTTTTCGCGTCAAGGTCTTTTTTGTCTTTTATTAAAACCGGAGCGCTGAGTATGTCCACCGAGATATCAAGTCCGTCCAGTTCGTCCGGCGTAATTGGAGGGAACCTGGGGTCTTTTGCGGCAGCCGAGATAGCGTTCATGATGATCTCTTCCGCCACATTTTTCTGGGTGGGGGAAAAGGTGCCTATGCAGCCGCGCAGAGAGCCGTCCTTCTTATGTATGGAAACAAAGACCCCTGCCCTCTGCTCCATTTCTTCCGAAAGTTCCTCGGGCGGCTCTATTATCCTGCCGCCTTTAACATAGGCCTCTATCGTTCTTTTTGCCAATTCTACTATTGCGTGCATATTCTTGTATGGGCAGGCGGCCGCCTGCCCCTTTCTATTTCTATATAAATTCCGCTACCATATACCCAACCCCAAAAGGTCCTTCGTAAGAAAGCACCCTGCTTTTTAGGGCAGAACCCTCCAAGGCCCCCAGCAGGATGGCTATAGACCAGAGCGCGTCCTGTCCGGCAGCTTCGGCAAGAACAGGGTCAAAGCTGAGGATGCCGTCCCTGTTATCCTTTTTTACAAGTTCAACCAATTTATCGTCAAATTCTTTTCCCCTTGCGCTGTAGCCGGAGGGGGCGTCCTGCGTTAGTTTGTGCGACATATCAGAGGATGCAACTACAACTATCTTCTTTCCCGAACTTAGCGCCGCTTTTGAAAGCGCCCTGCCGACTTCGAACAACTCCTTAAGAGGGGCAAGGCTGACAGCTATCGGCAGGACCGGACAGTTGAGCCCGGCTTGTTTTAGAGAATAATACGGGACCAGAATTCCGTGGTCCAGAAAAGATTCCGGGACCTCTGCCGCATAAAGGCCCGATGCTTTTGCCTCGCAAACCGTCTTATGTCCAAGAACAGGATCTCCTTTGCATTTGAGCTTTATCTTCTTATCCCCAAAGGCTGAGAAGTCGCCTTCAAGAACGGGGCCCGAATAAACATGGACGGTAGTTGCGGAAATATCTCCGTGCGGAGTGATAATTACCAGCACATCAGGCTTGAGGCTCTTTGCCTTTTTTGAAACTTCTTCCATGGCAGACCTGGTGCTGCTTGCTTGCGCGATCCTAGCCCCCCCTATCTCGGGCACTATGATAGGCGGATGAGGAGCGATCATCCCATAGATGACATTTGACATTTCGGGCTTATGATATAACAAAGCAAGAGCAGATTCAACATTACAGGATCGGGTGGATATACCCGAACCTATCCCTCGACACCGCTCGGGATAAAAAGGTTCGGCTCCGTTCTTTCGTCCCAATGGAGCCGACCTTTTAAGGTCGGGTCTTGATGACAAATAAATAGTAGTAATATCCCCGTGCTATAATCTTTCCATGTCGCTTAAGATAACTATTTCCGGAGTAAGAGGCATCGTCGGAAAGTCGCTTACGGAAGACTTTATCCGGTCTTTTATCCGTGCCTATATCCGGTATTCCGGCTGCAAAAAGATAGCGCTTGGGACCGACTCAAGGCTGTCAAGAAAGTTCGTCTCGGACATAGTGCTGGATGAGCTCTGCGCCAAAGAAGTGAGCGTAGTCTGGCTCGGAATAGCCCCCACGCCCACAGTGCAGGTCGTTACAAAAGAACTGGGGCTTGACGGCGGCATTGTTATTACAGCCAGCCATAATCCCAGCCAGTGGAACGGACTTAAGTTCGTCACCAAAGACGGCGTCTTTTTGAACGAAAAAGAAGCCACCGCGCTTATTAAAGAATACGAAAAAAACAAAATACCCAATGCAGGCAAAACTGCCCCTGCCGGCTTAACCGCCTCCTTTGTCGAAGAAAAAGAAAGCGCGCGCAGCCTTCATCTGGAAAAGATCATCAAAAATGTTGATACGCCCTTGATAAGGTCAAGAAAATTCACCGTGGCGCTTGACCCCGGCAATGGCGCGGGATCAAAGATAACAAAAGAACTGTTGTCGCTTTTGGGCTGCGAGATCATTTCTATAAATGACGACACGGAGATGGAGTTCCAGAGGGGGCCGGAGCCCGTGCCGCAGAACCTCGGAGCTCTGGAAAAACTGGTCCTTTTGACAAAGGCCGACATCGGTTTTGCCCAGGACCCGGATGCCGACAGGCTCTCTATAGTATCGGACGCCGGAGCTGCGATAGGGGAAGAATACTCCCTTGCCCTCTGCGCCGCCCATCTTCTGGAAAAGAACAAGAGCAAAAAAGGACTGTGTGTTGCGGCCAATCTTTCCACCTCAAGGATGCTGGATGATATCGCAAAAAAATACGGCGCCGAAGTGATAAGGACCAAGGTTGGAGAGGTAAATGTGTCGGAAAAGATGAAAGAAAAAGGCTGCCTGATAGGAGGAGAAGGCAACGGAGGAGTTATCTTTCCAAAAGTCGGTTTTGGCAGGGACAGCCTGTCAGGCATTGCCCTGGTGCTTGAATACATGGCCTCAACCGGAAAAAAACTCAGCGAACTTTTAAAAGAGATCTCCCCGTATGTGATGATCAAGGACAAGATAGAGATGAAAGAGGATAAGATAGCGGACTTTATCAGTCTTGTAAAAAAACAGTACCCCGGAGAAAAAGTCGATGAGACCGACGGCTCAAAGATAGAGTTCAAAAAGGGCTGGGTGCATATCAGGCCTTCCAACACCGAACCGGTGGTGCGGTTCATAGCCGAGGGAAAAGACAGGATATATGTGGAAAAGCTGATACAGGGGATCAGGCAGCTTGCCTCAGCTTAAGACGGCTCCTTGATACCGAAAGCCTTCATTTTTTCCAAAAGCACCGTCTTGGGCAGGTCCAAAAGCGCGGCAGTCCTGTCAATGTCCTTTTCGCAGCCGAGTAAAAGTGTTTCTATGAGGCTCCTGTCAAAAAGCTCCCTGGCCTTTGAGAGTTCCCACCTTCCGGATAAAAGCGCTCTCTTTGCGCAGATCCCGGTCAGCATCTGCAGGTCCGCCATAAGGTCGCCGTATTCAATGAACTCACCGCGGCACAACAGCACCGCGTTCTCTATAAGCGCCTCCATCTCGGCATAATTGCCGCTCCAGTCGTGGTCCAGCAGAAAAGAAAGGGCTTCCTTGGAAAAACCCTTGACCGTCTTTCCGTACTTTTGGGCAAAATGGTCCGCATAGGCCTGGACAAGCACCGGCAGGTCCTCTCTGCGCTCCATAAGTGAAGGGATGCAGATGATATCAAATACCTTTGAGACCTTCTCTTTTTCTTCTTCAGAAAGCGTCCGCGCTGCCAGCACGGCCTTTACAGACCTGTCGCAGCGCTGGTCCCTACGGCTTATCAAATGATCAAGCAGCAGTTTCCTAAAGTGGTCGCTTGTCCTGTCAAAATTGTTGAGGAACACTGTCCCGGCAAGGTCTTCTCCTCCCTCTTCCTTTGAGGCCTCCTTTTGCGCAAAATGGTCTTTTAAGGCTGTCCAGAACGCCGCCTCGCTGTCCTGCCTGGAATAATCGGCAAGGTCCATTACCACAAGCCTGCGGTTCTT
>CAYUCV010000033.1:7009-8902 GCA_964443545.1 uncultured bacterium
AGTTCCTGGCCGTCGGCGTCAATAAGCGCTATGTCGGACAGTTTTTGCCTTATGTGGTCCGCGGCCTCCGACAGGGCTTCAAAGAGCTCTATCTTGTACTGGCTTTTATCAAGCCCGCTTTCCAGGTACTGCAGCAGGCCTTTGTCCTTTGAAAAGAGAAGAAGTTTTTTCACGCCTCACCTTTACGGCAGATTATATCACGAACGGCCGTTTTTTGTCGGCTTTCAGCCTTTTTTCGGCCTCCTCAAGATGCTCCTTGCAATTGATCCCCATGGCCTCAAAGGGCTCTTCCACACACAGCGCGGCCACCTTCTTGCCTTTTTTGCGCAGGATGCTGATGACATCGGTCAGATAGTATTCATGCTGTGAATTCTCCGGGCGGACCTGAGATAGAGCCTCGGCAAGGTCACCATTCTCAAAACAATAGGTCCCGGTGTTTATCTCTTTGACCTCAAGCTCTCCCAGGCTGCCGTCCTTTTGCTCCACTATCTTTTCCACGTCCCTGCCAAAGTCCCTGATTATCCTGCCGTATCCGGTGGGGTCCTCCACACAGGCTGTAAGGACCGTGGCAGAGGCTTTTCTTGAGCGGTGAAGTTCGACCAGCTGCTTAAGCGTGGAGCTTTTTATGAAGGGCATGTCCCCGTTTATGACAAGCACGGTAAGCTCTTTATCCTTTAGGAACTTCTCGGCCTGCATCACCGCATGCCCGGTGCCAAGCTGTTCTTTCTGCTCTATAAAGTTGAGGTCGAGGTGTTTGTACTTTTTCATTACCAGGTCGGCCTTGTGGCCCACAATAATGTATGCGTCCCTAAGATGAAGCGCGTTGACCGCCTCCAGCACATAGTTTAGGATGGGAACACCACAGAGGCTGTGAAGGACCTTCGGCTTGTCCGAGTTCATGCGGGTCCCCTTGCCGGCGGCAAGTATGAGCGCGACGGTCTTTTTCATTTTCAAGAAGTATTATATCACTTTTAAGTCTCCCCCTTAACAAGGGGGAGACTTAGAGGGGGTATCATTGCTTAAGCCCTTAAATTGCGCTATATTTGAACTGCATGGACAAAGATGCGCTAAAGAAAAAACTTAGGACCATCATAGGACATGACAGGTACAGGTACAGGCACAGCCTCAGCGTGGCAAAAACCGCTGCGCGCCTTGCCTTTATCCACGGCGTCAGCATCGAAAGGGCCGAAACTGCAGGGCTCCTGCATGACTGCGCCAAGGGAATGGACCACCAGTCTCTTTTAAGGAGCGCAAAAAAGCTTAACCTTCCTCCCGGGCTTAAGGATTCGGGACATTACCACCTCTTTCACAGCTATGTGAGCGCCCATCTGGCAAAAGCGCTTTTCGGCATCAAAGACAGGGACCTTTTGAACGCGATAGCGCATCATACCAGCGGCAGGGCCGGTATGTCAAAATTGGAAAAGATCATCTATATCTCTGACCATATAGCCCCAGGACGCAAATGGCCCGGGTTGCGCAAACTGCGCCGGCTTGCGAAAAAGGATCTTGACAAAACTGTTGCCCTTGTTGCCGAAGAGATGATAAAATACCTTTTGGACAGAAAAGCTCCCATTTTTGAACAGACCCTTACGACAAGGAATTATTACCTGAATAAATAATGGACAAATTCCGGAACCGGCTCGATCCGCATAAACCTGCACCTAAAAAGGGGTCCGCCTGGAAGGTCTGGATGGTCATTATCCCGGTCTTTCTGGTGGCAATGTCGGCCAGCTTCGGATTTTTTGCCGCTTTCATAGTAACAAGGATACTGGCCTTTGAGATGCTGTTCTCTCTGTCCCCCACTGTTAACAATCTGCCCAGCACCAATGTGCTTCTTCTGGGGGTTGATGCCACTGCCGGGGTAAGAAGGTCGGACACCGTGATGGTGGCGCA
>CAYUCV010000033.1:9002-11369 GCA_964443545.1 uncultured bacterium
AAACAGGCGCTGGACCTGGAAATAATCGATATAAGGAAAACCTCTTCCGTGTGCAATTACATGGTGCTTGCCACGGGAAATTCCGCCCCTCATGTTGAGGCATTGCGCGACGGCATCGACGGGGAACTGTCAAAAGCCGGGATAAAGGGGGGCAGATGGCAGGGCAAAAGGGATTCCAACTGGATGGTGCTTGACCTAATCGGCGTGGTTGCCCATGTTATGGGAAGGCAGGAACGAGAAAAATACGCCCTCGAAAAACTCTGGGAAAAGAGCGCTTTTACCTACCATGTTTGATAGTTCGGCCAAAGTCAAAAAACCTTGCCAACGCTGATGATATGATCCCCGGGCCCGGCCTTTGAGCAAAAAGCACATAGGCAAGCATAGATTCTTCATAATATCCTTCCGGAACACAGCCAGAAGGGTTTGAAACCGCAGCAACACCAAAACACATATCAAAGCATAAGCCGGAGTCCGGCTCTTCTACATATTGAAGAAGCTCCTTTTGGACATCATTCAAAGCTTCCAAAGGCCTGGCAACCGAGGCCCTCACAAGTTTTGCGTGTGCTCTGTAGCCATAGGCTTTTATGAGTCTTACCATCGTGCTGCTGATCTTCTGGTAAGCCCTCCAGTACGACTCGGGGTCCGAGGGGTCGGGTTTGTTATCCGGGCTCCAATCCTCAAGCAGATTGACCGGCAGTCCTGACATTATATGAGCTATGCGGCCGTTATCAGACAGTATCCTATCGATCTCAAAAAAACCGCCGGCAAGCTGTTCCTCAGAGGTCGCAAGATACAGGGCATTGGAACCTATACAGGCAGTAAAAGCTGAACTCTCCGCTTTTATGTCCCTGATGTCGCATACAAGCGTTTCTACTTCGGGATATGTATTTTTCAGCGTTTTAAGGGCTCTGCCGTCAATGTCAAGAGCAGTGATCCTGCTCCTTTGCTCTGGGGTATAGAACTGAAGCGGGGCACCGCTGCCTGCGCCTATTTCCAAAACACGCCCGCACTCCGGCATGCGGTTCCACATCATGCGTTGATACAGAACGCTCATAGCGCCGGGACAGATCAGATGCCAGGAGCCCTGTCCCGACAGATCATTTGCATTAATTCTTGCCATGTTCCTCATGAAAGCACCTCTATATTGTCGAAGGAGATCCGCTGCGATTTCATCCCGGAGCAGATCTATGTTGTTATGTTAGAATGGTTTTATGAAAGCTTCCCTGATCGGCTATCCGTTTTCCGGACATAAGAACCTGTTCTCGGTTTTGTGCTCCGTGCCGCAGGAAACTATAGACGCTAAACCGCAGGAAGTGATAAAGGGCATCTGCGAAGTAATAGATCCGCGCATAACAAACCTTTCGCAGATGTACCGGCCCAAAAAAACCTCATACGCCAAGATAGAATATGAACTGCTCCCGGATTTTGACCTTTCGGGCCCGCTAAAGACCCAGATGCTTTCCCTTATGAAGAACGCGGATGAACTTTGCTTTGTGGCAAAGGGAGATTCCTTTATCGACGATGCAAGGCGTTTTTCTTCGGAACTGATAATTTACGACCTGATGGCGGTCGAAAAGAGGCTGGAAAACATAGCCAGAGAACTTAAAAAGAAGCACGGCGAGAACATCGAAAAAGAAAAGGCCGTTCTGGAAAAAGCAAAAGAACTTCTCGAAAAAGAGGTCCCCGTAAGGGCCGGGGGGTTTTCGCGGGAAATGCTGAAAGTTCTGGGTGCACTGCAGCTTTTGACGATGAAGCCTCACATCTTTGTCGGCAATGTTGCCGAAGACAGACTATCGGACAAAGAGCTGATCATAAGGATAGAAAAAGGCTTTAGCGGCAAAGGCGTACTGCTTTCCATAGAGATAGAGCAGGAGTTAAAACAGCTCTCTGATGAAGAGCGGCTTGAATTCATGAAGGAATTGAAGATAGATGAGCCTCCCGTTAATGTTATGACCAGGGCCGCCTATGAGGCATTGGGCCTTATCTCATTTTTTACCGTCGGAGAAGACGAGGTCAGGGCGTGGACCATCAAAAAAGGCAGTGACGCAGCCGAAGCCGGAGGCGCCATCCACACCGACATAAAAAAAGGTTTTGTAAGGGCCGAGATGTTCAAATACGGCGACCTGATCGAGGCCGGCTCCGAGGCAAAGCTTAAAGAGGCCGGCAAATTCCACCTCAAGGGCAGGGATTACATAGTTGAGGACGGGGATATTCTGAGTTTTAGATTTAATGTATAATAGTTCTAGGTTTTAGGTTTACGCCGAGCGACGAGCGCAGCGAGGAGTCGAGGCGGGCCTGTAGCTCAACTGGTAGAGCGCTAGTATGGCATACTAGAGGTAAGGGGTTCGACCCCCCTCAGGTCCAGTT
>CAYUCV010000034.1:0-11259 GCA_964443545.1 uncultured bacterium
GGGGCTCTCCCTATTGATGTGAACAAATTGAATGTTGATCTGCTTTCGATATCCGCGCACAAATTGTACGGGCCAAAAGGTGTTGGTGCCCTGTACATTAGAAAAGGCACAAAAATGGTCCCGTTCATGCACGGAGGCGGACAGGAAAAGAACCGCAGAGGTTCTACAGAAAATGTCCCCGGAATAGTCGGCTTTGGAAAAGCCGCGGAGCTGGCAATAGCTGAAATGTCGCAAAGAACAGGGCATCTTATCCCTTTAAGAGACAAATTGATCAAAGGGCTTTCAAAGATAGACCATATCTATTTCAACGGGCACCCGGACAAACGGCTGCCCAATAATGTAAGTTTTTGTTTTGAATATGTCGAGGGAGAATCTATGCTGCTTAATCTTGACATGGAAGGCATTGCCGCCTCGACCGGCTCGGCGTGTTCTTCGGCAACTCTTGAGCCGTCGCACGTCCTCTTGGCGATAGGCCGCCCGCATGAGATTGCACATGGGTCTATTAGATTTACATTGGGAAGATTAACAACAGCAGAAGATGTCGATTATGTATTGGATGTTTTTCCGAAGATCGTCGCAAAATTAAGAAAAATGTCCCCATTGTACAAGGGATAATTGTTGTAGGGGCGCATCGCGATGCGCCCGTCCGGACGCAGAAATAAAATAGGGAGGTTTTGATTATGCCAAGTTATTCGGAAAAAGTGATGGACCATTTTAAGAACCCGAGAAATGTCGGGGTAATTGAGGGGGCCGACGGAATAGGGCATGTGGGCAACCCCGTCTGCGGGGATATCATGGAACTGTATATAAAGGTTAAAGATAATGTCATTCAGGACGCCAAGTTCAAGACCTTTGGCTGTGGGGCGGCGATCGCGACGAGTTCCATAATGACCGAACTTGTAAAGGGAAAGTCGATCGAGGATGCCTTAAACATATCAAACAAGGCCGTGGTGGACGCCCTTGGGGGGCTTCCTCCGGTAAAACTTCATTGCTCAGTCCTTGCCGAGGAAGCGTTCAAATCGGCCGTGGATGATTATCTTAAAAAAACCACAGGAAAGGGCCTTCCCGGTTTCAAACCGCATGATGACCACCCGCCGGCATAAAAAAGTCCTTGCCGCAATGAGCGGCGGGGTTGATTCCTCCGTAGCTGCAGCTCTTCTAAAAAAGAAGGGTTATGATGTTATCGGGATAACCATGCAAATCTGGCCTTCAAAGTCAGAACATTTTGGCGGTTGTTGCGGAATCTCTGCCATTGAAGACGCAAAAAAAGCGGCAAAAACATTAAAGATCCCCCACTATGTCCTGAATTTCAGGGAGGAATTCAAAAAAGCGGTTGTCGATGACTTTATATCCGAGTACCGCCGCGGCAGGACCCCTAATCCCTGCGTTATTTGCAATCAAAAAATTAAATTCGACCTGCTGATCAAAAAAGCTGACGAGCTGGGCGCGGATTATGTGGCGACCGGTCATTATGCTTCGATCATAAAGAACGGAAAAAAGTTTGAGCTCAAAAAGGGCTCTGACAAAAAAAAGGACCAGTCCTATTTTCTATATTCGATGGAAAAGGGGGCGCTTCCAAGAGTGCTATTTCCCGTCGGGGATACGACCAAGACAAAGACCCGGCAGATCGCAAAACAGCTCGGCCTTTTTGTCCACGATAAAAAGGACAGCCAGGAAATTTGTTTTATTGAAGATAATAATTACGGGCGCTTTTTGTCCGATAATATCCCCGGCGCCATTTCTCCCGGCCCAATATACAATACCGAAGGCGTGAGGGTCGGGATGCACAAAGGGATAATATTTTACACGATTGGGCAGCGAAAGGGCCTGGGCATACAGTTCGGGAAGCCTTGCTATGTTCTGCATATTGACCCGGACTCTAATTCCATCGTTGTGGGCGAGGAAAAATATCTGCTGGGCAAAGAGCTCATCGCTGACAATGTAAAATGGCTCTCTATCCCCGACCCAAAAGGAGATCTGCAGGTCAAAGCTAAGATCAGGTACAACAGCGAAGAAACCCCGGCAAAAGTACTGCCGCTGCCAAATGATGAGTGCAGGGTCGTTTTTTCGTCCCCCGTAAAAGCCATCACCCCCGGCCAGTCCGTTGTGTTCTACAAGAACAACACCGTGCTCGGCGGAGCTATAATAAAGGAAAGAAGATGATCTCAAAGATATTGGGCCTCAAGAAAAAAAAGAACGCCGTTATCCTTGCGCACAACTATCAGCTGCCCGAGGTCCAGGACATCGCAGATTTTGTGGGCGATTCTCTTGGGTTGAGCATTGAAGCGTCAAAGACAAAGGCGGATATCATAGTATTTTGCGGGGTTCATTTTATGGCAGAGACCGCCAAGCTCCTTAATCCGGCAAAAAAGGTCCTGATGCCGGAACCGCTTGCCGGGTGTCCTATGGCCAATATGGCAAATGCAGCGGCTCTTAAGGCTGCGGCACTGAAGCATCCAAAAGCAAAGATAGTCTGCTACATAAATTCGACGGCGGAAGTAAAGGCGCTGTCCGACATCTGCTGCACCTCCGGAAATGCGGTCGAAGTTGTGCGTTCACTGAAGAATGAGGAAGTGCTTTTTGTCCCCGACCAGTATCTTGGCAGCTGGGTCGAGGAAAAATTGGGCACAAAATTGGTGCTTTGGCCCGGGTTCTGCAATATTCATGTAAAAATACTGCCGGAGCATATAAAGGAGGCCAAGAGGAGGCATCCCGAAGCACTTGTAATGTGTCATCCCGAATGCACTCCGGGAGTAAGAATGCTGGCAGATAAAGTCGCGAGCACATCGGGGATGATAGAATATCCCGGAGCTGTGCCCCGGACGGCCTCGTTCATCATTGCAACAGAAGTCGGCATCCTTCATCAGCTCAAGAAAAAATATCCCGGCACAAACTTCTACCCTGCCTACGACGGCGCGCTCTGCCCCAATATGAAGCTGACAACGCTTGAAAAGGTCCTTTGGTGCCTTGAGGAAGAAAACGGAAATATCGATGTGGGAACAGAAATAGCAAAAAAAGCCGTCGTTTGTATCAGAAAAATGCTTGAACTTGGCGATAGGGCTTAGCCTTTATTTTTTTCTGCCCTCCTTTTGAAATAGTACACTACCGCCACGGCCAGACAGGCCGCAGCCAGGTTTGTGAACGGATCTATGAGCGAAGAGCCCCTGCCCTGAACAAATGCCTGGTGAAGTTCGTCCGTAAGACCGTAGATATATGTCAGCATCACCGTATAAGCTGCTTTCCATTTGAAAGGGATCTCCGCAGTATTTGCTATGGCATAGTAGATAAGGCTGGCAAGGACAAAATATTCTATTATGTGGGTAAACTTTATGTCCATCAGCTGGGGAGCCATTCTGGCGGCTTCGGGCGGCGGTGCCGAGGACAGATAATATATCAGCGACATATAAAGAACTGCCGGCAGCCAGTATAAAAACCTGTTAATTGCCCTGTATATCCCTTTTTGAAAGCGGTTTTTCAATTACAAACCCCTCGCTGCCAAGAGCAGGCCCCTCTTTTCCGGAGATCAAAAGCTTGACGCTGCCTATTCCTTTTATATTGCTAAAGGTTAACACTATCTGAGAAAGAAGAGCCTGGACCCTGGCGGTGCCGCCCCCGTACTGACCAAGTTCTCTGGAAAAATCTATCGTTAATATTCCCGAGTCTTTTGAGACTATCCTGCCTTTGGTCCCCGGAGGGATCTCTGTAAAATAGCCTTCGGTCCTTTCCTGTGCGCTTGGCCCCCTTAAAAGGCTTTCAAGCGCCTGTTCTTCGGGGAGTTTGTCTGCGGGAAGCGCCCGCTCAACAGGAAGTATCTGCCCGTTCTTAGGAAAAAACACCGATATTATTCCGGGCTGCTCTTCTTTTCTGTCGGCTGCCCAAAAGCCCAGCAGAATTATCGCCGTTATCAGCAAAAGGAAGTAAATGAGTTTTCTCATTTCTTCTGCGCTCCTTTATTTTTTCTTGCCTTTTTTTCTTTTTGTTCTTTTGCTTTGGTGCCTTTTTCCTGTGCTTGTTCTTTTTGCTCTTCTATATCCTCCTGCTTTATGACCCTTGCCACATCAACCACTTTGTCCTTTTCGTCCAGCCTTTGAACCCTCACTCCGGTTGCGCCCCTGCCCTGACAGGCTATGGCATCCGTTTTCTGGCGGCTTAAGGTCCCGCTCTTTGTCATAATAAGGATCTCATCCCCAGGCTTAACAATAAGAAGCCTCGTGACCGAGTCCTCTTTGCGCAGCTTTATCAGTTTGATCCCTTTGCCTCCCCTTTTCTGGGTCCTGAAGTGTTTTTCAAGGCATCTTTTCCCAAACCCGTTCTCCGTAATGGCAAGCAGGCTTGAGCTCTCCTCGATGTCCCCCATTGATACTATGCTGTCACCCTTTGCGAGGTTCATGCCTCTTACCCCGGCCGCGGAGCGGCCCATAGGCCTAACATCCTTTTCTTTGAACCTGATAGCCTTACCCTGAATGGTGGCAAGCACTATCTGACTGGCCCCCTCTGTCTCTTTGACCCATTTAAGCTGGTCCTTATCCTTGAGCCCTATGGCAATGATCCCGCTTCTTCTGATGTTGGAAAAATCTTCCAGAGGGGTCTTTTTGACCACCCCATGTTCGGTAGCCATCATAAGGAAGGACTTCTTTTCGAAGTTCTTTATGGGAATAGCGGCGGTCACCGTTTCGCCGTCTGAGAGTTGCAAAAAGTTGACTACCGACTGCCCCTTCCCTACCCTGCTTGACTCCGGGATCTCATATCCTTTTATCTTGTACACTTTCCCGAGGTTAGTGAAGAAAAGTATATGGTCCTTGGTGGAAGCGACAAAGAGCTTGTCGATCTCGTCCTCTTCTCTTGTTGTCATGCCGGACACTCCCCTGCCGCCCCTGTTCTGGCTGCGGAAGGTGGTAATGGGCATTCTCTTTATGAAGCCGTCCCTGGTTATAGGGATGGCTATCTCGGCGTCGACTATAAGGTCCTCTATGTTTATCCCCTCAGCGGCTTCCCCCAGAGAAGTCCTTCTGTCGTCGCCGAATTTGTCGGACATCTCTTTGAGCTCTTTCTTGATGATGTCAAGGATCTTCTTTTTGCTGGCAAGGATCGCCTTGAGCTCGGCTATCAGCTTGAGCAGGGCCTTATATTCTTCCTGGATCTTCGTCCTTTCGAGCTGGGTCAGTTTTTGCAGCCTCATGTCAAGTATCGCCTGGGCCTGTATCTGTGTAAGGGAGAATTTCTTTTTTAATCCCTCCCTTGCCTCGTCCACCGATTTTGACGCCCGGATAAGTTTGATCACCGCATCAAGGTTGTCCAGGCATATTATTAGGCCTTCCAGGATGTGGGCTTCTGCCTCGGCTTTTTTCAGTTCAAATTTGGTCCTGCGGGCCACCACTTCTTCCCGGTGTTTGATATATTCGGAAAGCATTTCTTTAAGGTTCAGGACCCTGGGCTCTCCGTCCACAAGCGCTACCGAATTGATGCCGAAGGTGGTCTGCATGTTCGTGTGTTTGTAGAGCTGGTTGATTATTATCTCTTTGCTGGCATCCCTCTTGAGTTCAATATAGACCCTGATCCCGTTCCTATCGGACTCATCCCTGAGATCGGAAATGCCCTGCAGTTTCTTTTCCTTAACAAGATTGGCTATTTCTTCCACCAGCAGTGCTTTGTTGACCTGGTAAGGCAGCTCGTTTATTATGATGGCCTCTTTGCCGCTTTTTAGCTCCTCAAAGCTTACCTTGGCCCTCAGCGTAAGGATCCCTCTGCCCGTTTCGTAAGCATCCTTGATCCCCGAGGCCCCGCAGATTATTCCTCCTGTGGGAAAATCCGGGCCTTTGATGTCTTTTATCAGCTCTCCTACCTGGGTTTCCGGATCATCTATTAGCCTGATGGCCCCGGCAACAACTTCGCGCAGATTATGAGGAGGTATGTTGGTGGCCATTCCAACCGCTATTCCGGACGAGCCGTTTATGAGAAGGTTTGGAACTTTCGAAGGAAGCACTTTGGGTTCTTCCAGAGATTCATCAAAGTTGGGCATAAAGTCCACGGTCTCTTTTTCGAGGTCGCTTAGCATCTCCGTCGCCATCGGGGAAAGCCTAGTCTCTGTATACCTCATTGCCGCCGCAGAATCCCCGTCGATCGAGCCGTAGTTTCCCTGTCCGTCAACGAGCATGTATCTAAGAGAAAAGTCCTGCGCCATCCTGACCATTGCATCATAAACGGCGGAGTCTCCGTGGGGATGGTATTTACCCAGAACTTCACCAACCACTCTGGCCGACTTTTTGTGCGGCTTGTTATGTGCCAGGCCGAGCCCGTCCATCGCAAAGAGGATCCTTCTGTGGACCGGTTTTAAGCCGTCGCGGACATCTGGAAGCGCCCTTCCCACGATAACGCTCATGGCGTAATCTATGTAGGAGGACTTCATCTCGTTCTCAACGGTTATGTTGTCCGGTCTTGCGGGAGCCTGAGGGGGCGCCCCTTGTGCAGCGGCCGATACTTCTTCCTTAACCTCTTCGACAGGATTTGCCTGTTTGGAGCTCTTTTTTGCTTTGCCGCTTTTTGCCTTCACTTCCGAAGCCTTCTTTTCGGGTCTGATTTTTTCTTTTGACGGTTTTGGCGCATTTGGGGCCTTTTCGCTGCCGATCGAAGAAAAGTCTATTTCCTGTAAGAACTCATCGTCTCCCAATTGCTTTCTCCCTTCACCTTATGCTTTTCCGCTTTTCTTGACCTATATGTCAAGCCATCTTACTTTTTTGGCGTGCTGAACAATAAAATCTCTTCTCGGCCCCACCTCGGAACCCATCAGCATTTTAAAGATCTCGTCCGCGGCTTCGGCATCCTCCACATCTACTTTCAGCATCGTCCTTTTCTCCGGGTCCATCGTGGTTTCCCAGAGCTGTTCCGGGTCCATTTCGCCAAGACCTTTGTACCTTTGTATGGAAGAGCCCTCTTTCCCGAGCGCTTTCATGGTGTCGGAAAGCTCTTTGTCGGAATAGATCCATTTCTGGCTCTTGCCTTTTTTGAGCAAATAAAGCGGCGGCTGGGCTATGTACAAATGCCCGTTCTCTACTATCTGCCTGGCGTACCGGAAGAAGAATGTTAAAAGCAGCGTCCTGATGTGAGCTCCGTCCACATCCGCGTCCGTCATTATCACTATCTTGTGATATTGCAGTCTTTTTAAGAACTCGGCCTCGGAAAGGTCCCCGTCCTTTTCCTCTTCCGAATTCCCGTTGCCGTTGCCTTTTATTCCGGTTATTACGCCGCTTCCGATAACCGTTATCATCGCCCTGATCTCGTCGTTGTTCAGTATTTTGTCGAGCCTGGCCTTTTCCACATTAAGGATCTTTCCCTTTAGCGGAAGTATGGCCTGGAACATTCTGTCCCTGCCCTGCTTGGCCGAGCCTCCTGCGGAATCGCCCTCAACTATGAACAGTTCGCACTTGGCCGGGTCCCTTTCGGTGCAGTCGGCCAGTTTGCCCGGCAGAGTTGCCGTATCAAGCGCGCTTTTCTTTCTCTCCAGTTCCTGAGCTTTTCTTGCCGCCTCTCTTACCCTCATGGCAATAAGGGATTTTTCTACGATCGCTCTTCCCGCGGCAGGGTTTTTTTCCAGATAATTGGTGATGCCTTCGTCCACAATGGAGTCAACAATTCCCTTGACCTCTCCGTTGCCCAGCTTGGTCTTGGTCTGGCCCTCAAATTGGGGGTTGGGGATCCTTAAATTGATGACCCCGCTAAGCCCCTCCCTGACATCATCGCCCGAAAGGGCTTCGCTGTCGTTTTTGAGAAGTCCGTACCTTTTTGCAAAGTTGTTAACAGACCTTGTGAACGCGGACTTAAATCCAACCACATGCGTCCCGCCCTCTTTGGTCTTAATGCAGTTAACAAAAGAGAAAAGGTTCTCGTCGTAATAGTCCTTGCTGTGCTGTATTGCCACTTCGACAAAGATGTTATCTTTTTCGGCCGTGGCAAATATGGGGGGCCTGTAAAGAGGGTCTTTCCCTTTATTAAGGTGGGCAACATATTCTATTACCCCCCCGTCGTATTTATATGTATCGCTCCTGCCTTTTCCTCTCTCGTCCGAAAACATTATCGACAGGCCCTTGTTAAGGTAGGCTAGCTCCTGCAGCCTGCGCCCAACGGTCTCAAAGTCATAATCAACCTCGTCAAATATCTCTTTGTCCGCCAAAAAAGTAACCTTTGTCCCGGTGTTCTCTTCGGCATCCTTTGACTTTGTCCTTTTTTCGGGCTTTGGATTGCCCCTTTCAAATCTTTGCCGGTAGATCTCCCCGTCCCTGCAAACTTCCAGGTCCATCCACTCCGAAAGTGCGTTAACACACGACACCCCTACTCCGTGCAAACCTCCCGACACCTTGTATCCTCCCGTGCCAAATTTGCCGCCTGCATGAAGGGTTGTCAGCACCACTTCTGCCGCCGGGCGCTTGGTGTCTTTGTGGATGTCGATGGGTATCCCCCTGCCGTTGTCTGATACGGAGACGATGTTATCTTTGTGGATACAAACCTCTATCGTGTCGCAATGGCCCGCGAGGGCTTCGTCAACACTGTTATCAACGACCTCGTAGATCAAATGATGAAGGCCTGCTTTTCCGGTCGATCCGATATACATACTGGGGCGCTTTCTGACCGCCTCTATTCCGCCCAGTATCTTGATGTTTGAGGCATCATAGCCGCTTTTTGGTTTAGCCATCTTTTTCTCCTTGGGACCTTTTACTCCTGCCGCAAACTGTTATCTTAACATCCTTCACAATGTTCTTTTTTGAGAGTTTATTGAACTCTTCCACGAACTGCATCCTTTTCATCCTCAGCTCCTGCGCAAAAGACGGGTCTTCTGACGCAACAAAAAGAACTCCCGAAGAAAATTTTACCGGCCAGCTCACCCCGTTCTTGTCGGCAACCTCATTCCACATTTCCAGCAGCCTGTTTCCCTCTATCATGTCCCTGGCTGCCGGAAGGTTTTCTATCAGCCCGTTCAGGATCTGCCCGGCGTTTTCCATGTGGCCCCGCTTAAGCAGTAGTGTCCGCTGTTCTGATGGGCATAATAATGTACAAATAGTCGGCGCCGTTCACCGGTCTTATTATTCCCGGGTTAACAGGCCCCGAAAATTCGAGGCTTATCTTGTCCGTGTCTATTACCTTGAGCACATCTGTAAGCAGCCTTACATTGAATGCTATAGGGGCCTTGCCCTCCCCCTTTATCTGTGACTCCACCACCTCATCGGCACTTCCTACATCGGGGGTATTTGCCAGTATGTGCAGCTTTCCATCCTTTGTATTGATCTTGACGATATTGGAGCTTCCGCTTGCGATGACCGCTGTTCTTTCCGCGGCATCCAAAAAGAGCCCGGTATCGGCCTCGATCTTGACCTCGCTGCTCTTGGGGATAACTTGTTTATAATCCGGAAATTGTCCCTGTATCAGCCTCGATATCATATACACATCCTTGAATTTAAAGGCTATCTGCTCGTTCGATATGCTTATTTTGAGTTCCCCGCGCTCTTTTCCCTGAAGTATCCGGCTTACCTCGATCAGGGCCTTTGCGGGAACGATAACCGAGTTCTTTTCCGGGTTGCCCCCTATTTTTTCTCCCATTTTGGCCAATCTGTATCCGTCCGTTGCGACCAGCCTTATATTGCTGTCATCCTTTTCCTGCGAGCTTTTCCCCGTTTCAAACAGCACGCCGTTAAGGACATATTTGTCCTCGCTTTGGGACACCGAGAACACGGTCTGTTTGACCATGTCTACAAATGTTCTTGTTTCGATGGTTATTGTTTTGGCTTCCTTAATTTTTGGAAGAACCGGGAATTCTTCCGACGGAAGTCCGTTTATGTTTACATTTGATTGTTTATACGCTATCCTTACAACGCCCTTTTCGCTCGCTTTAATACTGATCGACTCGCTCGGGAGTTTTGACACTATCCCTCCCAGGGTTTTTGCCGGAATAAGTATCGATCCTTCTTGTTTAACCTTTGCCGGGATAGTTACCTCAAGCCCCATTTCGAGGTTGTTGGCCGAAAGGCGCAGGCCGTCCTTCATCGCCTCAAAAAGCACATTTCCTATTATCGGCAGAGTACTTCTCGTCAAAACTATCCTTTCTACAGCGGTAACCCCGGCCGAAAGATCTTCCTTTACACAATTTATTTCCATTTTTATCCCCTTCCTTTCTTATTATATCTTTATTTTAAAGAACTAGTAGTAATAATAACACTTGTTGATTTGTTGATATTTTTATTTTTCCTAAAAGCACGGCAAAATCCGGGGAGCCCGGAAAGCATAAATTCTTGGTCCTTTCTTGATATCCTGTGCATATCTTTTTTTGCCCGACCCAAATCACTTGTCTCGAACAGTTGTCAACAGTCCGTCAACAGACAGGCCACAGCTTAATCGCTGCCCGACCTTATCTTTGCTGTTATTGTGTTTACCGCCGACGAGATCTCTTTGTCCTCTTTGATCAGGTCCTTTATCTTTTCGCAGGCATGGATAACGGTTGTATGGTCCCTTCCGCCGAAAGCGCCCCCTATTTTGTTAAGCGAAGAGCTGGTGAGCTCTTTTACGAGGTACATAGCCACCTGTCTTGCGGTCGCGATCTCCTTGGTCCTTGTTTTTGCCGACATATCCTCCAATTTAAGCGAGTAATACAGGGCCGTGGCTTTTTTTATGGCATCAATGGTTATCTGCGGCTTTGTGCGGGAGGGCGAAAATATGTTCTTCAGGACATCTTCCGCCACCGCCGGGGTCAACTCCCTGCTTTCTATGGCACTGTGGGCAAGAAGCCGCGTGAGCGCGCCCTCCAGCTCCCTGATATTGGATGTTATCTTGGTGGCCACCAGCGAAAGCACTTCGTCAGGGACCGACACTTCCTCGATTTCGGCCTTTTTCTTTAATATGGCTATACGGGTCTCAAAATCCGGCGGCTGAACATCCGCAATAAGGCCCCATTCGAAACGGTTCCTAAGTCTTTCTTCAATATCCGGGATCTCTTTTGGGGGCCTGTCGTTGCTGATTATTATCTGCTTGGACGATTCATAAAGGGCGTTAAAAGTATGAAAAAACTCCTCGGTCGTCCTTTCTTTCCCGGAAATGAACTGGATGTCGTCCACCATGATCAGGTCGGCGCTTCTGTATTTGTTCCTGAAAGAGTCCATTTTGTCGAAACGGATGGAATCTATGACCTCATTTGTGAACTTTTCCGAAGTTACATAAACAACTTTGGTTTTTGGCCGGGTCTTAAGGATGTGATGCCCGATCGCCTGCATCAGGTGA
>CAYUCV010000035.1:0-2706 GCA_964443545.1 uncultured bacterium
GTCTTATAAGGAGATACGGGCACATTAACATTCTGTCTCATTCTTAATATTCTATGTATAGCAATATCAGCAAATTGAATCCTTCTGCTCGACAGTTCGTTTCTGCATATAAGTTTACCTTTTTGAATAATCGAAAGGATATTATTCTTGTGAACAAAATGAAAGATTTCCTGATCCTTGATTCTCTCCAGGTCCCATGTCCTGTCAGCATAATGCACCGTAACTGTTATTGGATCAGTAATCATCCTGGGAAAAGATATTGATGCAAGTACCCCATCCCCCTCCTCTTCAGATATTACACAACAGCCTTGCAAAGGTTGCCAAGCCTCTTTGTCTTGCCACCTATCGTTAAATATTCTTGGCGGTTCTATAACAATTCCATCTTTTGAGATTTGATTTATCTCAAGAAGAAATGATGCTTGATCATATATTTTTTGCATGATAGAAATTGCTTATTCCAACTTCTTTTCGAACAATTTTTCTTAAGATTTCATTGAAGAAATCTCCCGACCCTCACACCTATTACAATTCCCGCTCCAACGCCTCCAATACCATCATCGCCCTCCTAACCAGCTTATTATACGACCTTCTCATCCTGTCTTTTATCTGAGCCTTTATATCCTGAAGGCAGACCGTCGTCAGCAGACTGTCGCCCATCGACTTTTTGCATTCCCCTGTCTCCAATTGGCCATTGAAAATTGGAAATTAGACATTGGACATTCATTTTATCGGCTCTTGGCCCCCATTTATTTATTAACCACCTCCGCCAGCCTCCAATACTCCTCATCCACCGTCCCGTGATGAACAAACTCATATCTAATAATCCCTATCCCCTCGGCATAATCCGCCTCTTCGCAGCCGCCAAGGGTCTCATATCTTATCGTATAGACCTTCGTTTTACCCTTTCCGACCCCTTTGATATGGCTCAGCTCTTTCATTTTTATGTCTTTGACAAAGTAGCAGTACTTATGGTCTGTCCTCTCTGGTCCGCCCTCATGCCCCCATTCCTGGCCTTTCTTCATCGGAAACTTGACCATATCCGCGTCTTTAATGTCGCTCCATTTATCTATCACTTTTTTGGTTTTTTCGGTCTTTACATCGGCTCCCTGTGTTGTTTTTGTCATTCCTTCATATGTCCATGACGAAATATCCTTAATTTCGGTAGCATTTGAAACAAAAAAACAAAGAATAAAAATAAGCGCGCTTGCCGATAGTCTCATCAGATCGTTTTTCAATTCAATATCCTCCTTCGCGGCATGGCTCCTGTTTGGTTGGTTTTTTGGACACCACACCTATCTGCTCACTTGCCCCGAGCGATCCTGAGCGACGAATCCTGAGCTTGTCGAAGGATGAGGCGTCGAAGGGCTGCGCTCTCCCGCCTAAAGCCCCACCTGCTCCCTTAGATCCCTTCTGTAATATTCAAAAAAGTAATGTGTCGAGTCGTTGCCCATTTGGCCTCTTTTGAAGTTCGCCGCCAGCAACAACATTTTGTACTCGTATCTTGCGAATTTATCGTCCGGATTTTTTTCTATATGGTCCCTCACTGTTTTTATCGTTTTTAGCCTTTCCTTGTTAAAGTAATAATTCGGTATATCCGTATGGTTAGATGGGCCGTTGAGTTCCTGCTGAAAGACAGTCCTCCATTTAAAATATGCCGTGGAAATGCCGGGGAAATAAGTATCCCCTGTTGCCACCCTTTCAAGAACTTTTATGTTATCTTCCTTGAGCTTTTTATTGTCCTCATTGTCAGGCGCAAAATCGTTGTAAATGCAGTCGGCTGTCCTTACAGTCACGATAGCTCTGGCCTGATCCGACAGCATCCTTTTGTCCAGCTCCTTTAGCGTCTTATACGCCGCGGCAAAGTCGTATTCGTCTATATATCCGAGTGATTTCAAATAATCCCTGCGGTCACCGCTGTCCGTGAAGCATTCCGCTTCTGCGCTGGAAACAACGGCTTCATATTCTATTTTCTCCGAATACTTGTCAATTGATCTCAAAAGAGCCTTGTCCATCACTTCCCTCTTTTTTGCGATCGCAGCGCTTTCCCTGTCTATTATGGCGTCTGATTTTTTCTCAATCCCCGCTATGGTGCTTTCACAAATGCGTATCAGTTCGGTTATGATTTTTTTCGTTTTTTTCCCGCTGCCCTTCTTCCCCTTTTCTCTTATTCCTTTCTCTATTTCCCTGAGGCCGCTCAAACAATCTTCCGAAAAGGATTTAAGCATGTCCTTGTCCTCGGGATACCACGATAATGGATAGATAATTTCATTCAAGACCGCATCGATCTGCTTTGCCGCGTAAATATAATATTCTTCATCCTCCGGCAGCACCCTGAGAAGTGAGCTTGCTGTCACCTTCTGATTCATCTCGATCGGCTCCGGCGCTTTTCCTGATGTTTTTTTTACTTCTACGTTCCTGTCAGCCGATCCTCCGCCAAAAATATGGATACCCGATAGATACCCGACCGTTGCAAGTAGTATCAGAACAAGAACAATTATCAGGTTCCTTTTTGAAAACATGTTTTGATCCTCCTATCTTTCGGACAATTTTTGATCGCACATACCATCGGTCCCCCGGTCCCCGGTCTACGGTCCCCGGTCCGCGGTCTACGGTCCCCTGTCCCCTATCTGCTCACTTGCCCTGAGCGATCCTGAGCGACGAATCCTGAGCTTGTCGAAGGATGAGGAGTCGAAGGAGAGTCGAAGG
>CAYUCV010000035.1:2806-11243 GCA_964443545.1 uncultured bacterium
GAGTCGAAGGAGAGTCGAAGGGCGAAGTCGAGGGGAAGTGCGGATTATTTCCCCTTCAACTTATAATATGTAGCCTTGCCTTTGCCCTTCTTCTCAATGATCCCCATATCGATAAGCCGGTTAAAGTCCTTGTTCCGCGTTGCTTTTGCCCTCTTAACAAGACCCGAATAGGTCCTGTCCGTTATGTATCCGCTCTTTTTGATGCGTCCCACAAGCAGTTTTTCTTGGGGCCGCAGCTCAGTATCTGGCGAAACAGCTACCGCCTCCATCTCCTTGCCCACCCGCAGCAATTCGTCTATTATCCCGTCAGTAAAGTATTCGAGCCAGAGCGTGAAATCTGTTCTGCCTTTGATATCGTAATAATTGCCCTTCTCGCCGACCTTCTCAAAGTATCTTCCGACATTCCTGTTATAGTAGTTCTCAAAGCTGAAAAGGCTGAAAGTATCGAGCCCCATTGAAGCCAGGAGCGCTTTTGTCGCCAGCCTGGCTGTCCTGCCATTCCCGTCCATGAAAGGATGTATCATTACGAACTGCTTATGGAAAAGTCCCGCCAGTACCAGGGGATCGGTCTTTCCGTGCTCTTTTCTGATGAAATCGACCAGCTCTTCGATCAGCAAAGCCGCGTCCTTGGGATCAGGCGGCCAGAATACTGTCCTGCCTGTCCGGGGATCGTTCACGAACACATGCCCTGAGCGCAGCCTGCCGCAATTGTGCTTGTCTATGAGACCCTTTGTGATCTCTTTCTGGATCTCCAGCACTGCCTTAACGCTCATGACGATCTTGCCGGTTTTCAGCTTCCGGTCAAGACCCTCGAGCGCCCTGTTGTAGTTTATGACCTCCCTCTCGGTGTCCCTTATGTTTTCCGGGGCATGCTTGAGTATCCTTTTTACCTCGGTCAGCGGCAGAGGGTTGCCTTCTATGCTCGTCGATGAGTGGGCCGATAGCTCCCTCGCCTCTTTTTCCATCGCCATTTTAACTACATTAGGAACGGTCCTGCTGTTTAAAAGCGTGATCAATCCGGTTATTTTCTTTATATTTTCAAGAAGTCTCGGGCTTATCCTGTATCTGGGCTTGAACATGTATTTACCCCTCCTCTAAGGCATAGACAAATAGTAGACGAATAGTAGACGATTGTCAATTGCCCCCTCTCGATCAAACCCCGCCTCGGCAGCGGAGCCCGGTGATGCAAATGGCAATGTCGCTGGCGGGATCTTATTTTATCCCTTTGATCTGTTTTACGGTCTTTACCATTTTGCCGAACCGTTTGTCTTTTTGCCTCTTTTCCAGTCCCGACATGGCATAGTGTGCCGATTCTTTCTTTAGCTTGATAAAGTTTGAATACTGTTCTTCTTTCAACTGCCCTGACTTTAGCGCCGACAGAACTGCACAGCCTGTCTCATGCTCATGCCTACAATCAGAAAATTTGCAGCTCCCCGCCTGCTTTTTAAAGGTCTCGAATTCGAGACCTTTAAAATCGGAATTGTGTAATTGCTCCCAAATCCCGAGAAATTCAACCGTGTTCCTATTTCGCATCCATTGATAGATCAGAACATCATCCCCGAATTTCTTTGCCATATCGGTTAAAGAAATAAAATCATCATCCCCTTCGCGGATCAGCACTCTAATTTGGGTTCCTTGAACAACAACTTTTTTGCTTTTAGACATTCTGTTTGCTCTCCTTTTCAAGGGATTAAAGCTTAAAACCGATATTTTCAAGCTGTTTTTTAATCTCTTCGACAAGCTCTTTCACTATCTTCATCTGTTCTCGCAGCTCAGTCGTAAATCCTGCCATTTTTTACCTCTTTAAGGCATATTTTGTCACTCTATAGAAGATGAAGCAAAATACAAACGGTTAATTCATGGCATCCGCCCCCGGCACTCCCCCATAGAACGCCTCGGCGATGGAGCCGGTGATGCAGGCGATGGCCAACCATGAAATGGGGAAAAGGCATATTGCTTTCTGTCATTTAAAAACCGCATCCTCATATTTTAAGGTCAAGCCTCATCTGCGGATCGCGTTTCTTGCCCTCTTTGAGTATTTCTCTGACAAGTTCGATGGCATCCGCAAACGCAGTTTCTGCTTCCGCAGAGGAAGATGCTGAAAACCCTCCGTATGTAAACTCATTTCTTTTTCTGCGCATCGTCTCAAACTGCGCGATAAGCTTTTTGTATTTATCTCCGAGGATAGCCCCCGTTGCATCAACTACTGTCTTATGCTGGGCTCCGTCATCCGGTCTTAAACCGTGGAGAAGAAGAAGTGCTCTTCCGGCTTTCAACATGGCATTGTAAGCCATTAAATATGTGGCTTTGTCTGACACCTCGCAAACCTTCTTTGCCTCTTCAAGGTCTGATATCGCTGCTTTCAGCATTTCTTCTATCTGTATGCTGCCGGCCTTCTGCTTTGATAATTTTCCCTCTTTTTCCAGCTTATCAAGAAGCTTTTTCACCGCCAGGCTCCTTTAAGCTGATCTTTTTCCCGTTCTCCACAATATGAACAAAACTGCCCTTCTTTAGTCTTTCTTTATCGTATTCCTTTTCAGAAAAAACCGTAAAGTTTATCTCCCTTGATAATTTATCTTCAAGGCTCCTGATATCAGAGGTAAAGTCACGGACAGGAACATTCCCCACTATCATGAGGTCAACATCCGAAGCACCGCTTTCTTTGTCTTTACTGTATGAGCCATATATAAAAGCTTTCCTTATACCTCTGTAAGAGGTGATGATCTTCCTTAAACTGCCCTCTATCCCCGTTGTCTTGAATATTATTTGCTTCAACTCTTTATAAAGCGGATAGTCCTTGTTTATCATTATGATCTTCTGGTTGCCCCGTTTTTTTGATATTAAGAGCCCCTCTGATTCAAGCATTCTCAGTTCTCTTGACAGATTCCCCTTGTCCGCGCCGATCAAAGCCGCAAGCTCTCTCACATAGCAACTTTTATCGGGATTTGAAAGCAAATACGAAAGCAGGTCTTTTCTTAACTTTGTCTTTAATAAAAGAAATGACATTGTTTTTCTCCGTTGTAATACATACAACTATCGTTGCATATATTACAACCAACGCAAGCCCTTGTCAAGAACTCCCCCGTAAAACGCCTCGGCAGCGGAGCCCGGTGATGCAAATGGCAATGTCGCTGGCGGGATCTTATTTTATCCCTTTGATCTGTTTTACGGTTTTTACCATTTTGCCGAACCGTTTGTCCTTTTGCCTCTTTTCCAGTCCCGACATGGCATAGTGTGCCGATTCTTTCTTTAGCCTAATATAGTTTGAATACTGATCCCGGCTTAATTGCCCTTCCTTAAGAGCAGACAAGACCGCGCAGCCTGCTTCATGTTCATGGGTGCAATCTGTAAATTTGCAGGCGGGCTCCAGCTCCGCTATATCGCTAAAGACATCAGAAACCGCCTGCAAAGAATCTCCGACGCCAACTTCCCTCATGCCCGGATTATCTATCACCATACTGCCGTCTTTTAAGGCGAACAATTCGCGGTGTGTGGTAGTGTGCTTACCTTTTTTTGTGGATGCACTGATCTCTATCGTCTTAAGGACCTCTTTTCCCAGCAATTTGTTGATGAGAGAGGATTTGCCCACGCCGGAGGAGCCCACAAAACAATGGAGCTCCCCTTTTTTGAGAGCTTTAAGCAGATCATCTATCCCGTCTTTAGCTTCAGCGCTGGCCGCTACAACATCTATGTTTTGAAATCTATCTTTGATCAGTGAGATCTTTTCTTCCAGCTCTTCTTTTGATATGAGGTCCGTCTTATTAAGAACGATCAAAGGATTGATACCGCCCGCTTTAACAATAGTAAAATACCGCTCGAACCGGTTCAGATTAAAATCACGGTCAAGAGCTTGCACAATAAAGGCGGTATTAACATTTGCCGCGATCGGCTGGGATTGGTCTTTCCCCGCGGCTTTTCTCTTTAAGAGGCTTTTTCTGGGCAAGATATCCCGGATGACCGCGTTGTCATCGTCAAGTTCAATAATATCCACCAGATCCCCCACCACCGGAAAGTCGAGCTGCGACAGCGCCGCGTAAATGATCTTGCCCGTTACTTCGGCCCAGGATTCCTTCTCATTTAACAAGACCCTGTATCTGCCGCGGTATTGGGCAATAACTCTGGCTGTTTTTGTTTTGACCGTGTTTTGGAGCATTGTTCTTAAGATTATATCAGAAGGGCCGGAGAGCACGCAGCCTTAAAAAAACATTGACAAGCAATACTCGCATGCTAATATGAGGCCATGAAAAGATCATTATTGGTTCTGTCCGCTGTTTTTGTGATGACCGTGATGCTGTATGGAGCCTCGCTTGCGTGCTGGGGCTACCGGCCCATGGGTATGGGCGGCACATTTGTTGCCGTGGCCGATGACGCGAACTGCGCTTATTGGAACAGGGCGGGAGTAGCCCAGCTGGATAATTGGAAAAAAGGAGAGAACCAGATCGTTTTGACCACCAGGTTCCTTGACAATGAAGGGTTCTTTAAAAGGGAGCCCAGGGTAGGCAATTCATATTATGACACCGTCAATTTTGCCCATAAGGTAGACGATAACTTTGGGTGGACCTTTGCCGGGGAATGGAGCGGCGGAGGGGCCGTAGCGCTTTCACCGAGCATAGGGTTCAGGCTTCCCTGGAACGACAAGATGTCTCTGGGGATAGGCTACTTTTATTACAAGAACGAAGATTACGGGACCCCGTTCGGGACCAGAGTACCGCTTGATACGGTACAGAACCAGGTCCATCTGGACTATCTGTGGAGGATACGCCCGGAATGGTCGTTTGGCATCCACTGCGAAAATTTTTGGCTCCTGACGGGAAATACAACTTCGCCCGACATCCCGGGATGGAGGCAGGACTTTAGCAACTCTTTTGGCGACGGCGTAAATGTGCGGCCCTCTATAGCCTGGATGCCAGACGGCGGCTTAAAAGGCCTGGTGGTAAACGCGGGCGTCTATGACGCGTTTAGAAGCTACGGAGATCCTCTTTATTCGGCCGGATTTGAATATACTCCCCAGGGCAAAGAAGAGAGTTTTTGGACCAAAAGCTCTTTTCGCGCGGGAGTGTATAATTACAGGCCTAACCCGGACGGCGCCGTAACAGTGGGCTACAGCTACAAAGTGGGAGAGACCCTTGATATAGGCTATTACAGTTTCCTTTGGCTTTCTGCGGATAAATTCGCGGCAAATTCGGATCATAATATAGGCGTGGCCTACAAGTTCTGATCAGTATTTGAACTTACGCCCCGGCCTCATTTTCCGGCGGCGCTCCTGCTTCTGGTGTAGATGTCAAACCACACCGCGGCAAGAAGGATAAGCCCTTTTATTACATACTGGTAAGTGATGTTGGTGTTCATCAGGCTCATGCCGTTGTCAAGGCTGGCCATGATAAGAGCGCCGATTATGGAACCGAACACCGTCCCCTGCCCTCCCATCAGGCTTGTTCCGCCTATCACGGTGGCGGCAATAACATCCAGCTCCATGCCCTGCCCAGCGGAGGTCGTGGCAGCGTCAAGGCGCGCAGTAAGCACTATTCCTGCTATGGCCGTTATGATGCCGAACACGGCATAAAGCCCCATGGTCCTTTTTTTTACGTCAATGCCCGAGAGCATGGCGGCGTCGGGATTTCCGCCTATGGCAAAGATCTGCCTGCCAAATACCGTCCTGCGAGCGACAAAGTCAAAGGCAAGAGCGATAACGATAAGGAGAAGGACCGAATCCGGGATGCCCCTGTTGAGCACCAGAAAGCCGAAAAAGACCGCTATAGCGCAAGAAACAAAACCTATCCAGAGCAGGTGCCTTGCCAGCGGAGGGGTCTCCAGCCCGTATTTTAGCTTTTGGCTCCTGCCTCGCAGCTCGGATATCACATAAAGCGCAACAAAGAACAGCCCGATAAGAACGGTGATCTCTCTGGACATATAGTGCTCGCCCAGCCTGGCAAAAGAATCCGCAAGGGGCGCGATCGTTTCTCCTCCCGTAAGGCCGAGCACCGCCCCCCTAAATATCATCATGCTGGCCAGCGTAACAATAAAAGCGGGAACGCTTAGGTACCCTATCCAGTAGCCGTGCCAGATCCCGATAAGCAGCCCCGCAATAACCGCCGCAAGCAGAGCCTCGGGAGTTCCCCACCCCAGTTTTACCTGGAGAAAAGCCGCAAGAGCCCCCGTGCAGGCGGCCACCGAGCCCACCGACAGGTCTATGTTCCGCGTTACAAGAATGAGCGTCATGCCGACCGCTATCATGGCCACCACCACCGTCTGGGACAGCAGGTTAGAAAGGTTTAGCGGCGACAAAAAGACCCCGTTGGTCAAAAAAGAAAAGATTGCCCAGATGGCTATAAGGGCCATGAACATAGTATATTTGCGGACATTCCTGCCCAGCAATTCCATTATCCGGGACCTAGAGTTTTTCTGTTCCATATTGTCCTTTCCCTCCTGTGGCATAGTACATTATCTTTTCCTGTGTGGCTCCCTCTGACGGCATCTCCGCCGCTATAGTGCCGTCGCACATAACGACGATCCTGTCGCAAATGCCCAGGACCTCGGGAAGATCGGATGATATTATGATGACGCCTATCCCCTGGTCCACGAGATCGTTGATTATAGAGTAGATCTCCGTCTTTGCTCCCACATCTATACCGCGGGTCGGCTCGTCAAACACCAGGACTTTTGGAGATGTCATCATCCATTTCCCAAGGACTACTTTCTGCTGGTTGCCTCCGCTCAGGTTCATCGCCTCCTGCTCTATAGAAGGAGTTCTTATATTAAGTTTTTTTACGCAGCCCTCGGCATCCAGTATTTCCCTTCCTTCGTCAACTACCCCGGCGCTCGATATGCGCCTGAGGCTGGCCAGTGACACATTGCTCTTTATATCCTCTATCAAGACCAGGCCCAGCCGTTTTCTGTCCTCGGGCACCAGCCCTATGCCGGAAGCAATGGTGGTGCCGGCATCCTTAATAGCAAGAGGCTTTCCGTCTATGGACACGCTTCCCGAAGTGATGCTGCCCCACAGGCCGAACAGGCTCATGACAAGTTCGCTCCTGCCTGCCCCCACAAGCCCGGTAAAACCCAGTATCTCGCCTTTTTTCAGCTCAAAGCTGATGTTGTCCAGCATCTTGTTCATTTCTCTGTTCTTTACGGTAAGTCCATCGACAGAAAGTATCCTGTCCCCTGTTGTGCGGACTTTTCTGGGATATTGCTGGGTCAGCTCCCTGCCCACCATGGAGTGGATCAGCTCTTTTTCCGTAAGGTCTTTTATCTCATAAGTTTTTACCGACTTTCCGTCCCGAAGCACCGTTACCCTGTCCGCGGCCGCAAAGATCTCCCCGAGCCTGTGCGAGATGTAGAGCGAGGCCACTCCTTTTGCCTTGAGTTCTTTCATTATGGCTATCAGTTTGGAAGAATCCTCCTCCGACAGGGAGGCTGTGGGCTCATCCAGTATTATCAGCTTTGCTTTTTGCGAAAGCGCCTTGGCTATTGCAACCAGCTGCTGCTGCCCCACTCCAAGGTTAAGAACAAGCGTATCGGGTAAGGCCTCAAGCCCCACTTCTTTGAGCGCTTCTTTTGCCCTTTTGAACGAAGCATGGGAGTCTATTATGCCGGCAGAGCTGAGCTCGCTGCCCATCGAGATGTTCTCCGCAATATCCAGCTGCTCCACAAGAGGAAGTTCCTGATAGATGGTAGAAATGCCCCTTAGCCTACTGTCGTTGGGGGAGTTGAATTTAATTTCTTTTCCGTCAAACACCGCTTTGCCCCGGTACGAGCCGTGGGGATAAAGCCCGCTGAGAATCTTTATCAGGGTGGATTTACCGGCCCCGTTCTCTCCGACCAGGCAGTGTATCTCGCCCTTTTTGACATCGAACGATACTTCTTCGAGCGCGGCAACACCCGGAAAGCTTTTTGAGACGCCTATCACTTCAAGCAGCTTTTCCCCTCCCATTATTGGTACACCTGCTCTCTTTTCATATACCCGCTTTCTATCAGAATCTTATCAATGTTGCTTTTGTCAACGGCCACCGGATCAACAAGGATGGAGGCAACATCGCGGAATTTATTGTTCATAACGGCGTCAGCAGTAGGTGTTTTGCCCTGATAAAACAGCAGCGCCGCCTCAAATGCGGGGACAACTTCCATCTTGGGGTCCTTAAAGACGGTCATGGTCTGTGTGCCCTTTACAATGCGCTTTGCCGCGGTCACCTCCGCGTCCTGGCCGGTAACGGGGACTTTGCCCGCCAGGCCCGCCTCCGAAAGAGCCTGAATAACACCCCCTGCCGTATTGTCGTTGGGGGCAAGCACGGCATCTATTTTGTTCTTGTTTGCGATAAGGGCGTCTTCCATCAGGTTCATTGCAACAGAAGGCTGCCAGTCCGTTATCCACTGGTCCATCACTATCTTTATATCTCCCCTGTCCGCCAGAGGCTGTATCGCCTCCATGGCCCCCTGTTTG
>CAYUCV010000036.1:0-10852 GCA_964443545.1 uncultured bacterium
CCGTCAGGAAAAATATATTTGTCCACCTGCGGCTTGATATTAACCTTTTTTATACCCGGAAAACTTTCCAGTTTTGAGACCTGGATCTCATTGTCAAAATGCCCTATATTACATACTATAGCCTGGTCCTTCATTTTTTTCATGTGTTCTATTGTAATAACATCCCTGTTTCCCGTGGTAGTTACATAAATGTCAGCTGCCCCAAGAGTATCTTCAAGAGTCTTTACCTCGTAACCCTCCATAGCCGCCTGCAACGCGCAGATAGGATCTATCTCCGTCACAATGACGCGTGCCCCAAGCCCTCTCAAAGACTGGCAGGAACCTTTCCCGACATCGCCGTATCCGCAAATCACTGCCACCTTGCCGGCAAACATAACATCCATTGCCCTCTTAAGTCCGTCGCCCAGGGATTCCCTGCAGCCGTACAGGTTATCAAATTTTGATTTGGTTACTGAATCGTTAACATTGATAGCAGGCACCAACAGCTCGCCATTTTCTACCATCTTATAAAGCCTGTGGACCCCCGTTGTGGTCTCCTCTGACACCCCCTTCCATTCTTTTACGGCATTTGTCCATTTATAGGGGGTTTCTTTTATTGATCTCTTTAACAGCTTAATAAGTTCTGCCTCGTCATCTCCCCCGGGTGTCTTATCAAGAATTTTTGCATTTTTTTCAGCAGCAAATCCCATGTGCATCATAAGCGTGGCATCCCCGCCGTCATCCACAATAAGCTGCGGTCCTTTATTTCCCGGAAAAGTCAGCGCTTTTTCAGTGCACCACCAGAATTCTTCGAGCGTCTCCCCTTTCCAGGCAAACACCGGGACCCCATCCTTTGCAACTGCCGCAGCCGCATGATCCTGCGTTGAAAAGATATTACAGCTTGCCCATCTAACATCCGCGCCGAGAGCCGTCAGGGTCTCTATCAAAACGGCTGTCTGAATTGTCATGTGGAGCGACCCCATTATGCGCACGCCTTTTAGCGGCTTTTTTGGCGCGTACTCCTTGCGGATAGACATCAGACCGGGCATTTCCTGCTCGGCTATTTCTACCTCCCGTCTTCCAAAATCAGCCAATCCTATATCCTTTACCTTGTAGTCCGGCATTCATTATCCTCCTATTTAACTGCCTCTTCGCATCTGATGCAAATACTATCTTCTTTGACCCCGGCCACATAACGCCAGCACCTCTGGCATTTTTTGCTCTGGGTCGGTACAGCGGCAACTGAAAAGCTCTCCCCTTCTTTAAGCACCACGGAAGAAACCAGGAATATGTCCGTGAGTTCCGCTTCAACATCCCTCAGCGGCCGCAGATCCTTTTCTGTACCTGACACTATTATATCGCATTGAAGGAACTGGCTGACTTTTTTCTGAGCTCTAAGTTCTTCCACTTCTTTGTAGGCCTTTGCGCGCACTTCCAGTATCTTTTCCCATCTTTCTTCAAGCGCTGCATCAAGCCAGCCGGGCTCAACCTCCGGGAACACCGGGGCTGTGCCGTCTTTACCGCGGGCAAGAAGAAGGTCCTGCGCGGTAAAGCTTAGGACCGGGAACATCATGGACACCATGGAAGCCAGGATCTTTTCCAACACATACTGGCAGGAGATCCTTCTCTTGGAATCCTTGCCGTCGCAGTAGAGCCGGTCCTTTACGATATCAAGATAAAAGGTTGACAGGTCGCTGACGCAGTAATCGTAGAGGGTATGGTAAACGCTGTGGAGATCAAATTCCTCATAGGCTTTCTCCACCCTTTTTATTACCTGTGCCAGACGCAGCAGAGCGTATCTGTCCAGTTGGGTCAGTTCTACCTTGTCTGATACCGGATGAGGCGGAAGGTTGCTCAAAAGGAACCTGCAGGTATTCCTGATCTTTTTGAACCCCTCGTTTATCTGCTTGAGGATGTTCTTTGAAACAGCCATGTCATTGCGGAAATCGGTCGAGGCCACCCACAGGCGCAGGACATCCGCGCCGTACTCATCCACCACTTTCTGGGGATCAACTACATTGCCCAGAGATTTGCTCATCTTTTTACCTTTTTCATCTATCGTAAAGCCGTGGGTAAGGACAGACTTAAATGCAGACTCCTTAAAACCGGCCACCGAGGTAAGTATCGATGTCTGGAACCAGCCCCTGTGCTGATCGGAGCCCTCCAGATAAAGGTCCGCAGGCCAGGAAAGTTCTTTAGAACCCTTTAAGACGGAATAATGGGAGGATCCTGATTCCAGCCATACATCCATTATGTCCGTCTCTTTTGTGAAGTCGCTGCCGCCGCATTTTTCGCATTTGGTCCCTTTGGGAAGGATCTCTTCGGGGCTTTTATCGAACCAGGCATCGCTGCCCAGCTTTTTCATCAGTTCTGCCGCCGCCTTGTTAAAAATCCCCTTAAAATTTGGCGAGCCGCAGCCCTTGCAGTAAAAGGCCGGTATCGGGATCCCCCAGGACCTCTGTCTAGAGATGCACCAGTCCGGCCGGGATTCTACCATTGCCCTTATCCTGTTCTGCCCCCAGCCGGGGATCCAGGTGATCTTTTTTATCTGCTCAAGCACGCGGTCCCTTAGGCGGTCATGGTCCACAGAGATGAACCACTGCTCTGTTGCGCGGAAGATGACAGGCTTTTTGCATCTCCAGCAGTGCGGATACGGGTGCTTGAGCGTTTCGCTTCCAAGCAGAGCGCCTCTTTCACCAAGCAGGTCTATTATCGGCTGATTGGCCTTCCAAACACTTACCCCTGCAAATTGAGGGACTTCTTCGGTAAAGCGCCCTTTTTCATCGACCGGCATAATAATAGGAAGTTTGTATTTGAGCCCCACCTTGTAGTCTTCGTCCCCGTGCCCCGGAGCTATATGCACGCAGCCTGTCCCTGTTTCCAGAGTAACAAACTGGTCAAGGACCACTTTTGAATCTCTGTCAATGAACGGATGCCTGCAGACGATCCCTTCCAGCTCCGAGCCTTTGTACTTTTTGACAACTTCATAACTGCTCCAACCCATCTTTTTTGCAGCGGACTCAAGCAGCTGCGATGCCACGATATAGTTGCTGCCGCCAGACTTGATCTCGCTGTATTCGTACTCCGGATGCACCGCAATTGCCACATTGGACGGAAGCGTCCACGGGGTCGTGGTCCAGATAACGAATTTGTCGAACTTGACAAAGATAGCGTGGGAATTATCCTCCTCATATTCTATTTCGGCCTCTGCCAGGGCGGTCTCGCAATTGGGGCACCAGTGGATCGGCTTAAGAGCCTTGTAGACATAGCCTTTGTCCGCCAGTTTTCCGAACAGTTCCACGACGCCGGCTTCATACCCTGGGTTAAGCGTAAGATAAGGGTTGTCCCACTCGGCACGGATCCCCAGCCTTTTGAACTCCTTTTTCTGAAGTTCCACATATTTGAGAGCGTACTCCCTGCACTTTTGGCGGAACTCTATAGTGGACAGGGTCGATCTTCTGACAGAAAGCTCTTTCAAAAGCTGCGTTTCTATCGGAAGCCCGTGGCAGTCCCAGCCGGGGACAAAAGGCGAATCAAACCCGCGCATCGTCTTGTACTTAACAACTATGTCCTTGAGGATCTTATTGAGCGCATGACCTAAGTGAATGTCCCCGTTGGGATACGGCGGCCCGTCATGAAGAATGAACTTCTTCCTTGCTTCTTGACCCTTACCCTGAGCGAGAGGCTTGTGGTAAGCGGAGTCGAGGCAAGCGAGTCGAAGGGCTTCCCATAGGGCCAATATCTCCGGCTCCCTGGTCTTGTGGTCATACTTGATGGGGAAATCCGTCTGGGGAAGGTTTAATGTGTCTTTATAAGCCATATGAAAATTATAACATAGTTATATATATTACATTTTCTTCATAAACCGCTGCACCGCGTCCGTTATCAGCCGCAAAAATGAGATTTAGCGCCAAATTTAACGATAATTATGTGTAGGGGGGTCTGGGCTAAAAATTTATAAGAGGGGGAACATAAAATGGGCTTAGAGCAAACTCAGCAGATCGGCGGACCGTCAGCGGCAACATCCGGACCAAGGACCAAAGTTTTGGAGCGCACCCCGGGGTCTGTTCAGGATTCGCAAAGACAGCTCGAAAGCTGCCCGCCAGTTATCGCACCAAACGAATGGAGACCTGAAATATTTGACCTGTCCCAGAATAACATTGACAGGGCCGCATATTATGAAGGTATCCCCGCAGAAGACTACCGCATAATCGCAAAGATAACACAGGAAATAACGAAAAGCACTGATCTCAGAAATTATAAGAGCTCGGAAGAATTAGACTCCTTTGTCTCCGGAGAAATCCTTAAAAAGCTTGAAGCCTATCCCAAGACAAAAGAGATATACCAGAGGCATCTTGCATCCCCCGACACAGCAAGAATTGTATCGGAAAAACGCATCCAGCTGTTCAACTTTGTATTTTCTGCTTTGACCAAGGAGGAACGTGAATTGTTGATGAGCCCGGTTAAGGAAGCCATAAAGAAGGCCTTGGAAGACGGGGCAGCACCCGAAGCAGCGCTGTTTTCCGCAGACGTGCAAAAAGCCTATTATAATATGGAACTGGCCGTAAAAGAAATGGCGGTCTACAAAGAAGCCCTGGCAGAGTTGTTTTCTAAAGATAAATTGTTTGCGGAAATATATACCGCCCAGGATACTTTCAGGGCGCAGGAAATGGCAAAAGTTTCCGGCAGGGATACCGTTATTTCTGCTTTTGTATTTTCCTACAATGATGAGGAAGCCATAGCCGGGGCCCTTGGAAAAATGGGGATCGACAGAAAGATGATCGAAAAGGGACAGACAAGGCAGATGGCTGCTGCAGGGGGACTGACCGAAAATGAGGCTGTCTGTCTCTTAAAAGGACTGGAAGGTCTTATGTCAAGCAGGTTATGGGTTGTAAGTCTGGACGAAAAGAGCGCGACAGAATCATTTCTTGCTGAAAAACCTGAGGCTCTTGCCGCTTACAGAAAAATGTGTGAGAACACCAGACCGATACCGGAACTGGGAAGAGCAATCTACAAAAAAATGATTGACGGTCAGATAAAAATGCTGCAGACCATGCCCGACAGTCCTGAAAAACAAGAAGCTTTAAGCCGCTGCGAAAAATCTGCTGCAGATCTGGCAAAAATGTCTGATAAGGAAATTGGAATTTCCCTTGTCCAGGCCGCAGGCTTAGAGCTTAGGCAGATCCAGGACAAGGTCAGGTCAGCATTGCTCAAAACTGACAAACAATACATAGCAATGGTCCAAACCTACTCTGCCACAAAGGCAGCACTAGTTGAAGAAGCAATGCGCGGGTATCTGGCAGATCCTAAAGTAAAAGAAAAACTTGCGGGCCTTTCTCCTGACAGACAAAACCTCATGCTTGAATCAATTATGCTGGCCTGCGAGGCGTCCGTAGCCGGGATTCCGCAGCTCAAGGCGCTTGAAATTAGGATTGGGACTTATGAATCGACTTTCAGGAACCAATTTTATGCAGAGATCCGGGATGAAATCGCCGCCGGGCCTTACGGAAAAAGCCTGGTGGACATCTGTGATTCCATGATTAAACTTGAGAACAATGAACTTGAAGAACTGTTCCAGACCCCGAAAAAAAACGAACAGATCCTGTCGGCTTAACAACCTTTCAGGCCAGCATCTGGCCGTGGACCGAAGGAGGGTCGCTTTCGTGTCTTTTTGCCTTTGACGGTTTTTCTTCTTCCTTGTCGCTCTCAAAAGAGATGTTTAGCTCGCTCCCTACCTTGTCCTTCTTGTGCTCCAGCATCCCTTTCGGGACTTTGGTCAGAGCAGTTTTAAGCACATCGTCCATGTGCTTTGCAGGGACAAATTCCATCTTAAGGTCGCCTTTGAACTGCTTCTTTATTTCTTCAAGGTCTTTGGTGTTCTCGCGAGGAAAAACCACGGTTTTTATCCCGGCTCTTTTTGCCGCCAGAAGTTTTTCTTTAAGGCCGCCTATCGGAAGGACCCTGCCGCGCAGAGTTATCTCCCCTGTCATGGCAACTTCTCTTTTGACTGGGATACCGGTTAGGGCCGAAGTAAGCGCGGTTGCCATGGTAATACCTGCCGACGGGCCGTCCTTGGGAACCGCGCCTTCCGGCACATGCACATGTATGTCAACTTTTCTATAAAAGTTCTCTTCAAGCCCCAGAGCGCTTGCCCTGGACCGCACAAAGCTCATGGCGGCTTTTGCGCTCTCCTGCATCACATCGCCCAGCATGCCCGTAAGAGTTAGGCTGCCCTTGCCGTTCATCACGGTGACCTCGATCGGAATAGTGTCCCCTCCCACCTCGGTCCAAACCAGTCCGGTCACCGCTCCTATCTGGTCCTTTTCTTCCGCGATCCCAAAAGAATGCCTTGACGGCCCCAGATATTCCTTGAGGTCCTCCGGTTTTAAATGTTTTGCTTCGTCCTTTTTACTCTTGACCATGGCAGTTGCGGCTTTGCGCAGGACCGTATCGATCGACCTTTCCAGGTTCCTGACACCGGCTTCCCTTGTATACTCGCGTATTATCTTAAGAAGGGTTTTGTCCTCAAAGCTGATCAGGTCTTTAGAAAGGCCGTGCTTTTCCAGGGCTTTGGGAAGCAGATGGGCCTTGGCTATGCCGAGTTTTTCCTCTTCGGTATAGCCGCTCATCTCTATGATCTCCATCCTGTCGCGCAGCGGCCTGGGGATGGGCTCTATAGTGTTTGCCGTGGTAATAAAGAACACATCGGACAGGTCAAAGGCCACTTCAAGATAGTGGTCGGAAAATTCCTTGTTCTGCTCCGGATCAAGCACTTCCAGCAGAGCTGCGGCAGGGTCTCCCCTGAAATCATTGCCAAGTTTGTCAATTTCGTCCAGAAGAAAAACTGGGTTATTAACCTTTACCTTTGCGACGGACTGGATTATCCTGCCCGGCATGGAGCCCACATAGGTCCTGCGGTGTCCCCTTATCTCGGCCTCATCCCTTACACCGCCAAGAGAAATACGCGCGAACTTTCTTCCTATGGCCCTTGCAATTGATTTTCCCACGGATGTCTTGCCGACACCCGGAGGCCCCGCAAGACAAAGAATGGTGCCGGCCATCTTTCCTGTACGCTCCAGCACAGCAAAATATTCGAGGATCCTCTCTTTTACCTTGTCGAGTCCAAAATGATCTTCGTTAAGTATCTTTTCCACTTCAGCAATATCGATCTTACTTTTTGTCTTCTTCTTCCACGGCAGGTCTATTATCCAGTCAAGGTATGTGCGGATAACAGTTGCCTCCGCCACCATAGAGGGCATCTTGGAAAGCCTCTCGAGTTCTTTTTTGGCCTTTTCTTTTACCTCGTCCGGCAGTTTTGCGGCTTCCAGCTTTTTCCTGTACTCCCCTATCTCGGGCGAGGCGTCCTCGTCCTCAACCCCCAGTTCGTCCTGGATCGCCTTAAGTTTTTCTTTTAGGTAATATTCTTTCTGGACCCTGTCTATCTGTTTCTTTACCTTGCCCTGCAGTTTTTTCTCTACCTCAAGTACCTCTATCTCCTTTGTTAACATCTCGGAGAGCTTTTTCAATCTCTTGATCACCGGGATAGCTTCAAGGATCTGCTGCTTTTCTTCGACTTTGAGCGTAAGGTATGATGCCACCAGGTCCGCAAGGCGCCCGGGGTTTTCCACATTGATTATGGACATCAAGGTTTCAGAAGGTATTCTCTTGTTCAGCTTGACATAGTTCTCAAAGTTCTTTATCACCACGCGGACCAGAGCCTCGATCTCGACAGAAACATCAGCTTCTTCCGGCAGGCGCGAGATCTTGACCTTGTAATAAGGGTCGTCCTGTGTAAAATCCTCTATCTTTACCCTTGCCACCCCTTCTACAAGCACCTTTGTTGTACCGTCCGGAAGGGCCACCATCTGGACAACTTCTGCCAGAGTGCCGATGGAGCAGATATCCTTGGGAGAGGGCTCTTCTACATCTTCGGACCTCTGCGAGGCAAACACAATAAGTCGCTCTTTTTCTATCGTGTCCTCGAGAGCCTTTACGGATTTGCTGCGGCCTATAAAGAGAGGGACTATCATCTGTGGAAAGACCACCATGTTCCGGAGCGGGATCAGAGGAAGTTCGTCCTTCCACTCTACCGGGGACTTGGCTGGAGAGGTTTTTTCGGCCTTTTCCATTATTTTTTGCCTTTTGCGGTATCAGCCGGTTTTTTCATTTTGCCCGCTTCAAGGACTTCGTCTATCAGGCCGTACTTGACAGCCTCTACCGGGGACATGTAGAAGTCCCTGTCGGTATCTTTTGCGATCTTTTCTATGCTCTGGCCGGTATGTTTGGCCAGGATAGAATTGAGAAGGCCTTTTATCTTGAGTATTTCCTGCGCCTGTATCTCAATATCGGTCGCCTGTCCCTGTGCTCCCCCAAGCGGCTGGTGAATAAGCATCCTTGAATTAGGGAGCGCGAATCTTTTTCCTTTGTTGCCAGCCGCTAGAAGCAGAGCGCCCATGCTGGCCGCCTGGCCCACGCAGATGGTAGATATCGGCATCTGCACATACTGCATGGTGTCATAGATCGCAAGCCCGGCTGTCACGACCCCTCCGGGAGAGTTTATGTATATGTAAGCCTCTTTGTCCCTGTCCTCTGCCTGAAGGAACAGTATCTGGGCGATTATCAGGTTGGCAATATCGTCGTCTATGCCCCCTCCGATAAAGATGATCCTCTCTTTAAGAAGCCTGGAATAGATGTCGTAGGCTCTCTCGCCTTTTGAGGTCTGCTCTATGACCATTGGAAGGACCGTCATGACTTGCTCCTTTCGAGGCTATTTTATCTTAGCATCCCTGACTATAATGTCCATAGCTTTTCTTCTAAGCAGATGGTCTTTGATATAATCCCTTACAGCGGGGTTGGAGCTATAGTCCTGCACCTGGGCTCCGGATTCAAGGGCGGCGGCCTCTATTTCTTTCTGAAGTTCTTCTTCTGCGGCCTCCACTCCTTCGGCCTTGGCTATCGCTCTAAGCACCAGTTTGGCCTTGGCCCTTGAGGAAGCCCCCTGAAAAAGCTGCGACCTGAAACCGGCCATGTCTGTCTTTCGGCTGGCCAGATAGCCTTCGAGCGTAAGCCCGGACCTTTCAAGATTGGCCCTGGTCTCATCAGCCATAGAATCGATCTCCCTCTCCACTATGGAGCGCGGGATATCGACCTTACTTTCCAGGGAAACGGCCTCAAGCAGAGAATCTTTAAGTCTTGCTTCTTCTTCCAATCTTGCGGACTCCTCAAATCTCCTGCGCAGGTCGCTCCGGTATTCTTCCACGGTCTTAAAAGAACTTATCTTGGAAACATATTCGTCATTGAACTCAGGCAGATCCCGTTCGATGAGCTTGTTGAGTGATACTTTAAAATCCGCCTTCTTGCCGGCGAACCTGAAAATAAAATAGTCCTGCGGCAGGTCAACGGAGAACTCTTTGGAAGAGCCTATTTCCATTTCGTAAATGTTCTTGTCAAAATCAGGAGCTATCCGGTTGTCGCCCAAAAGTATGGGCAGGGACCTCTGGCTTAGGTCTTCTTCCTGCTTTCCCTCACAGGAGCCTTCTATGTCAAGTTCGGCTATATCGCCTTCCCGGGCTGCCCTGTCACTCACCTCTTTCAACTGGGCGCTTTGCTCAAGAATAGACTTGATATACGCATCAAGGTCTTTCTCCTCGATCGCCCGCTCTTTCTTCTCCGCCTTAAGCCCTTTATACTTGCCAAGTGTAACTTCCGGCTCAACATCCACTTCCACGCCTAAAAGGCAGGACTCTTCTTCCTTGACAGAAATGACCTTGTAAGAAGGATAGTCCACAGGACGGAGTCCTGTTTCCTTGAGGATAGCGGGATATGCTTCCTGCATTATGAAATCCGCGGCCCTGTCGTTGATCGCGTTCTTGTCGAACTGCTTCTCCAGCATCGACTTGGGGGCCTTGCCGGGCCTGAACCCGGGTATCTTTACGCTGCGGGCGGCCTCCTTATAGACTTTGTCAACCGCCTGCAGATATTCTTTATAATTCACCTCGAACTCAAGTGATACCCTGCTGCCGTTCTTTTCCTGCTTGACGATTTTCAAAAGCCTCTCCTTTATAAAAAAAGCGGGAGAAGGGGCTCGAACCCTCGACCTTCTCCTTGGCAAGGAGACGTTCTACCACTGAACTACTCCCGCACCTCGACTCGCTGCGCTCGCTCGGTGCAAGCCAACGCAAACTTAATCGTGCCAGTGTATCTGGATTATAGCAAAAAGAGAGAGGGGCTTCAATAAAGGGTTTTCTATTATATAATGAAAATATGGCATTTTTAAAAGAGTCCGATCTGATCGAAAAGTTTATCCGCTCTTCGGGTCCCGGCGGACAGAATGTCAATAAAGTATCCACCGCCGTTTACCTAAAGCACATTCCGACAGGTATCGAGGTTAAATGCGGAAGAGAAAGGTCCCAGGCGCTTAACCGCGCTCTTGCCAGAAGGCTTTTGCAGCAAAAGATCGAGAATATGGTCCTGGGCAAACGATCGGCACAGCAGCAGAAGTTTGAAAAGATAAGAAGACAAAAGAGAAGAAGGTCGCGGCGCTCCAAAGAGAAGATGCTGAAAGACAAAAAGATCGTTTCCGCTAAAAAGATCTTTAGAAAAAAAGTTTCCGGTCTCGAGTAGTTAGTTCTCTGGGCTTCCCAGCATCTTGACTATCAGCTTTGCGACCCCTGCCCTGGTAAGGTCGTCTATTTTTTCGCCAACCTTCATCCTGTATAGGATCATATCTGCCTCGGACCTTGTCACCGGGTTCATCGGCTTGAATGTGCCGTCAGGATAGCCCAATATCCATCCGTATTGCTTCGCCTCGCTAAGATATGCGGCAGCCCAGTGGCTTGCGGGCACATCGGCAAAGATGTCCGTATCTGCGGAC
>CAYUCV010000037.1:0-10713 GCA_964443545.1 uncultured bacterium
GCGCCCTACCCAGGTTGCAAACGCTCTGCGGATAATGTATATTCAATTACAATAGAGTAAGAAGGCCGCTTTGTGGCCGAATGCTTTTGAAATTCCTGCAGGAACTTAAGATCAAAATGAAGGTCTTCCCGGGAGTGCTATTGTGTTCAAAGACTTGCTGGCACAGATAAAAAAATACAGGTTCGCCTACTGGTTTGTCCTTCCGACCTTTCTTGCCATGGTTTCGCTCCATATCTTTCCTGTTGTCCAGGCCTTTTACATGTCCTTTCTTGACCTTAACCAGTTCACCATCTCACAGTACCTTCTTGCCCCGTTCGTAGGGTTCAAAAATTATGTAGACATTCTATTTAATATGAACAGCCCCATCCACATCGGGTTGTTCGAGTCTATCAGGAACACGGTCATCTATACGCTTGTGGTAACTGTCGGGACCATAGGAGTGGGGATGCTGGTGGCGCTGATGGTGAACCGCAAGTTCCGAGGAAAGAATGTTGTAAGAGCCCTATATCTGTTCCCCTGGGTGGTGCCGACCTATGTTGTGGGTCTTTTGTGGGCGTTCATGTGGCAAAAGGAGATCGGGATCATCAACATGTTCCTGGTGGACTGGCTGCATATACTGCCGGACAAGCCGTTCTGGCTTTTGGGCTCCAACACGCTGTGGGCCATAATGATCCCCACCATCTGGAGGTTTTGGCCGCTTTCCATGCTTATGCTCCTTGCCGGGATGCAGTCTATACCGGATGAGCTTTACGAGGCGGCGGAGATAGACGGGGCCTCGGGATGGAAAAAGTTCTGGAAGATAACCTTCCCAATGCTTACCCCGGTCTGGGCCATCTTGATACTCTTCAGCCTTATCTCCAACACCTATTCCTTTAACATAGTCATAATGATGTTCGGCTTTGGCGCGGGGTATCCCGGGGAGTGGGGCGACCTGATGATGACCAACATCTTCAGGAACACGTTCCAGCTGTGGTCGTTTGGCACGGGAGCGGCGGCCTCGGTCCTGCTTATGATAGTCATGATAGCCATAGTAAATGTCTGGTTCAAGTTCTATAAAAAGTCCGAAGAGATGATGTAAATGATACGAATTCCCTATTACATTAAGCAGAGGATAGTAAAAAGGACCATCGATGTGATAATGGTGGCCTTTCTCATTGTCACCCTTTTCCCGATAGCCTGGATGGTTTTTTCCTCTTTCAAGAACAACACCGAGATACTGCTTGGCAGGATACCTTTTGGCAGGGCAAGCAATGATGTTATTTCTATGGCTATTGCAAAAGACAAACTGTACCTGCTTACTTCTGACGGGGGCATTTCAAAATACGATCAGGGCTCCGGCAGGATACTTCAGCATATATCGGTAAAGTCCCTGGCGACCAATTATCTTGCCGACGGGCAGGACCTGTGGGCGCTTACGGCCGACAAGGGGCTTGTCAGAATATCAACTCAGGACCTTTCCCGCAGAAAGTCGTTCGATCCAAAACTGGAAGGTATCGATGTAAATAAAGTTGTTTCAACTTCGCTTGCCAGTGACAGCCACAGGCTCTGGCTCGCTTATGAACAGAGGGGAATAGAAAAGATACTGGAGTTTGACAAAGAAAGCGGCAAATTTACCAGGGAACTGGAGCTGTCAAAGGCTTTATCCCCGTTCCAGGTATCTTCCCTTATAAAGGACGGTTCTACGCTCTGGGCAGGGACAAACAAAGGACTCATCAGGATAGACCTTTCTACCGGCAGGGCATCGGCAGCCGTTGCTTTTGCTCAGGCCGGAATAGATGCTAATGAGATCAGGCATCTTTCTTCGGGCAGCGGGACCCTGCTCATATCCACCCTGAGCGGTCTTTACGAATTTTCCACCACCACCCTTAGGGCGGTCAAAAAATACGATACAACAAATGGGTTGCTTTCTAACAGGATAAACAAGGCTTTTTATCAGGGCGGCTCCATCTATGTCCAGAGTAATCTGGGGCTTTCCGTAGTAGACAGGAACTTCGGCAATGTCAAAAACTACGAGGCTCTGTTTGCTCCTGCCCGGGGTTCACGCGAAAAAGGGTTTATCAACTCGGATGTGTTCTCCATACTCAAGACGGAAAAAGGGCTTTATCTGGGCACCACGGCGGGCAGGGTCTCTCTTGTTGATGAATCGCTGGGGCAGGTAAAGGGCTCTTTTCTTGTCCCCCAGGGGCATATCCTGGTGCGTTGGAGGAACTATGTCGACCTTTGGAAAAACATAAACTTTGCCCTCTATCTTAAGAACTCCTTTTTTATCTGCGGCATAACAATGGTCCTTGCCATGATCTTTGCCACGCTGGCCGCCTACGCGCTGGCCAGATTCGACTTTCCCGGCAGCAAATTCTTCAGCATAGGGGTTCTTGCGACCCAGATGATCCCTTCTATAATGTATTTAATACCAATATATATAATGTTCGTACAGTTCGCGCTTTTGACGGGGATCGCTCTAAAGGGTTCCTATGTCGGACTGATACTTATCTATACCGCTTTCTTTACCCCGTTCTCGATCTGGATACTTAGGGGGTTTTTTGCCGCCATTCCGGTGGAGCTTGAAGAGGCCGCAAGGATAGACGGCTGTTCACCGTTCCAGGTATTCTGGTATATTGCCCTGCCTTTGGCCCTTCCCGGCATCATTGCCACGGGTATCTATGTTTTTCTTAACGCGTGGGACGAACTTATGTTCGCCTGGGTGCTTACAGGCGCCGACACAATGACTATCCCGGTCGGGATCAGGCTGTTCGTGGGAAATTATCAGAACCGTTTTGACCTTATGATGGCCGCGGCCACCGTTGCCACCATCCCGGTCATGATACTGTTCTTTATGCTGCAAAAGCACATAGTAAAAGGCCTTACCGCCGGAGCGGTAAAGGGATAAAGATCCGCCAAAAAAATGACGGGGCGGAAAAAGAAAGGGAGCAATGATGAAAAAGATCCTTCTGGCCGTGATGATACTGGGGATTTCGGTTTCCGGGGTCTGCTTTGGGATGGGAAGCACTGCTACCGGAGCGGGAGATCAGGTCTATTTTGGTATTTTCCAAGAGGGTGCTCCTGCCAACATGGGAGTTGTAAAAGCGCTCGAGAAAAAGACAGGAAAGACCTTTACTTCCGTTATGTGGTACCAGGACTGGAGCAGCCTTTTTAACCCGGACCTTGCCGACAGGGCCATAAAGAGCGGGGCTATCCCCCACATAGTGTGGGAGCCGTGGCTGTGGAGCGATAAGGAAAGGATCAAACTGGACAACATCATAGCGGGAGAATGGGACTCGCACATAAAAGAGTGGGCAAAAGACATTAAGGCCTGGGGCAAGCCCGTCTTTTTGAGGTGGGGGCATGAATTCAATATAGAAGGATACCCCTGGTGCACGGTCAACAACCGGCGCAACCCCAAAAAATATGTGGAAGCCTATAGAAGAGTGGTCAACATCTTTAAGAGAGAGGGCGCTAGGAACGCGAAATTTGTCTGGTGCCCGATGAACGAATCGTGGCCGCAGGAGCCGTGGAACGAAATAGATAAAGCCTATCCCGGCGACGATTATGTGGATTGGATAGGGCTTGACGGCTATAACTGGGGAACAAGCCGCGAGTGGAGCAGATGGCTCAGCTTTAAAGAGCTTTTCAGGGATGTGGCCCGCAGCCTCTGGAGAAAACATCCTTCCAAGCCCATTATGATAGCCGAGTTCGGCAGCGCCTCCAAAGGCGGGGACAAAGCCAAATGGATACTGGAAATAGGGGATGAATTAAAAAAGATGCCCTATATCAAAGCGGTGAACTGGTTTGACGAACTTAAAGAAACTGACTGGAGGATAGAATCGACCCCGGCAACCCTTGCGGCATTCAAGACGCTCATTAATAACCCGTATTTTGCTTCCTCTTTGTCCGGGTATATGGAAGTAGGAACACATACAGCTACCGTAAAGAAGCAGAAGGCTAAAGCGGTTTATGCCGACGAAGCACCCGTACTTAACGGCAATCTGTCCAAATGGATGGACTGCGACTCTGTCGTTATAAACAAGGCAAGCCAGGTGCATGAGGGCAGCGCTCTATGGAAAGGCCCCCAGGATCTGTCGGGCAGGGTCTACCTAAAGTGGGACGAAAAGAACCTTTATTTTGCCGCGGACATAAACGACGATAAACCGTTCAACAATTCGAAAAAGAACGGGGACATCTGGAACGGGGATGCGGTAGAGATAGTGCTGGGCGCCAGAGAAGGCCTTGACAAGAACAGGGCCAATATGGAAACACAGGATTTTCAGATAGGCGTTTCTGCCGGCAACAACAAGAACGTTCCTGCTTCGATCTGGATATGGAAGAACAATTCTCCTGCCGAAGGGGCAAAGATCTTTGTCAAGCCCAGGGCCAAAGGCTATATAATAGAGGCTAGCATCCCATGGAGCAACCTTGGCGACTTTAAGCCCAGGAACGGAGCAAAAATAGGTTTTGACTGCGCGTTGGACGATGCGGATTCAAGTACAGGCAGACAGGTCCAGATGGTATGGAACGGAGACTTTCTTTTCTATAAGGACCCGGGAGTCTGGGGAGAACTGGAGTTCGTAAAATAAACTATAAGGCTGCTGTTCTGTGCCTGCTTCTGGCCTTGTCCCTGGGCTGCGCCAGGATAGAGCAGACCGGAGGAGGGGGTGGCGGGGACGATCCAGTCCCTCAAAAGTTCAGCGGAGACTTTACCGGCTGCTATACCGGGGCCTTTACGAACGGCAACGATTATATCTCGGGATTTGAAAGCGCCACCGGCAGAAAACTGGCCGTGGTAATGTGGTTCAAGAGCTTTGCCCAGGATTTCCCAAGCCTTGAATGCAGCCAGGTATGGGCAAGGGGCAGCGTCCCCTGTATAACCTGGGAGCCCTGGAAGGGAAGCGTTCCCGACAGCGATTATACCCTTCAAAAGATCGCAGACGGCGAATTTGACGCATATATCTCCAAGTGGGCTCTGGATGCCAAGGCATTTGGGCATCCTTTTTTCCTGCGGTTTGCCCACGAAATGAACGGCAACTGGTACCCCTGGGACGGAGCTCACAACGGCTTGTCCGAAGCCCCTGCAAAATACATCGCGGCCTGGAAGCATGTCCACGGCTTGTTCAACGCGGCCGGGGTCCTAAATGTTACCTGGGTTTGGAGCGTTATTTCGGAAAGTGTTCCGGACGAAACCTGGAACTCTATAGGCAATTATTATCCCGGTGATGCCTATGTGGACTGGATAGGAATTGACGGCTATAACTGGGGAGGTTCTGCCTGGCAGACATTTGACCAGATCTTTTCTTCGGTTTATTCACAGATAAGGTCGAGCTATCCTTTAAAACCGGTGATGATAGGGGAATTTGCCAGCGCTCCTGACGGAGGGGACAAAGCCGCGTGGATAACAGATGCCTTCTCAAAGATAAAGTCGAATTATTCCGGCATCAAGCTGTTTAACTGGTTCAACATCACCAAGGAGCGCGATTGGACAGTGGCGGACAGCGCTTCCTATGAGACCGCGTATAAAGCGGCTGTAGCCGAAACATCTTATTTCCTTGATAATGTTGTTTTGCCCTCGGCATCCCATTAAAGTGAAATTCACGCAAAACATCTGCGATAATACAATAAGCGTCGCTTGCCTTGACGCTCAAAAATGGCGGTGATATAGTCTTAAGCAGCGAGGAGGTGAGGGATACAATGATCAAGAAAACATGTATAGGCGTTATTGTGCTGTTTGTGTTTTTGGCTCTTGCTCCTGCCTATGCCGCTGGGCTGTCAAAACTGGTGGACAACTTTGAGAACAACCTGGACCTCAAGAACCCGGAATGGTGGGTGTTTGACAGGGTGACCAGGACGGTAGTAAAAAACCCGCCGGCAAGGCCCGGGGACGCTCTGGCCAAGTCCTGCGGAAAGTACTCACTTAACATCAAGGGCAACGCCAAAGACTGGTACTGCGGAGGCATCGGCACCTATGTGGGGCTGGACGCTTCTTCATTTACCGGGCTCGAGATGTGCATCTGGGGCAACGGAGCGGGCAGCGGAAAGCTCAAGATAGAGCTGTATGACGACGACAAAGGCTCGTGGGAGACCAAGTACGACAAGAACTGGATCCCGCTTAAGGACGACATCTGGGCATATGAGCAGAACGTTGACTGGAGGGGCTGGAAAAAGGTTTACATCCCGTTCTCTAATTTCGCGCTTACGAACCCCAAGAGAGGCGACGGGAAAAGGAACTTTAACCAGTTGAACGGCTCCGGAGGACTGCTTCAGATACAGATGGTGGTACTGGCAAATTCGGCTGACGGCGAGACCAACATGAACATAGACAATGTCAAGCTGATCTCGATGATAGACGACGAAGAATAGAGGACCAAAAAGAAAGAGGCTTGAATGGGAGTTGCGCAGAAAAAACTGCTCCTTGCTGGAGCGATCATTATAATGATAACAGCGTCCTTTACCGGGGACCTGAGCGCGGCTTCCAGTTCCGGGGACCTTTCGGTATCGGTAACGGTGCCTTCGGTGTTCAGCCTCAATCTTGATCCATATTCGGTAGATTTTGGATCTGTAAGATACGGAGAATGGAAAGAGGTCCCGTCGGGGGCAGGATACGCCAACCGTGCCGTGTGCAAATCCAACACCGGCAACCCCTGGCAGGTAATGATCAGGGCCGACGGGCCGCTTTCTTCTTCACATGACAGCATACCGCTCTCTAACCTGAGATGGATGTCCACCTACGCGGGCAACGCGGCCTCTCCTTATCAGGACCTGAGCAGCGGACTTAGGCATAAACCGGCCGAGGGTTATATAGATTTTGCCACTTCGGACGAACTGGTTTATTCCTCGGGAAGAAGTTCCACACTCAATGACAACAGCAATCTTCCGGAAGGGACAGAGATACAGTTCAAATACTCGCTCCAGGTGCCCAGCGACCCCGCCCCTCTGGGAGGGTCTTACACTACGGTGATCCGTTACACTATGACGGAATAAAAAACAGCAAGGAAAAGGAGAAGAGGAATGATAAAAAAACTGTTAGCGGGATCGGCGGTAGTTATCTTTTTGGCAGGAACATCGTGGGCGCTTAGCGCAACACAGCAGACGACTTTTACGGTCACTGTAACCTCGGTCTTTGAGCTGAGCATAGACCAGGGCGTTATAGACTTTGGCAGGATGAGGCCCGGGGAGACAAAGTGGAACATCCCCGCATCCGCGGTAAATGTTGTGGCCAAGACCAACAGCGGAAAACCCTGGTACCTTAAGCTCAGCAACGATTCCCCGTTCAACTCGGCCAACTACATCATCCCAAACAGCAATTTCTACTGGACCGGCTGGACGAGCGGGGCAGGCAAGTGGTACGGCACCGCCAACGATCAGATGTCTACGGCTCCAAAGATAGTGTATGCCAGCGCCGCGGGCGAAGAGAACAACCTGCCCAACGGGACCGGGAACCATTTCAAGTTCAAGCTGGCTGTGCCCGAGAACCAGGCCCCGGGCTACTATATGACCACGGTCAAGTTCACGATGACCGAGTAAGGTAACAGCAAGCGGAAGGCACAGAAGTGATAAAAAAAATACTCATAAGCCTGCTGATCCTCTTCTTATCCTCCGGGATAGGACAGGCGCTCAGCGTGTCAATTGATACGTCTTCCATAAACTTTGGAACGGTAGCTCCAGGGTCCTGGCTGGAGGCCCCTCTTACCAGGGACCACGACACGCTTGTTGTCATATCCGACACAGCCTCTCCCTGGCAGGTCAAGATAGCCATTTTGCAGCCGCTTACCAACAGTGCTTTTCCATCTATAACCATTCCCAACGACAGCTTCAGGTGGATGTCCACCTATGCCGGCAACAAGAACGCGCCTTATACCAATCTTGGAGCGGGGCTTAACCATCCGGCCATACTGGGATATGTGAACTTTTCGACCATTGACGAGCTGGTCTACACATCCGGCAAAGAACCTTCTTACGATGATAACAACAATCTCCCTGCGGGAACAGAGATACAGTTCAAATGGGGGATGGCGATGCCGTCAACCCAGACCGCCGGCACCTATACGACCACGGTCCGGTATACCGTAACACAATAAGGAGGGACGGAGATTGAAAAAGACCATAGCGATACTTGCTTTAGCGATGCTTATGCAGGCGGCTTCCTTTGCCTTTTCGATAAACATCGATCCTCCAAGCGTCTGGGTGCAGCCACAGGCAAACTCGGCGGCGGGAGGTACTATTTTTGTCGAGAACAGGGGAGATGAGCCCATAACAGTAAAAGCCTATGCGGAGGACTGGACCTTTGCCGCGGACAGGAGCAAAGAATTTAAAAGGGCCGGTACCACCAAATTTTCCTGTTCCGGATGGATCTCTATCTATCCAAAAGAATTCACTCTTTCCGGCGGAAGTTCCAGACAGGTGCAGTACAGTATCACTGTCCCGGAGGGGGCTTCGGGCGGCTACAATTCGGTCATCTTTTTTGAGTCGAGCGTGCAGGGACCTTCAAGTTCCGTCGGCTCCAAGGTCATCCTTGCAGGCAGGATAGGCACTATAGTTTATCTTAACGTAAAGGGCGCTTCTCACCGGGAAGTTTCGGCCACAGAGTACATCGTGTCAAAGCCGGACGAGGACAGGCCTCTCAATATCAAACTTATGGTTAAAAACGAGGGCAGCGCCATCCTCTCTGCCGAAGGGACCTCGGTGATAATGGACAAAGACGGCAAGATCTACGGCAGGGTGGGCATCCCCAAGTTTTATCTGCTGCCCGGGGACACCGCCCCTGCAAAAGCAGTGTGGTTTGGCATGCTTGGCCAGGGGACCTATAAAGTACTTACCTCAATTGATTACGGGGCCGGGCTTCCGACGGTGGCGGAAAAAGAGATAGTTGTCAGGGCGGGAGGGCAGCTTTCCAGCATTAAGCTTACTCCCGGCATGACAAATAAAGTTTCGTTCGTTTATGTCAACAAAGGGAATGTCACAACTTCTGTTTCTGGAAGGGTCGAGATCTATGGGCCCAAGGGGGCGGCAGTAAAGAGTTTCAAGGTCGGGCCTGTTAAGATACAGCCCTCCTTAAGCAGGGCGTTCGGCTATAACTGGACCGGCAAACTTGCAAAAGGAACTTATGCGGTTAAAGTAATGCTGGAAGACGCTTCCGGCAGCCTTTTAGGGACCGGGAATATATTGATCAGGTAAAGGATGTTTTTTTGGGATGCTGAGGATAACTGGAAAAATGAAGAAGTTTCTTTTGTTCTTAACGGTTTTGTTAATATCTGCCGCGTTTTACGGGGCGGGCGCTGCCTCGCATCTTGATATTGCGATAAACATAGCCGAAACAAAGGAATACTCCTTTTTTGAACTTGACAAAGTCATAAGTTTGAATCCGGATATCGTCCAGGTAAAAAAGCTTTCTGACAGGGCATATTCGGTGACAGGTGTGTCCAGAGGCTCCACCTTCCTGATATTTTGGAACTATTCGGGGGAAAAAGCAGCTATCAAGGTCAATGTATCCTATCCGGCTCCCGCTGTTCAAGATGAAGGTTCCTTATCAAAGACTGATGAAGAAAGCCTGAAGTTCGGGTACAACTTTTTTACCTACAACGGCTCTTCGGTGTCGCAATACGATTTTAACCGGTGGAGCTACAGCGGACTGTTCCACCAGTTGAACGCTTCGGGGCAAACTCCGCTTGGCATGACTAATTCATACATACAGTACGAAGGCTACAATGGTCGTTACGGCATTACGAAGATGGCGCTTGGGTTCAAAACAGAAAAGTATTATTTTAACCTGGGAGATTCTTTTGCCGACCTGTCCGAGCTGACGCTGCCGTTCCTCAACTATCAGGGACTTTACTACAATCTTACTCCCAACGAGTACTTTGAACTGACCGCGGCAACAGGGGCCAGCGCCAACGGGCTCTGGGGCAAGTCGGTATGGAACGACTCCAGGCCCAAGCAGACCTTTGGAGCCGTAAAGCTTTTAGTGCGCCCCAGAAAGAACCTCAACTTCAGCCTTTCGGCCGTTACATCCTCGCAGGAGGTAACAGGACAGGGGTCCAACATTCTGGCGCTGGGAGCAATGTACCGTCCTTTTGACCGGCTCACACTTTTGGGCGAAGCAGCGAACGCGGCCTCCGGCGGCGGGGCTTACAAGGCCGAGGCTGCCTATACGGGGGACAACCTTTATTTAAAAGGAACCTACAGGAGCATAGGGGCAGATTACATAACGCCGTCCGATACCGTCAACTGGAGAGGTACCGATGGCTTTTATCTGTCAGGTTCCTACCGTCCTCTTTCCAATGTAGATATCGGCTTTTCCTCTGACAGGTACATCAACACTTATCTTCAAGGGCCATCCAGCACTTTCTACAATTCGGATGTTAAGGGAAGCCTCAGGGTAAGGGCCGGCTCCGGTACCGTATTCACATATTCGCCTTGGAAAGAGGACAGAAGAGGTTTTGCCAGCGGCGGCATAGGCGAGGGCTCTATAACCCAGCTGTCCCATGACTTTAACTTTATTGTCCCCAATACTGTATATGCACGGTATGAGCCGACCAAATTCACCCAATCCAATACGGTCGAATCCGATTATGTCAATGACAGGATGCTGATGGGCTTAAGGCTCGGGGTATCCCAGGCGCTTTCTCTTAATATAGAAAGAGGATGGGAAACCCGGACCCTTTTGGCCAACCTGAACCAGGAAAACACCAATTACATAAGGATGCTGCTCAACTACAATTCAAAGCT
>CAYUCV010000038.1:0-10642 GCA_964443545.1 uncultured bacterium
GCCCGCCTGCCAAGCCTTCCCGGCTCGGCGGGATGGCGGGCAGGTCGGCTCCTTGGAAAGCAAGACCGGAGCCGAACATTCATGTTCGGGTTATAGAGGAACCATGGCAAAAGAAGTTAAGCCTGGAAAAAAGTTCGATTATCCCCTTGAGACGGTGCTCAAGGTCAAAAAGATAAAGGAAAAGAAAGAGCAGGAAAAATTTGCCGAATCCCAGAGAGAGTACTACCTGGAAAAACAGAGGGAAAAAGAGATCGAGGACGAAAAAAAGGCAAAAGCCACCGAGCTCAAGGGAATGATGAAAGGCACTATCTCCAGCATGGACAAGATCATGCAGCGCAAGCAGCACCTCAACCTCCTCAAGGAGCATCTGGACGCCCAGATAGAAAAAGTGATCGAGGCCAGCAAAAAACTGGAAAAGCAAAGGGGGAAACTTCTTATAGCCATGAAGGACCGCAAGATCATAGACAAAGACAAAGAGCACAAACTGGACAAGTACAACGAAGTGATGAAGCAGCTTGACATCAAATTCATGGACGAGATAGCCACACTTAGGTTCAAAAGAGAAAAAATGAAGAGCGAGGGAGATATTTAGATCAGACGGCCTTTTTTACTTTGCCGGCCTTCATGCATTTGGTGCAGACATACTCTCTTTTAACCGCGCCTTTGACTATTATGCGGAGCTTTTGAAGGTTTGGCAGCCACAGCCTTTTTGTCTTTCTGTTGGAATGGCTGACCCGGTTGCCTGTTACCGGACCTTTATGACATATAAAACATCTGCGCGACATGATTTTATTCTCCAGATACAAATATATCATATAGAAAGAGGTGCCGCAATACGGCATAAGCAGTCTGTGCTAAAATTACTTTATGACCCCAGATCTTGACACCCCTGTCCAGTACCTCAAAGGAGTCGGCCCGAGCCTGGCAAAATTATTCTCAAAATTGGGAGTGAGCACGGTCAGGGACCTGCTCTTCTATTTTCCCAGGGACTGGGAAGACCGCAGAAATATACAGCCGGTGTCAAAGCTTTCTGCCGGAGAGGACTGCCTGGTAAAAGGCATTATAAAAAGCGTCAGGGCCGAGAGAACGGGCAGGGGCTTTAATCTTGTTAAGGCCGTAATAAGCGATGTCTCGGGCTCGGTGCTTGCCACCTGGTTCAACCAGCCTTTCGTAGAAAAAGCGCTCAATTCAAAAAAAGGCAGCGCTGTCATTATTTCCGGCAGGGCGGACATAAACCCTTATTCAGGCGGGCTGGAAATATCAGTTAAGGACTATGAACTGCCGGACGGCTGTGAAGAAGCTCAGGCGGTAGTGCCAAAATATTCTCTTACGGCAGGACTATACCAAAAGACCGTAAGGCGCATCATGAAGAAGGCGCTTGACCTGTGCCTGCCACGGGTAAAGGACCCGATTCCCGAGCAGATCTCAAAAGAACTTGGAATGGGACTATCTTCGGCCGTAAAGGGCCTGCATTTTCCGTCAGCTCCGGAAGAGGCCGAAAGATGCCGCCAAAGGATAGCCTTTAGCGAGTTCTTTCTTTTGCAGAGCGCGATAGCCATTAGGCGCAAAGAGATACGGCAGGACACAAAGGGAATATCTTTTGACACAGAGACCGAGCTTGCGTCAAAATTCCTTTCGGTCCTTCCATTTGAGCTGACCGGCGCGCAGAAAAAGGTCCTGGGATCGATAAAAAAGGACATGGCGTCTTGTAAGCCCATGAACCGGCTGGTGCAGGGGGATGTCGGCTCCGGAAAAACAATTGTTGCCGTTATCGCCTGCGTCACTGCCGTGTCCAACGGGTATCAGGCCGCGATAATGGCGCCCACAGAAATACTGGCCCAGCAGCACTACTTCAAGATAAAAGAGCTGGTTTCCCGATTTGGCATAGAAGTACTTCTTGTAACGGCCGGCGAGAACAGGAAACATAACAAGAACAAGGACAAGGTTGTGCAGGAGCAATGCATAGTGGTTGGGACGCACGCTCTTATACAGGAAAGCATCAAGTATTCAAAACTGGGGCTTGTGGTGATAGACGAGCAGCACAGGTTTGGCGTGATGCAGAGGACCCAGTTAAGGGCAAAAGGCAATAATCCAGACCTGCTTGTAATGACCGCGACTCCCATACCGAGGACTCTCGCTTTCACTATCTATGGCGACCTTGACCGCTCGGTTATAGACGAACTTCCCCCGGGCAGGACCCCTGTAATGACCAAATATGTCAGCGAGGGCAAAAGAGCATCTCTTTACGGGTTCATGGAAGAAGAAATATCCAAAGGGCGGCAGGCGTATGTGGTCTGCCCGTTGATAGAAGAATCCGAGAAAATAGACCTTAAGGCGGCAAGGCAGACCTGCGACACTCTTAAAGCGGTCTTTTCCAGGCATAAAGTTGAACTGATGCACGGCAGGATGAAACCCGCAGAAAAAGAAAAGATAATGAAAGCTTTTAAAGAGAACAAGATACAGGTCCTGGTCTCCACCACAGTGATAGAGGTCGGCATCGATGTTGCCAACGCCAGTATAATGCTGATAGAACATGTGGAGCGCTTTGGGCTTTCGCAGCTGCATCAATTGCGGGGCCGCATCGGCAGGGGAGCGGAGCAGTCTTATTGCTTTTTGATGGGGAAAGCCTCTTCGGAAGAGTCAAAGGCAAGAGTTAAAGTGATGCTCGAGACCAACGACGGGTTCAAGATAGCCGAAGCGGACCTAAAACTGCGCGGGCCCGGAGAATTTTTGGGCGTGAGACAGTCCGGCCTGCCCGAGTTCAAGGCTGCCGATATAATACGCGACGCGGAGCTGCTGGAAAAAGCAAGAAAAGCCGCTTTTGATATAATCAGTAATGACCCCGACCTGGCAGAGCCTCAGGACAGGGAGCTGAAGGCAGAGGTCCTTGGCAGGTACGGGAAATTCTTTGGACTGGATGTGATCAACTGATGAGAGTGATAGGAGGCTCGGCAAAAGGGCGAATGCTTAAAACGGCTGTTTTAGGGGGAGGCAAAAAAATACGGCCTCTTTCTGACCAGGCAAAAGAAGCTCTTTTCAATATACTTGCGCCGGTCATTGATGGCTGTGCGTTCCTTGACCTTTTTGCGGGTTCCGGCCAGGTAGGGATAGAGGCTCTTTCCCGCGGGGCTGCTCTGTGTCTGTTCTGCGAAAAAGAAGGCAAAGCGGTCCATTTTATAAAAGAGAACCTGGAGCTCTGCGCCCTGTCCGACAGGGCCGAGGTCTATGTCCTGGATGTGCTGCGGGCAGTTGATGTCCTGGACAAGAACAAGGCTCTTTTTGATATGATCTTTATAGGGGCCCCTTACGGCCAGAAGATACTGATAGAGACTTTGGAAAAACTGTCAAAAAGTGCTATATTAAGGGAAAAAGCCGTGGTAATAGCCGAGCATACCAAGAGGCAGGAAGTCAGTTCCGAATACGGACCGCTAAAGAAATTCAGGGAGAACAAGTACGGGGATACGGTGTTCTCGTTTTACAGGATGGAACAATGAAGATTTGTGTATATCCGGGCAGTTTTGATCCGATAACCAACGGACATCTTGACATAATCAAGAGGGCGCTTAAGACCTTTGACGAGGTCTATGTGGCGGTACTGCACAATCCCGAAAAAGAGCCCAATTTTTCTTTTGCGCAGCGGATGAAAATGGTAAAAGAGTCGGTTTCCGGCATGAAAAAAGTGTTTGTCGAGAGCTTTGACGGGCTTCTGGTGGATTATGCGGCTTCAAAGGGGGCCTGTGCTATAATTAGGGGGCTGCGGGCTGTTTCGGATTTTGAATTTGAATTCCAGATGGCACTTACCAATGCCAAAATGCAGCCCAGGATAGAGACTGTGTTTTTGATGACAGGATATAAATATTCTTATCTTAGCTCAAGCCTGGTGATGCAGATAGCAAGACTGGGAGGGGATGTTTCGGACCTGGTCCCTGCCGCGGTGAACAAAGAACTTAAGACCATCAAAAAGACCGAAAGGGGCAAATAATGGACAAGATCCTGGGACTGCTGGACACTCTGGAATCTCTGATCTTAGACAGCCTCAAGATACCGATGACCGGAAAGACCCTGATAAACGAAGCCGATGTCCTGGCAGTTATAGACAAGATAAGGCTGGTACTGCAGGGAGAGCCCGGCATAACAATGAGAGCACCTCAGGAAAGACAGGAAGCCCCCTCTGCAAGGATAAAAATGCCGCAGGTTAATGATGCCGCGGAAGTGTCCGGACAGGACGCGCAGGCCAAGGCCATGGAAATAATCCAGCAGGCCTATCAGGCCGCGGCGGAGATCAAAGCAGGGGCCAACAAGTACGCCGATGATGTTCTTTTGAACCTTGAAGCCAACGCCAATAAGATAATCAGGACCATCAAGAACGGCAGGCTGCGCCTAAACAAGACCTTTGGAGGCCAGATCAGCGCGCAGTCCTCTTCCGAGGCCGAGGGAAGCTCTGTTGAGAACTGACAAGCGCAACAACTCGCAGCTTAGAAGCGTCAGCATAACCAGAGGATTCATCAAGCATCCTGCCGGCTCCGTTCTGGTGTGTATGGGCGATACCAAAGTTATCTGCACCGCCACGATAGAGGAAAATGTTCCCCCGCACAAAAAGGGCTCCGGCTCAGGCTGGGTGACGGCGGAATACGGCATGCTTCCCGGCTCTACATCCCAGAGGAACAAACGGGAGTCCTCAAGCGTCAAAATAAAAGGAAGGACCCAGGAGATACAGCGTCTTATCGGCAGGAGCCTGCGCGCCGTTATGGACCTGGAACTGCTGGGCGAGCGCACTATCCTGCTTGATGCCGATGTGATACAGGCGGACGGGGGAACGCGCACGGCCTCAATAACCGGTTGTTTTGTGGCGATGCATGACGCGGTCCAAAAACTGCTTAAGGACGGCAAGGTAAAAAGGACCCCTATAAAGGACTATGTTGCAGCGGTAAGCGCCGGCATAGTTGGAGGAGAAGTTTTGCTGGACCTTAATTACAGCGAGGATTTTCAGGCCTCTGTTGACATGAACATTGTAATGACAGGCTCTGGAAAACTCGTTGAAGTTCAGGGCACCGCAGAAACCGAGCCTTTTTCTAAAAAGAAACTGCTTGAATTGATAGAGACGGCCTCTGTCGGGATCAAAGAACTTATCGAGGCGCAAAAGGAAGCTCTAAAATGAAGGCTCTTATCTTGTCGGGAGGAAAAGGCTCAAGGCTGAGGCCGCTTACCCACACAAGCGCCAAGCAGCTCCTTCCCATAGCCAATAAACCAATAATATTTTACGGCATAGAATCGATAGCCGCCGCGGGGATCAAAGAATTTGCGGTCATAGTGGGGGACACCGCGGAAGATGTTATGAGAGAGGTTGGCGACGGCAGCAGGTGGGGAATAAACATAACCTATATCAAACAGGACCAACCTCTGGGGCTGGCCCATGCCGTCAAGATATCCAGGGACTTTATGAAAGACGAGCCTTTCATAATGTATTTGGGCGACAATATGCTAAAAGAAGGCATCCCCGAGCTGGTAGCTAAGTTCAAGTCCGAAAAGCCCAACTCTCTTATCCTGCTGACAAAAGTGCCCGACCCCCAGCAGTTTGGCGTGGCGGAGCTGGATGCCTCAGGAAAAATAGTAAAGCTGACAGAAAAACCGAAAGAACCAAAAAGCGACCTTGCCCTGGTCGGCGTCTATCTTTTTGACAAAACCATCTTTGAAGCTGTCGATCTTATCAAGCCTTCGAAAAGAGGGGAGCTGGAGATAACCGATGCGATCTCCCTCCTGCTTGAGACCGGACACAGGGTGGAGCATCATGTGGTGAGCGGCTGGTGGAAAGACACGGGAAAGCCGTCGGACCTGCTTGAGGCAAACCAACTTATCCTTAAAGACCTGCCGTCTAAAACAATCGGCAGTGTGGACAGGCCCTCCGAGATAAAAGGGAATGTTGTTATCGAAGAAGGTGCCAGGATAGAAAGCAGCATTCTGGAAGGCCCCGCGGTGATAGGCAAAAACACCCTGATAAAAAAGGCCTATATCGGCCCGTACACTTCTATTTCGAACGATGTCGTCATAGAAAAAAGCAAGGTGGAAAATAGTATAATAATGGAAGAGGTGTCCATCTGCGGTGTCCACCACAGGATAACCGAGAGCATAGTTGGAAGAGGAGTGAGGATAATCTCTGCCGGAGGAAAAGCTCCTGACCACAAGTTCATAATAGGAGATAAAAGCGAGGTGGTCCTGGCATGAAAAGAATACTGGTCACGGGAGGCGCAGGATTCATCGGCAGCAATTTTACCAGATATCTCATCGGCAAATACCCCGATTATCAGGTCACCGTACTTGATGCCCTTACCTATGCCGGCAACCTCGACAATTTAAGCGGCCTGTCCGGAAATCCCAATTTCCAGTTCTTTCACGGGGACATAAGGGACAAGAACATAGTGGGCAACCTGGTGGCCAACCATGATGCCGTTGTTCATTTTGCGGCCGAAACCCATGTGGACCGCTCAATTGTGGATGCCGACTCCTTCATTTCTACCGATGTCTACGGCACCTATCTATTGTTGGAAGCGGCAAGAGCGGCAAACACCAAGAAATTCGTCCACATCTCTACTGACGAGGTCTACGGCGAGGCTCCCGGCAGGCCCTCTCTTGAAGATGACGCGCTGTATCCCAAGAGCCCGTACGCCGCCAGCAAAGCCGGTGCCGACAGGCTGGCCTATTCATACTTTACGACTTACGGCGTTCCCGTGGTCATCTCGCGCTGCGCCAACAACTACGGGCCTTACCAGTACCCGGAAAAGCTTATCCCGTTCTTTTTGACCAATGCCCTCGAGGACAAGCCTCTTCCCGCTTACGGCACCGGAAAGAACACAAGGACCTGGATACATGCTCTAGACCACTCAACGGCCATAGACCTGCTGCTTCACAGCAAAAGCAATGCCGACGGCAAAGCCTACAACATCAGCTCCAGAGAGGAATTTTCCGTTCTTGAGATAGCAGACCTGATACTTGACGCCGTTAAAAAACCGAAATCGCTCATCAGGTTCGTAAAAGACAGGCCGGGCCATGTGGTGCGCCACGCGGTTGATCCCAAAAAGATGGAAGATGACTTTGGCTGGAAGGCCGACATAAAGTTTTCTGACGGCATACGCGATACCATAAAATGGTATATTGATAACAAGGACTGGTGGAAAAAGATCAAGGACAAGCAGAAAGACTATGAAGAATTCAGGCAGAAATGGTATGAAAAGAGGTAGTTCTTTGTTTAAAAGTTTAATTAAGCCGACGGCAAGCTTTTTGGTTCTTACCTTTTTTATGATGCCTCTTGGCTCTGCGGCGCAGGATGCATCCGCAGGTTCATTTAGTATGCAGTCGCAGTACCTGTATTCTCCCGAGGAGATGAAGGTCTATACGCTCAATCCCGGGGATGAGGTCGCCTTTTCCGTTATCGTGGGCGACAACGCAAAGACCCTTAATTACAAGTTCATCATCACACCTATGGGCGAGGTGTTTATCCCGAGCGTGGGTGTGATAGAGATCATGGGGCTTTCCACAAAGGATGCCAAGGCCAAAATAGATGCCGAGATAAGAAAGCATTTTAAAGAAAAGTTCAGGTCTTATCTGGTCCTGGTCCAGCCAAAAATAACCAGGCTCAGGATGGAAGGGGACGCCATTTCTATCCCCTATACCCAGCGCTATGTTTATGTCTACGGCGAAGTATCGGGCCCGGGCAGGTTCGCTTATCTTCCCGGTTCAAATCTTTCCGATTACCTGAATTTTGCCGGGGGTCCCACCCGCAGGGCAAATCTGGGCGGGGTTGAGGTCGTAAGGAACGAGAAAGGCACTCCGGAAGTCTTTAAGGTCAATGCCAACGACCTGGTCTATAAAGGTGTTAGGGACCATGATATAGAAATAAAGACCGGGGACATCATAAAAGTGCCGCCTAACTTCTTTTACTTTGACGATTTTGCGTCCTTTGCCAACACCATCATGCTTGGTATGACGCTGTTCTATACTGTTCAGAACTTTATAAAAACGAGGTAAAGATGGAAGACGAGATAAATCTAAAAGACATTCTGGCTGTCCTATACCGCTGGCGCAGGCTGATATTGCTGATGACTTTACTTTTTGGCGCCGGTGCTTTTATCGTTTCTTCTTTTATGACGCCTATCTACGAGGCCAAATCCAGAATACTCATGAGGCAGAACTCCCAGTCATCTGCTCTTAGCTCTATGGGCGGGCTTGCTGCTCTGGCGGGCATAAACCTCGGCGGAGCCTCGAGCGGAGGAGTGGGGGATATAAAAGCCCTAATAGATAGCAGAAGAGTAGGAGACTATGTATCCAAGGAAGCCCTGGCGCTTTCTAAGGACGGCAAACCCGCCGATCTTGGCAAATTGACCTCCAAGATAGACGGAGTTTACCTTGAGCTCTCCGTAAAACACAAAGACCCGTTTTCGGCGCAGCTGATCAGCAACGCATACATAAACGCGCTTGCGCTTTACTGGAACAAGCTTAATTATTCGGAGGCGCAGAAAAAAATAGATTATATTACTGCGGAGCTTCCAAGGGTCAAGGCTCAGCTTATGGCTGCCGAAAATAAGCTCAAAAGCCTAATGTATTTGACAGACCAGCAGGGTGCCGTTGAGACGGTTGATGTCATGCGTGCTAAGCGTGAGGTTGAGATACTTAACGGCGTTTACACAATGCTGCGCGGCCAGCTTGAATCCGCAAAACTGGACGCCGCAAAAGAGATGTCCCCGTTTTCCGATGTGGAAGAGGCCCTTTTGCCGGAAGCGCCGGTCTCTCCCAGGCGCGGTATGAATACCGTTATCGGCCTCATTATGGGGCTGTTCGTTTCTGTTTTTGCGGCCTTCCTTCTTGATTATCTGATGCCCCAAAGGCGCAAGTAGACCCGACCTTAAAAGGTCGGCTCCATTGGGAAGCAAGATCGGAGCCGAACATTTATGTTCGGGATACACATCCCTTCCTTATCGTTCAACCATTGAACACCTGTGCTATAATTGTGCTATCCTATGGACGAGAACGAACTAAAACTCATCGCGGAACTCTCAAAAAATTCGCAGGCTTCGCAGAGATACCTGTCAAAAGCGCTGGAGCTTTCGCTTGGCATGGTCAACATCATACTCCACAGGCTGATAGCCAAAGGCTACATGAAGGCAAAACAGCTTGACGGCCGCAGGGTAAGCTATATCCTGACCCCGAAAGGTTTCTCCGAAAAAGTAAAACGCTCTTCCGAATATATCGCAAGAACGATAGATGCCTTTACATCAATAAAAGAGAGGATCAAGGATAAGATAAAAGGTTTTTACGACAGCGGAAGGCGAAAATTCGTTATACTGGGAGAAGGCGAACTCTCTGCCCTTACCGTTATGGCGTTTAAAGAGCTGGACCTTATGGACGCGGAGTATGAGGTGCGTACAGCGCTTGATAAGCCGGAGGATGGAACAGCGGTGATCAGAGTGGAAGACCTTTACCGGGAACTTGCAAAGGAACTATAGGAGAATAAAGCGTGAAGATATCGATGCTGGACCTGAAAGCGGAATACGCCGCCCTCAAGAGCGAGATAGACGGGGTTCTGGACAGAGTTCTTGAGAGCGGTCATTTTATCCTGGGGCCCAATGTTGCCGCGCTGGAGGAGGAATTTGCAAAATACACCGGCGCAAAATACGCGGTGGCCGTTGCCTCGGGAACGGACGCTTTATTTTTGTCTCTTAAGGCCCTCGGTATCAAAGAAGGGGACGAAGTCATAACCACGGCGCTTTCGTTTATCGCAACGGCGGAGGCGATCTCTTACACGGGGGCAAAGCCGGTCTTTGTGGATGTTGATCCGGGCACTCACAATATAGATCCTGCAAAGCTGGAAGCAGCCATAACCAAAAAGACAAGAGCGATCATTCCTGTACATCTGTGGGGCCTGTGTGCTGATATGGAGCCAATACTTGCGGCGGCAAATAAGCACGGCCTTCTGGTAGTGGAGGACTGCGCGCAGGCGGCGGGGGCCTCTTACAGGGGGCAAAAGGCAGGTTCCTTTGGCGATGCCGGCTGCTTTTCCTTTTTCCCGACCAAGAACCTGGGAGCCTATGGTGACGGCGGGATGATAACCTTAAAGGACGGGGCCGCGTATGAACGCCTCAAACTCCTGCACCTGCACGGAAGCAAGACAAGAGGAGTGCACGAATTGATCGGCTATAACAGCCGCCTTGATGAGATACAGGCGGCTATTTTGAGGGTCAAATTAAAGCAGCTGGATGCCTGGAACGATAAAAGACGGGCAAACGCAGCGGTCTATAGCGGTCTTTTTGCCAAAAGCGGAATAAAACATCCTGTCGAAAAAGAGGGGTATAGGCATGTTTACCATCAATATACCATCGAAGTGGAAAACAGGGATGCCATGATGAAAAAGCTTTCTTCAAAAGAGATCCCGTCTTTTGTATATTATCCGAACCCTCTACACCTGCAGAAACCGTATGTTTCACTCGGATACAAAGCAGGGGACTTTCCTACGGCAGAAAAGATCGGGGCAACGATGTTATCAATTCCAGTGCATCCGTTTTTGAGGGAAGAAGAAATTATGTTGATCGCACAGGAGATCGTTGCTGCGACTAAATAAGAAGGGGACCGTAGACCGGGGACAGGGGACCGT
>CAYUCV010000039.1:0-10442 GCA_964443545.1 uncultured bacterium
AAACTCGTTATCCCGGCAGGAGCATTAAAAGAAGCCGTCAGTGTTTCGCTGTCGCATCCGGAACTCTCGGCAGCGCCTCTTGCCGCTCCGGACGGTTATAAGATCATCTATCTTGTTTATATAAGCCCTCAGGGCACTCTGCTTGATGCTGCGGCCACATTGACGATCCCTCTGCCGGCAGAAGCAGTCTCTTCTTCTTCGGTGCCGTTCTTTCACTTTGACATGGCATCTCTTTCCTGGACCGCGGCAGGGTCCGGTTCCGTATCAACTTCCACGGTCTCGCTCAGCATCACAAAGTTCGGCTGGTTCGCAGCCGCTATACCCGTATCAAGCGGCTCTGTCTCGGGAAAGGTGGTTAACTCCTCGGGACTTGCGATAGCGGGAGCCAGCGTCTGGACGGGGTCTAACATAACAGCAACAGATGTCTACGGCAATTACCGCCTTGCCAATGTTCCTTCCGGCAGCGCGGTCATCAATGCCGCCTCAAGCGGCTATACATCTAACAATGTTTCGGTAACAGTAGCGGCCGGAAGTACCGCTAACGCGGCAAACATTGTCCTGACATCAAACGCTTCTTCTTACGGAACAATAAGCGGGAAAATATCCAGGGCATCCGACTCTTCCGCAATATCAGGCGCCAAGGTCTCTTCTTCAGGAAAAGAGACCTATACCGACGCTTCGGGAAATTATGTGCTTTCGGAAATAAACCCGGGAACGGTCACAGTTTCGGTCAATGCTTACGGCTTTGCCTCTACAACAGATACCGTCCTGGTATCGGCCGGCTCTACCTCCGGCAAGGATTTTTCTCTTACTGCGGTGTCAGTTTCTTCTTTTTCCGATGATTTTGAAACTCCGTCCGTCCCGTGGACCTACGGAGGAATCTGGCACAGGGTTAACAATACCTCTTCGATACGCGACACATTGGCCCCGGGCTATGTTTCCCTGCCGGATTATGCGACCAATTCCGGCGCTATCCCTTCGGCAAAGAGCGGAAACTACTGTGCCTGGTTCGGCAGCGACACTCTGGGCTGCTACATCGGGACACAACAGACAGATCCTGTCGATGCGGCTTTGTCGGGAGGGACTTCGGTCTTGCGCATGCAGGGAGACCTTACTACCCCGGAGATAGACCTGAACGGCTACGCGGATGCTACTCTCATCTTCTGGACCTGGTGGGAAGTTGAGGGCGTTAATCCCGCTACGGGATATGACATCATGAAAGTGAAGATATCAAGGTACGGAGAAACTACCTGGACAGATCTGCTTATCCTTAATCCGGTCGATGATCCCGATCCCGCCTCCAAGATCGCATATGTTCCTTATTCTTCCGGAGGTTATAACAAGGCCGGGGTCTGGACCAAACATCAGCTCTCTCTTTCGGCATATGTGGGAAGCAAGATACAGGTCAGGTTCTCCTTTGACACCTATGACAAAAAGTACAACGGGTTCCGCGGCTGGTTCGTTGACGATGTTTCCATCTCTCCCGACCGGCTTTCTCTTTCGGCCGTCTTAGGAAAACCCTCTCCTGGCCTCCGGCCATCCTCTCCCTTGTCAGGGAGAGGCACTAGAGATTGAATTTTCTCCCCTGACAAGGGGAGATGTCCCGAGCCTGCCGAGGGACAGAGGGGTTTATGATATAATCAGAACAAGAGGGAGAATTCAGAATGCACCCCGGAATAGATAATGTAAGGATCACTGATCCCGAAACAGCAAAAGCCATCGACATGGAGATGGACCGCCAGAGGAATAAGATAGAGCTGATAGCCTCCGAAAATTTTACCAGCAGGGCCGTGATGGAAGCAGCCGGTTCCTGCCTTACCAACAAGTACGCGGAAGGCTATCCCGGAAAAAGGTATTACGGCGGCTGCGAGTGCGTTGACATTGCGGAAGAACTTGCCATCAAGAGAGCAAAAGAACTGTTCCGGGCCGAGCACGCCAATGTGCAGGCGCATTCCGGGTCCCAGGCAAACACTGCCGCTTATCTTGCTTTTCTTAAGCCCGGCGATACAGTGCTCGGGCTTGACTTAACGCACGGGGGACATCTGACACATGGCAGTCCTGTCAACATCTCGGGCATCTATTTTAAATTCATCCCGTACGGCGTAAAAAAAGAGGACGAACTGCTGGATTATGACCAGGTGCTTGCTCTGGCAAAGGCAAATAAGCCAAAGATGATAGTGGCCGGGGCAACCGCCTATCCCAGGACCATAGATTTTAAAAAACTCAGGAAGATAGCGGACGAGACAGGTGCCTTTCTCATGGTGGATATGGCGCACATAGCAGGTCTTGTGGCAACAGGACTGCATCCGTCGCCGGTCCCTCACAGCCATGTGGTCACCTCCACAACGCATAAGACCCTTCGCGGCCCCAGGGGCGGCCTTATACTCTGCCCGTCGCAGTATGCCAAGCAGGTTGACATGGCAATATTTCCGGGCATCCAGGGCGGACCTCTAATGCACATAATCGCAGCAAAGGCGGTCGCTTTCAAGGAAGCCCTAATGCCGGACTTCAAAAAATACCAGGAGCAGATCCTGGGGAACGCCGGGGCTCTTGCAAAAGCCCTCATCAAGCACGGCTTTAGGCTGGTATCCGGAGGCACAGACACTCATCTGATACTTGTTGACCTGAGGTCAAAAGGGATAACAGGCAAAGTAGCCCAGATAACACTGGACGAGGTAGGGATAACCGCCAATAAGAACACCATTCCTTTTGACCCGGAAAAGCCTTTCGTCACCAGCGGCCTTAGGCTGGGAACTCCCGCCGTAACCACGCGGGGATTTAAAGAGGAGCAGATGGAGGAACTGGCTGTCTTGATATCCGATGCCCTTAACAACACCGGCAACGAAAAGATAAAACAAAAAGTCGCGGAAGGCGTAAAAGAACTCTGCGGCAGATTCCCTCTTTACGAAGAAGGGGCTTTTGAAGCGTGATCGCACTCACTTCCGTAAGCAAGGTATATCCCAACGGGGTCGAAGCGCTCTCGGGCGTTGACCTGTATATAGGAAAAGAAGAATTCCTCTTTGTGGTGGGGCCGACAGGCTCCGGCAAATCCACTCTTTTAAAGATGCTCTACAGGGAGGAACTGCCAACCAGCGGACAGGTAAGCGTTGACAGGATAAACATCGGAGAATTAAAACCGGCTCAGGTGCCGTTCTTGAGAAGGAACATCGGAGTAGTGTTCCAGGATTACAAACTGCTGCCTCTAAGAACAGTCTATGAAAATGTGGCCTTTGCGTTAAGGGTTTTGGGCTCTTCAAGGACGCAGATAAGAAGGCAGACCACGCAGGTCCTGGACCTGGTGGGGCTGCTCAAAAAAGCCAACTGCCTTCCCGGCGAGCTGTCAGGCGGGGAGCAGCAGAGGACCTGCATTGCAAGAGCGATAGTCAACAACCCTCCGCTTTTGATAGCGGATGAGCCCACCGGCAACCTTGATCCCGCCACCTCCTGGGAGATAATCCAGCTGCTTGACAAGATAAACAAAAGGCACACCACAGTGATAGTGGCCACGCACAACAAGGCCATAGTGGACGGGATGAGAAAAAGAGTGATAGCGCTTGAAAGCGGCCGGATAATCAGGGACCAGCAGCTTGGAGTATACAGCAATGTCCTTTGAGTTCTTTTTAAAAGAAGCCTGGACAGGCTTTCGCAGGGCCGGCGTGATGAGCCTTGTCTCGCTTGTAATAATAACCGTCTCGCTCACCGTGTTCGGAACTTTTCTTCTGGCAATCTTTAATCTCGGCACCATGGTCTCTTCCGTCGGCTCAAAGATGGAGGTCGCCGCCTATGTGGACAAGCAGATAGATGATTACACCGGCAACACTCTGATGCTGGAGCTGTCAAAGATCGAAGGGGTGGAAAAGGTCAAGTTCATACACCGCGATGAGGCCTGGGCGGCTTTCAAAAAAGACTATGAGGGCAGGCTGGAGTTAGGCGACATAGTCAAAGAGAACCCTCTGCCGAATGCTTTTGTGATAAAGGTAAAAAGTCCTGACCTTGTAGCCGTAGTGGCAAAAAAAGTCTCCAATATGCCGCAGATAGACGAGGTAAGGTTTAGCGGCAATCTTGCCGACCGGCTCAACAAACTGCTTGAAGCGGTAAGGCTTGCCGGGTTTATACTTGTCACTCTTTTGATAATGGCAACTCTGCTGATAGTGGTAAACACGATCAGACTTACGGTCCTGTCGCGCCAGACGGACATTTACATCATGAAACTTGTCGGTGCCACTAACTCCTTCATCAAATGGCCGTTCATACTGGAAGGCGTCATAATCGGGGTGGCGGGCTCCTGTGTATCTGTCATCATACTTAAGTTCTCCTACGACCTTGTTTCCTCAAGGATCGCTTCGGCGCTTCCGTTCATTCCTCTCATAACCTCAAAGGCGGCGCTTTTTTGGATCTACAGCGGAGTAGCCGCTCTGGGAATATTATTGGGCATCATAGGAGCCTACATCTCCGTTAATGCCCAGCTAAAGGAGTCTGTGTAATGCTTTCAAAACTAAGGAAGAACATGAAGTGGATCCTTATTGCAGTGGCGGTGATCTTTGCGGCCACGATGTTCTACGGCATGGGCTATCAGGGCGTCAAGAACATGGCCGAAAAAAAGTCTCAGGAAACAGGGCTGGCAGAGGTCAACAAGGAACCGGTTGACCGCTTCAGGTTCAACCAGCTGCTCAATCAGCTGGCTTCCTCCGCCAAGGGTGGTCTGGACCCTTTGACCGCAATGTACATCCAATCCATGGCGCTTTCACAGCTCACCGATTTTACTCTGATGAAGCAGGACGCCTCAAAAAGCGAAAAAGTGTCCTCGGACGAGATAAAGAACGCGCTTTCCCAGATAATGACGGCCAACAAGATACAGAACGAAAAGGATTTTGACAGGGGCCTTAGGCAGCAGGGCTTTTCCCTTGCTGACCTGAAAAAAATGATAAAGGAAGAGATCCTGGTCCAGAAAAAGACCTCGCGGCTGCGCGAGGGGATCACTCTTAACGCTGACGACTTAAGGGAGGTCAGGGCACAGCACATACTTCTTCCGGACGAAAAAAAGGCAAAAGAAGTGCTGGGTCTGGTTAATTCGGGAAAGGACTTCTCTAAACTGGCCGAAGAGTATTCAAAGGACCCGGGAAGTGCCGTAAAGGGAGGGGACCTTGGGTTTTTCAAGAAGGGGGCCATGGTAAAAGAGTTCGACGAAACGGCTTTTTCTCTTAAGCCGGGACAGACCTCGGGCCTTGTAAAGACGCAGTTCGGCTACCACATAATTAAAGTTACGGACACAAAGCTCATAAAGAACCCCGACAAGGAAAAACTTCTTGAAGAAAAGAAGAAAGCATCCTTTGCATCCTGGCTGGAGGAACTCAGGGCCAAGGCAAAGATAGAGATAAAAGATCCCGCCATAAGGGCATTTGACAAAAGGGTAAAAGGGGACACCCTGGGCTCGGTTGCAGAATACAAAAAAGCTATCGACGGCAATCCTAATAACCCGTATTACAGGATCTTTTACGCGGACCTGATGAAACAGCTGGGCAGCCCCGGTGAAGCCGCCTCCCAGTACCAGAAAGCGGCCGATCTGTCAGGCAACGACCTGTCTGCCAGGCTCTTTATAGGAAAATCGCTTCTGGACATGGCAAAATCCATGTCCAACCCTGCAAGCGCGGAGGCTTACAACTCGATGGCAAGGAACCAGTTCTCTATGGTATCGGTGCTTGCCGGCGACAATATAGATGTGCACAAAGAGCTGGCCAAAGTCTTTAAGGAATTAAAGCTCCCTGATCAGCTAAAAGCAGAGAACGAAAAGATATCTCAGCTTGAAGCAAAAAAGGCCTTTGAGGACGAGATAAGAAAAAGGTCCGGAGTTTCAACCGTTGAGGCAAAATGATCTTCCTGCCTCTATAAGACCCGCCACTTTTGGAGCAGCATCAGCCTCGCAGTAAATGCGCAGCAGCGGCTCGGTACCCGAAGCCCTGAAGAGTATCCAGGAACCGTCTCCAAAAATGAGTTTGGTCCCGTCAAGCCGCCGAACCTCTTTGACCTTTGAAGTTGCCAGCTCTGCCGGAGGGGATTTTTCCAAAAGCCCGACAAGCCTCTGCTTTTTTTCTTCTTCAAGCTGCAGATCAAGCCTGTCATAGAAGAACAGTCCGAATTCTTTGGAAATATCGTCAAGGATGCGGTCCAGCGGCTTCTTTTTTACTGCCATCAGTTCGGTAAGCAGCATAGCGGCCAGAACGCCGTCCCTTTCGGGAAGATAGCCCTTTATGCCCATGCCGCCGCTTTCTTCGCCTCCCATCAGGATATCCTCTTTCATCATGAGGTCCGCAATATACTTGAAGCCTATCGGCGTCTCAAAGACCTTAAGGCCGTACCTATCTGCCATGCGGTCTATAAGGCGGCTCAGATTAAAGGTTTTTACTATACTGCCGCTCATCTTTTTGTTCTCTACCAGATGGTAAAGCAGCAGGGCATAGACCTGATGGGTATTTATAAAGGCACCTCCAGAGCCGCAGGCCGCCAGCCGGTCGGCGTCCCCGTCAAGTGCTATTCCCGACAGTCTTGTCTGTCTGCATGTCTTTTTAAGGAGGGGAAGGTTTTTTTCTATGGGCTCGGGATTTATGCCGCCGAATGTAGGGTCAATTCCGGAGTTAAGCTCTATAACTTCGGCGGAGCCATCGAGCGCCGCCCTAAGATATCCGCTTCCGCTGCCGTGCATGGGATCACAGATCAATTTGATGCCTGACGAAGCGATCAGTTCAAGGTCAACAAAGGACCGGACTTTTTTTAGATAATCCAGACGCGGATCAAAAGTTGATATTTTGCCAGTTTCTTTACTTCCTGAAGGATCAGAACCAAGCAGGGATTCCACTTTTTTTGTCGTATCCAGCCGGGCCGAACCTCCGTAAGGCTCTTTTATCTTAAAGCCGTTCCACTGCGGGGGATTATGGCTGGCCGTTATCATGACGCCTGCGGCAGCCTTATTGAGCACGACATGGAAAGAAACGGCCGGAGTGGGGCAGGACCTGTCGCAGAGCAGCACTTGAAGTCCCGCTTCCGCAATAGCCTCGGCCGCGCATGAGGCAAACTCAAAAGAAAGGAACCTGTTATCATAACCTATGACAACGGGTCCGGCCTGTCCAGAATAAGCCGCGGCAAAGGCCAGAGCTGCGGTTCTTACATTGTCAAAGGTAAAATCCCTTGCGATCTCAGCTCTCCAGCCGTCGGTACCGAACTTTATCACTAGAAGGCCTCCTGATTAAAATCATATTCGATATCCTGTATGGTCTCTTCCTCTACTTCTGATCCTTCCTCTTTTGGCAGAGCCGGAGCGGAGTGTGAAGGACATTGTCTCGATGGTTCTTTGCCTCTCCAGAAGGTCGCTGTCCTTATCTTTGCGGAAGGGCAGTTTGGCCCTGCCAGCTGCCCGCTGACCGTGCAGATCCTTACCCTGACCAGCCCGGATGGCTCGGCAAAATCCTGAGGAGGAGTATTGACCAGGACTTTTGTCATATAATCCTTCCACATTCTGGGACAGACCGCGACCTCAGCGACCCCTTTCATGGAAGAATTGTTGTCGTTTCCGACCCACACTCCGGTGACAAGCTGAGGCACAAAACCTATGAACCAGGCATCACGGAAGCGTTCCGAAGTGCCTGTCTTGGCGGCCGCGGGCCGCCCTAGTGCGGCTTTTCTGCCGGTTCCCGAAGTAATAACGCCTTTCATCATATCTACCATGACCGAAGCAACCCCGGGATCAAGGACCTGTACCGCCCTGGGTTCTGCTTCCTCAATGGTCTTTCCGTCCCTGTCAACTACTTTTTCTATCGCATAAGGCTCAAGCCGCAAACCGTTTGCCGCAAAGACCCCGTAAGCGGAGGTCATCTCAAGAAGCGAAACATCCGAAGTCCCCAGGGCAAGGGAAAGAGTATCGGTCAAAGGAGATGTGATGCCAAGTCTTCTTGCCAGATTTGCGGCGTTCTGCGGTCCTGCCTTCTGGATCAGCTTAATTGAAGGTATGTTCAAAGAGTTTTCAAGCGCATATCTGACAGTGACATTCCCTCTGAATCTTCTGTCAAAGTTCATCGGCTTCCATTTTCCGTCGGGATGGTCCTTGTCGGGGAACACATCAAAGGACATGGGACTGTCGCTTATGACCTCTCCCGGGGAAACGCCTTTTTCCATAGCAGCAGCATAGATAAAAGGCTTGAACGAGGAACCGGGGGACCTTTTTGCCTGAGCCGCCCGGTTGAACTCGCTCTTGTCAAAATTATACCCTCCCACCATCGCAAGGATCCTTCCAGTATTGGGGTCAATGGATACCAGCGCGCCCTGCGAAAACTGGTACTTGATGCCTTCGGTATTGATAAAGCCGGAGACCGTTTCTTCCGCGGCTTTCTGAAGAGGGATGGAAAGCGTAGTATAGACCCTGAGCCCTCCTTTGTAGACAATGTCCCTGCCGTAATCCGCCACAAGTTTATTTATGACAAAGGAGGTAAAATAGGGGGCGGTGAACTTGTATTTATTGAGCTTGTTCATTGACAAAGCAACAGGTTCAACTTCCGCTGCTTTTTTCTGCTTTTCGGAGATCATACCCAGGTCCTTCATCTTGGAAAGTACCAGGGACCTTCTTTTAACAGCAAGATCAAAGTTCTTGTACGGAGAATACGCCTCGGGAGCGCCCAGGATCCCAGACATCATGGCGGCCTCTGCCAGGGTAAGAGCATCGGCATGTTTTCCAAAAAACATTTCGGAGGCCGCTTCGGCCCCGTAGGTGTTGTGCCCCCAGTAGACCTGATTGAGGTACATCTCAAGTATCTCTTCCTTGGTGTAGAGTTTTTCTATCTGCATGGCAAGAAAGGCTTCGGATACTTTTCTTGAAGCGGTCTTTTGGGTGGACAAGAACACGGTCCTGGCCAGCTGCTGAGTTATTGTACTGCCTCCCTGCACAACTTTGCCGCTGAACAGATTGACCAGAGCGGCCCTTGCTATTGCCTTAAGAGAGATACCCTTGTGGCGGTAAAAGTCATTGTCTTCGGAGGCGATCACAGCTTTCTGCAGGTTGGAAGATATCTTGTTTAAAGGGACCACTATCCTGTTCTCTTCGCCGTGAATGGTGCCAAGGACCGCGCCGTCGGAAGAATATATTATGGTAGCCTCGAACGGCGTATGGCTGCTTAACCTTGAAACATCAGGCAGTTGCGCGGATAGGCGGCCTATTATCAGGACCAGAGCAGCAGCAGAAGCAAGCATTACTATCAGAAGGTTCTTCCCGAGAGTACCTGCTTTTTTTTGCTTTTTTCTTTTTCCCGCCATAATGCAATTATAGCAATTTGTCCGCCTCAATGATATAATTATTGTGTTATGAGCAGAACAAGGATAATAGCGACCGTAGGCCCGTCCTGCGACACAAAAGAAAAGCTTTCCGCCCTGGTAAAGGCGGGAGTGGACCTCTTCAGGCTCAATATGTCCCACGAAGACCATTCCGGCGCATCAAAGGTGATTTCCCAGATAAGGAAGAACGATCCTCAAACCGGTATCCTTATGGACCTGCAGGGTCCCAGGATAAGGACAGGCAGGCTTAAGGAAAAATGCGTAGCTCTCAAAAAAGGCGCTGAGTTCATCATCACTTCAAAACAGATCGAGGGCAACGATTCCATGGTCTCGGTGGATTTTAAGGGGCTTCCTCAGGAAGTAAAGGCGGGACAGCAGATCCTTATAGATAACGGTCTTATAGAGTTGAAAGTGGTCAAAGTGGAAGGCTCCGACATTCACTGCAAAGTGTCCTCTGGGGGTTCTCTCGGAGAACACAAAGGCGTAAATGTTCCGGGAACATCTATTTTTAAAAAATCCCTGACAGAAAAAGACCTGTCCGACATGTCGCTTGCCGTCAAAGAAAAAGTGGACTATATAGCGCTGTCATTTGTAAAGACCTCGGATGACATACTTGAGGCAAAAAAACTGATAGAAGGGCTGGGAGCTTCTATCCCCGTCATTGCAAAGATAGAGAACGCCGAGGCCGTTTCCAGGATAGACTCTATAATAAATGTTGCTGATGCGATCATGGTGGCAAGAGGCGACCTTGGAGTAGAGCTTGCCCCGGAAGAAGTCCCGATGATACAAAAGGCCATCATAACCAAATGCGCCAGGGCGGGCAAACCTGTCATAGTGGCAAGCCAGATGCTGGAGTCCATGGTGGAGAACACCAGGCCCACCAGGGCCGAGACCACCGATGTGGCCAACGCCATCATCGACGGAGCCGATGCCCTGATGCTTTCCGAAGAAACTGCCAGCGGGCTTCATCCCGCGGAGGCCGCTAAAATGATGACAAGACTTATTGACAAGGTTGAAGGGGAATGCGTGATACAAAGGCATATAAAGAAAGAGGACATAAAGAAGAACATAGCCTTTGCTGTATCGCATTCGGCCTATCATGTCTGCGAGGACCTTGATGCCAGGGC
>CAYUCV010000040.1:0-9462 GCA_964443545.1 uncultured bacterium
GAGCGCTAGTATGGCATACTAGAGGTAAGGGGTTCGACCCCCCTCAGGTCCAGTTCTATCTGTGTTATAATGTAGGCGTGCGAAAAATCCGCACAACCCAAACAAGTAAATGAGGGGGATACCCTTGTGCTTTTTGGTCAAAATAAAACAAGAAAGGGAAACAGATAAATGGCTTCTAAAAAAAGTTCGGGGTCCAAAAAGTTCGTCTACTTTTTCGGAGGAGGAAAGGCGGACGGCAACGAAAAGATGAAAAATCTGCTCGGAGGAAAGGGGGCCAACCTGGCAGAAATGGCAGGCAATCCAAAATTGAAGCTCCCTGTCCCTCCAGGCTTTACGCTGACAACGGATGTTTGCACCTATTACTACGAGAACGGAAAAAAATACCCCAAGGTTCTTGAAGCCCAGGTAAAAGCCGCGCTGGAAAAAGTTGAAAAGATAATGGGGAAGAAGTTTGGGGACGAAAATGACCCCCTTCTTATGTCGGTACGCTCCGGCGCCAGAAGGTCCATGCCGGGAATGATGGAAACAGTCCTTAATGTCGGACTTACCACAAGGACAATACCCGGCTTGATCAAGCAGACCGGCGGCAACGAGAGGTTCGTTTATGACGCCTACAGAAGACTGATCATGATGTACAGCGATGTCGTCATGGAAAAAGCCACGGGAATTGAGCCCAAGGACGAGATGGGGATCAGAAAGCAGCTTGAAAGGATAATGGACGAGGTAAAAGAGAAAAAAGGGTATAAGACCGATACCGACCTGACGGGAAAAGACCTCAAGGACCTCTGCGAAGAGTTCAAGAAGAGGGTAAAAGCGGTCCTGGGCAGGGAATTCCCGGACGAGCCGATGGAACAGCTTTGGGGCGGCATTGGGGCCGTGTTCTCTTCCTGGAACGGCAAGCGGGCCGTGTCTTACAGAAGGATAGAGAATATCCCCGATGAATGGGGGACCGCGGTCAATGTACAGACAATGGTGTTCGGCAACATGGGAAGCGACTGCGCCACGGGAGTTGCCTTTACCAGGAACCCCGGCAACGGCGACAACCATTTTTACGGTGAGTACCTGGTGAACGCACAGGGCGAGGATGTGGTTGCCGGCACAAGGACCCCTGCCCCGGTCAACGAGGTCAGCAAGAGCGAGAACAACAAAGCCCTGGTATCTCTTGAAAAAGGCATGCCCCATCTTTATAAGGAGCTTTTCGGTTTTCAAAAGAGGCTCGAAAAACACTACCGCGACATGCAGGACATAGAGTTCACGATAGAAAAAGGCAAACTCTTTATGCTCCAGTGCCGCATCGGCAAGAGGAACGGGCCTGCCGCGGTAAAAATGGCCGTTGACATGGTAAAAGAAAAGCTCATCACAAAAGATGAGGCCGTCATGAGAGTGACCCCTGAGCAGCTGGACGAACTGCTGCACCCGATAGTGGATCCCAAGGCGGAAAAAACCAACAAGCCGCTGGCCAAAGGCCTTCCGGCAAGCCCCGGCGGAGCGTTCGGGATGATAGTGTTCTCCTCGCAGGACGCAGTTGACTGGGCTGCAAAAGGAAAACAGGTGATCCTGGTAAGGGAAGAGACCAATCCGGAAGATGTGGAAGGCATGAGGGCCGCCCAGGCAGTTCTTACCGCAAGGGGCGGAATGACCTCCCATGCCGCTCTCGTTGCAAGAGGCTGGGGCAAGTGCTGCGTTGTGGGCTGCGCCGCCATCAGCATAGATCATTCCAGCAAGACAATGACAGTCGCGGGAAAGACGCTTAAAGAAGGCGACTGGATCACTCTAAACGGCACCAAGGGAAATATCTACGAAGGAAAGCTCCCCATGGTGGACGCCAGCCAGGAAGGCGGACTGCTTAACGAATTCCTTAAGCTTTGCGACAGCGTAAGAAAGCTCAAAATAAGGACCAATGCCGACACGCCGAAAGACGCGCAAAAGGCAAGGGACTTTGGGGCCGAGGGTATAGGGCTCTTTAGGATAGAGCACATGTTCTACGGCGAGGGCTCCGATGCTCCTCTTTTTGAACTGCGCAAGATGATCCTTTCTAAGACAGTGGAAGAGAGAAAGGCCGCGCTAAAGGACCTTTATCCTCACATGAAGTCCGACATCAAGGCCACGCTTGAGGCGATGAACGGTCTTCCGGTCACCATTAGGCTTATAGACCCGCCGCTGCATGAATTTGTCCCTCACGAAAAGGCCAAACTGGAAGAGTTGGCCAGGGCGCTTTCGATAAACATGGAAGACCTGGAAAAGAGAGCCTCGGTACTGCGCGAAAGCAACCCGATGATGGGTCACCGCGGAGTAAGGCTGGGCGTTACCTATCCTGAAATAACCGAGATACAGGCAAGGGCCATCTTTGAATCAGCCGCGGAACTTATCAAGTCCGGCAAAAAAGCTCTGCCGGAAATAATGGTCCCGGTGGTCTCCTGTGTTAACGAGATCAAGGACCAGTACGAGATCATCAAGAGGGTCTATGACGAGGTAAAAGCAAAGCACGGGGTAAAAAACCTCCACTACTCTGTGGGAACTATGATAGAGATCCCCAGGGCGGCCCTTATAGCGGACAAGATAGCCGAAGCCGCGCACTTCTTCTCTTTTGGCACCAACGACCTGACACAGCTGACCTTTGGGTTCAGCCGCGACGACATCGGCTCGTTCCTCGGACATTATCTGGAAAAAGGGATACTGAAAGTTGACCCGTTCCAGAGCGTGGACGCCGACGGAGTAGGCGAACTCATTAAGACCGGCATCACAAGGGGAAGAAAGACAAGAAAAGATCTTAAGATAGGTATCTGCGGAGAGCATGGCGGCGACCCTGATTCCATAGAGTTCTGCTACAAAGCGGGAATGAACTATGTCAGCTGCTCTCCTTTTAGGGTGCCCATTGCAAGGCTCGCAGCGGCAAGGGCTGTTCTAAAATAATAGAAGAACGCATGCAAAATATCCGCCGGCTTACGGAGGAGAGGGAAAAAAAGTTCCTCTCCGAAAGGGCTTCCCTGTCCGTAAAGGGGGGAAAGCGCGCAAAAAGCGAGGCCCCCTGCTCTATCAGGACCTGCTACCAGAGGGACCGGGACAGGATAGTTCACTCAAAGGCTTTCAGAAGGCTTGAGCACAAGACGCAGGTCTTTATTTCCCCGACCGGGGACCACTACAGGACCAGGCTCACTCACACCCTGGAAGTGGCCCAGATTGCAAGGACGATAGCAAGGGCCCTTGGGCTCAACGAAGACCTGACAGAGGCGGTAGCTCTGGGGCACGACCTGGGACACACGCCCTTTGGACATGCCGGAGAGGCAGTCCTTGATAAACTGCTTAAGAAGTACGGCCTTTCTTTTGACCACAATATCCAGAGCCTGCATGTGGCAGATAATATAGAAAAGCTCAATTTGACCCCCGAGGTAAGGAACGGGATACTGAACCATCCCTGGACCTTTCCCAGCGCCAGCACCCTGGAGGGCTCGATAGTGCGCTACGCCGACAGGATAGCCTATATCAATCATGATATTGACGACTCGATACGCTCGGGCATCATAAAAAAGAAGGACCTGCCTTCGGGTTATAGAAAGTTCATAGCAAGCGACACGGTTAATGCCTTTGTAAAAGACCTTGTGCTCACCAGCACCGGAAAAAGCACGGTAAGAATGAGCAAAAAGGGAGAAAGCGTTCTGCACGGGCTCTACAGGTTCATGTTCAAAAAGGTCTATACTTCACCGACTTCGATGAGAGAGAACAAAAAAGTGGAGCATGTTCTTACATGTCTGTTCACGCGTTTTGTAAAAGAGCCGGGCCTTGTCCCCGGATATAAAAAAGGCACGGGAAGTAAAGCTCTGGCCGCTCTCATAAGGGATCACATCGCCGGGATGACCGACAGGTATGCCATAGCGGTTTTCATGGGCCTGTTCGTGCCGTCGGAATGGAACCTGTGATAGAGAACTCCAGGATAGAAGAGATAAGGGAAAAAGCGGACATAGTGGAGGTGATCTCCAGCTATACCGCTCTTAAGAAAAAAGGCAAGAATTATCTTGCCCTGTGCCCTTTTCACAGCGAAAAGACGCCTTCGTTCACCGTAAGCCAGGAAAAGCAGCTTTTTCATTGTTTTGGCTGCGGTCAGGGAGGAAATGTTTTTACTTTTTTGATGAAGATAGAGAACCTTTCCTTTGCGGAAGCGGTAAAGCTGGCCGCCGACAGGGTCGGGATAGAGTTTACTCTTGACGCCGCCTCAGCGGGAAAGCAGTTTAGACAGGACAACAGGGCCCTTTATGCGGCACTCGACAAAGCCGCCGACTTTTTTCAGGCCAACATGGAAAAGGACGAGGCCGCAAACAAATATGCCGCCGAAAGAGGATTGACCCAAAAGATACTCGACTTTTTCCGCATAGGATCTGCTCCCGACAGCTGGGACAGCATCTATAAACACCTTACGCAGGCCTCCTTTTCCGTTTCGGACATAGAAAAGGCCGGCCTGATCATCAGAAAAGAGGACGGTTCGTCTTATTACGACCGTTTCAGGAAAAGGCTGATGTTCCCCATCTGGGACATTCAGGGAAGAGTGATAGGATTTGGAGCACGGTCGCTTGACGGAAGCTCTCCAAAGTACATAAACTCGCCGGAGTCGCCTGTTTACAGCAAGGGTTCCGTAGTCTACGGACTTAACTTCAGCAAGGACAGGATAAAGGAAGAAAAAAGAGTATATCTGGTAGAGGGCTATATGGACTTTATCCGCTGCTACGCCCACGGCATAAAGAACATCGCGGCTTCTTCCGGCACCTCGCTGACGCCCCTGCAGATAAAGGCGCTCGGCAGGCTTGCGGAAGAGTTCGTCCTGGTGTTTGACAGCGACGAAGCCGGAGCCGAGGCCTCTCGCAGGACCATAGACCTGATGAGGGACATGGACCTTTATCCCAAAGTGGTCACGCTTGCCGGAGGAAAGGACCCTGACGAATTGATAAGGAAAGAGGGAGCGGAAAAATTCGGGGAACTGCTCGGGGCAGCGGTCCCGGCAACGCGGTACAGGATAGATTCTGCGGTAAGGGCGCACAATATTAAAGAGGCCGAGGGCAAAGCCCGGGCCGCAAAAAAATGCGCAGCCATCCTGTCCCAGGAAAAGAACCAGATCATAAGGGATGAATACATAAAGTACGCTTCCCAGAGGCTCGGGATAAACTCCGACAGCCTGCTTGCCGAGATAAAAAGAGTTTCCTTTTACGGAGGCAGGTCCTCAAAAAGCTCCGCTCCTTTAAAGAGGCCCGGCTCAAAAGTGCTCAAGGCCGAAAGGGCGCTTATAAAACTGTGGATGGAAGTGCCCGCTATCAGAGCGGATCTGGAAGGCTCCGTCCTTGCGCAGGAATTTTCTGACCCTGCGGCAAAAAAGATATTTGAACTGCTGCTCACTCTTAAGGGGCTTGAAGAGGAAAAGCCGTATTCCTCGGTCACCGATATGCTGAATGGAGAGGAGGAAAAGAAGCTGCTTTCGCAGATCGCGCTTGACCGCCACGAGATAGTGGACTACAGCGCGATGCTTAAGGACTGCTCCTGCGTGCTCAAGGCAAACTCTATCAAGGCAGATATAGAAGAGTTAAGACAGCAGATGAAGGAGGCCGAGGAGGCAAAGGACACGGAAAAACTCAACAGCCTTCAGGCACAGTATCTTGAACATCACGGCAGGCTGATGTCTTTGTGAAATTTGAGGGGGTTTTGTCCGATACATTATAGGATGACGCCTCGCAGAAAGGGGAAAGACTTTGGAACACATTCCCGGAAAGAGGGAGGAGGAGCTTTTGCAGTTAAAGACCCTTGCCGACAAAAAAGGGTACCTTAACCCGGACGAGCTCTTGACCTCCTTTGGAGAGACCGAAAAGCCGCACGACGAGGCCGAAGCTTTTTTAAAAAGCCTCGGTTCCGTAAAAAAGATGGCGGCCAGCTTTGGCTCGGGCGCAAAACTTGAAGAGATAAAAAGCGCCGGGGTCGACGACACGGTAAAGATGTACCTGAGGGAAATAGGCAAGTATCCGCTGCTGACCTTTCCGCAGGAGATAGACCTTGCCAAAAAGATAAAGAAGGGGGACATGACCTCCAAGCACAGGCTGGTCAATTCCAACTTAAGGCTCGTGGTCAGCATTGCAAAAAAATACACCGGCAGGGGGATGCTTTTTCTTGACCTTATACAGGAAGGCAACCTCGGCCTTATCAGGGCCGTAGAAAAGTTTGATTACAGAATGGGTTATAAGTTCTCAACCTATGCCACCTGGTGGATAAGGCAGGCCATAACAAGGTCCATAGCAGACCAGGCAAGGACGATAAGGATCCCCGTGCATATGGTTGAGACAATAAACCGCCTCAGAAAGATCTCCAGGGGGCTCCTGCAAAAGTTGGGCCGCAAGCCCACCGAGTCCGAAATAGCTAAAAAGGCGCGCATGTCAGCCGACAAGGTAAGAGAAGTTGTCAAGGTCTCGCAGCTGCCGCTTTCGCTTGAGATCCCCATCGGGGACGAAGAAAGCTCCCATCTGGGTGATTTTGTCGAGGATTCTACCGTGGCGCATCCCGATGAGGTGGTGTTGCACGGCCTCTTGAGGGACGACCTTGAAGAAGTGATGCAGTCGCTGTCAGAGCGGGAAAGGACCGTGCTTCGGCTGCGCTTTGGTCTTGAGGACGGGCGTCCCAGAACGCTTGAGGAAGTGGGACAGCTCTACAAGGTGACCAGAGAAAGAATAAGGCAGATTGAAGCCAAGGCACTGCGCAAATTAAAGCACCCCACACGCAGCAGAAAACTCAGGGAATACCTAAAATAGGTTCTTGTGCTATAATTTTTTCAGCATTCTGAAAGGAGAACAGCATGAGAAAGTTCCTTGCCTGCCTGACGATGATCGGACTGCTTGCCTCAGGTTCGCTTGCACTTCCCAGCGGAGTACTGCCTTACGGAGTCGGAGCCAAGTATGCCGCCATGGGCGGAGCCGGCGCCTCGCTGGTGGACGACATTGCTTCGGCCTACTATAATCCCGCCGGTATGTACCGCTCGGGCGGAGCAGACTTAAAGATAGGCGCGGGAGCGGCCACCGACGGCTCCGATCAGCTTATAAGTATGGCAGCTAATTTTGGCAACCCGGCAAAATTCCTTTCCGATAATTTCTCAAAATCTCTTGACATCAACGGCAATGTGCAAGGTATCATAGGCCTTTCGGTGGGCAAGTTCGGCCTTTCGGTTGTCCCGTCGGGACGCCTTAACCTCTCAAAAGCAGCCAATACCCTGGACGGAACTATACTGGGGTTTGGACATTCTGATTCTGCTCTGACTTTTGGCTACGGGATCGGGATCCCTTATCTGGCCAAGGCGGGCGTTGGGGCAAACATTAAGTACATTCATAATGCTTTTGTCACCGCCGCGGTCGCGGCTTCGGGAGCCACCACCGACATCACCAACACGATAACGCAGTATAACGGATTGGGCTTTGACCTGGGACTGCAGGGAACGCTGGATGTGATACCTACCGCTCCCATCTCGGTTGCGCTGGTATACAAAGACTTTGCCGCCAATCTTAACGGGACGCAGCAGATCTCTTCCGGGACTTTCAACACTCTGACAGGAGCCGAGATCACCCCGATGACCACCGTTTCGGACGGACCGATAGCCGGAACTTCGATACCCACAACGCTGGTACTGGGAGCTTCGGGACAGATACCGATTGTCGGACTTAAACTGGCCGTTGACCTTGACACAATAGGAGGCAACACCCCCTATTCCGTGACCCACATCGGATTGGAATATCCTGTGGCAATGGGGCTGGTCAACCTGAGGCTGGGCAAGATAAACGGCAGCACTGTCGACATGTTCACCTACGGCGCGGGCATTTTAAAGGACACGGTCAACATAGCGTTCGTCACTGACAACAAGGACAATCGCAACAACCAGATGCTGGCGGATATTCACATCGGCTTCTAACAGGGAAAAAGGTTTTTGCGGGCCCCGGTCATTTGGCCGGGGCTTTTGCTTTCTTTAAGCTGGTACAAAATAGTTTCGGAGACGCTTTCTCCGGCTTCCACCATCCCCGCAGGTAAAAAGACGCCCGTAGAAGTCTCCTTGATGCTGCGATCCTCCAGTTTTATCTCGAACCTTACATCCGCGGGGAACACTTTTGTTCTTTTGCCGCCGTAAGCCCCGTTAAAAGGAGCCGCCCATTCTTCGATAACGGAGGCCACCGTTGCCCTCTTGTCCTGGAACTCTTCCCCGAACTCGGTTATGACGGCCACCTCGGGCATGGCCTGCTTTATCACATTGATGGACCCGATAAGGCCCAGGTGCTGCTTCAATAGTTTTCCCTCTTCCTTTTCTAAAGATCCTATGTTCATGAGCAGTATCTGGCAGCCCCTGTACTGCTCCCCCAGCCCGCTCTCATATCTGGTATCTCCCGTCACCCCTATCTTGACGGGGCGCTGGTCTTTGCCGGCTATATTCGTCTCTATCACGAACCCCACGGAGGATTCTTCGTGCGTCCACAGCTCTTCGTGAAAGGCCTCTTTTACATGAATGACGCAGCCGTATTTATCCCTTAACCGGACGCCTCCCGCGTGGTCTATAGTAGTGTTTGGCACAAGCAGTTTGAAGTTTATCTCTTTTGAGCCCAGAGGACTTACCGCGTCAAAGAGGCCCTGGAATTTTAGCATGACCCCGGAAGAGCCGAACACATCCAGCACCTTGATCTTGTCGTGCGGGACATTGTCGTTGTATTTGGCAAGGAGCGAAAGGATAGCCTCTATCGATTCGGTGTGGTCATCGTGGTCGTGGGTAACTATTATCGCATCCAGGTCCACTATAGAAAGATCGCAGTCCCTGAACAGCTCCAGGAAACCGTAGCCCGGATCGATCGCGATGGAGCGCACAACTCCCTGCCTGTTCTTGAGCGTCAACAGATAGCCACCTCCCTGGCTTATCCCCGTGGAATAAAGAGGAGAAGAAGAGTTCCACTTGTGCAGCGTTTTTAGCACATTGGGCCCCACCGCCCTGTCAACATACCGGGCAACATTGAGGTCATGGCGCAGTTTTTCTTTTGAGCGCGCCACTTTTTCTATCATCGGAAAGATGGTCTCTTCCATGTAGGAGATGGCCTTTAGAGAATCGGTGTTGAACTCTTTTTGCAGGTGCTCCAACCTGCGGGAAGACTTAAAATCCTCGTAGGCGTCTTTGAACCTTCCCTGAAGGAACCTGGCTATGCCTCTGTAGTAATCAAGATGCGCGGTAAGCGAAGTTTTGCTGCGGACCTTTTTAATGACAGTATCAAGAACGTGCTCCGCTTCTTTATAGAGCCCTGCTCCAAGGCACTGGGATATGATAAGGTCCCTCGGCCCCTGCCCTTTTACCTCAGACCAGGAAGCAGCGCTCCTCTCAAGCGTGCGCACAATTATGGAAAGATTGTCCTTTATCCAGGAGGCCCTCTCCTGCACAGGAAGGCCGAGAAGGTTTTGCCAGGTCTCTATTGC
>CAYUCV010000041.1:0-9017 GCA_964443545.1 uncultured bacterium
GTGGGCCCTGTAGGATTTGAACCTACAACCTGTCGATTATGAGTCGATTGCTCCACCCTTGAGCTAAGGGCCCGTGATCGAGCATATTTTTAGTATAGCATGCAAAAATCGGTTTGAACAAGGCATGGCATTGTGGAATAATAGGTCTGTATGGACCTTTTTGAAGCCATAAAAAAGCGCAGGAGCGTAAGGCAGTACCTGGATAAACCTGTGCCCAAAGAGGTATTGGAAAAACTTATAGATGCGGCGCGCTTTGCCCCCACCGCAAGGCATACAGAGCCCTGGACATTTGTTGTAGTTACCGAACCTAACAATATCAAAGCGATAGGCGAAGCCACCGATAGCGGCAGGTTCATTTCAAAAGCGGCCGCCTGCATAGCCGTGTTCTGCCGGGATACCAAATATTATCTGGAGGACGGGTGTGCGGCCATACAGAACATCCTTCTTTCTGCGACCTCGCTCGGCATAGGATCGTGCTGGGTGGCCGGCGACAAAAAACCTTATTGTGAAAAGATAATAGAAATGCTCGGCGCGCCAGCAGATCACAAACTGATCGGACTGGTATCTTTGGGCTATCCTTTATCAAAAGACGCTTTTTTTGAGGATAAAAGAAAAGAACTCAAAGACCTGCTGCACTGGAACAGGTTCTGATCAAAGGGCGGGAGGGCTGACATGAAAAGGTTCATTCTTCTAATTGCGCCGGTCTTGATCGCGGTCACCATCATTATCATGATACTTGGCGCCGTTCTTGTCAGGTATGAGGAAGACCGCCTCATGGACGACTTAAAGCGCAAGGCGGTGTCCGTGGCCGACGGCATGGAGCTTTCTGCCCGGTATGTTCTTATTAACAAGGATACCTCCGGCGCCGAGCGGCTGGTAAAAAAATTCCAGAAGAAGGAAAGGGTGCAGGGCGGGGCCGTCTATGATGCCGAAGGAAAACTGATCGCCATCACCGAAAGGCTCAAAGGCTGGAAGGAAGAAGGAAAACCCCAGTATCAGGGGGTCATCTCAAAAAAGGCGCCGTCAGAGCGGCTTTCAAAGTTCAATAAGTACTATGTCTACAGCTATGTTGCCCCGGTCCTTGACGACAAAGAAAATGTGATAGGGCTGGTCGAGATCATCTACGATACCTCCTATGTTTTCATGCGCACCGTTGATTTCTGGAAAACGATAATGATAAGCCTTGGAATTCTTCTTGTGGTGCTGCTGGGCCTGATCTTTTTTATAGAAAGAAGGTTCTTTGCCTCTCCCATTGGCCGGCTGACAAAATGGTTCAAGCACTATCAAAAGGGCGAGACGGAGGAGATGGAAAAGATCGAGGGGGAAGGGGGCCTGGGAGAACTTGCTTCCGAAGTGCAGCAGGTGGCCCTTGGGCTTAAGATAGCCAAAAAGGCCATTACCGATGATGCAAGGCAGCGCCTCAAGGAGGAAGACCTCTGGACCGAAGCCAAACTGAGGGACCTGATAAGGTCCAAACTTGGCGACAGCTCTTTTGTTGTTGTTTCGAACCGCGAGCCTTTTATGCATGTCACCGACAAGACCACCGGGAAGGTGTCCCTGGTAAAGCCGGCCAGCGGAGTGGTGACGGCAATAGACCCGATACTCAGATCTTGCGGCGGGGTTTGGGTGGCAACAGGCAGCGGAGATGCCGACAAAAACTTTGTGAACGCCAAGGACAAGCTCGGCGTTCCCGAAAAGGACAGCAGATATATCCTCAAAAGGATCTGGCTCTCCAAAGAGGAGGAGCAGGGCTTTTACCTTGGTTTTTCCAACGAGGGGCTCTGGCCCCTGTGCCATATCACCCATACCAGGCCGATCTTTAGGGAAAGCGACTGGCTGCTCTATAAACAGGTCAACCAAAAATTTGCCGACAGCATTATCGAGGAACTTCCGGCAAAGAACCCGTTCGTCTTTATCCAGGACTACCACTTTACGCTGCTGGGCAGGATGATAAAGGAAAAGAGGCCGGACGCTGTGATCGCTCTTTTCTGGCACATCCCCTGGCCCAATCCGGAGGTCTTTTCTATCTGCCCGTACCAGCAGGAGATACTGGACGGCATGCTTGGCTGCGACCTTATCGGGTTCCATGTGCAGTACCACTGCAATAACTTTTTGGACACGGCCAACAGGCTGCTTGAGTGCAGGGCCGACATGGAAAAATTCAGTATCGTGCGGCTGGGCAGAGAAACTATCGTAAGGCCTTTTCCTATAAGTATTGACGACAGCTATTTTAGGGACCCGGGGCCTTTGGTCCGACAGAGGACCGAAGAGATAAAGAAGGAGCTAGGGCTCTCTAACAAAATAGTTGCGATGGGAGTTGACAGGATAGATTATACCAAGGGCATAGCAGAGAGGATCTTGGCAGTTGACAGGTTCCTCGAAAAATATCCGCAGTATATCAAGAAGTTCGTCTTTATCCAGCTGGCCGCTCCAAGCAGGACCGACATCAAGCGCTACCACGACCTCGTGGACGAGATAGAAGAACTGGTAAAGAGAAAGAACGACAAATACAGGCAGGACGGTTGGGAGCCGATAATATACCTTAAAAGATACTTCACTTCGGAAGAGATAAAACCCTACTTCAAGCTTTCCGATATGTGCCTGGTCAGCTCCCTTCATGACGGAATGAACCTGGTGGCCAAGGAATATGTTGCCTCAAAAGACGACCTCAAAGGCGCCCTGATACTGAGCAAGTTCACCGGCGCCTCGAGAGAGCTTTCCGGAGCCGTCCTGATAAATCCGTACTCCATAGAGGACTTTGCGGACGCGATAAAGACTGCTGCGGAAATGGAGCCGGAAGAAAAGAAAAAGAGGATGGAGGGCATGCGCCTTTCTATAATGGAGAACAATGTTTACAAATGGGCGGCCGGCATCATTAACGAGCTGACAGCGCTCAAAAAGGATGTTCTAAGCAAATGAATAGGGCAGAAGAACTGGCAAAACTGCTGCCAAAGAGCACGGCGCTTTTGGTCCTTGCAGATTTTGACGGGACGCTGGCCCCGATAGCGCCGACCCCGGACCTGGCTGCTATTTCTGCCCGGGCAAGAAAAGCGCTGATAAAACTGGCCGGGTCAAAGAACATCTTTGCCGGCGTGCTCAGCGGAAGGGCCCTGCACGACATAAAAAAATCGGTAGGTATCAAAGGCCTTATCTACGGCGGCAATCACGGGCTCGAGATAGAGGGCAGAGGGCTAAAAAGGACCGCTCCTTTGCCTGACGCTGTCTTAAAGGCTCTGGCAAAAGTAAGAAAGGACCTGAAAGGCTCCCTGTCCAGGTACAAAGGGGCGATAGTCGAGGACAAAATGTTTTCCGTAAGCGTGCACTACAGGCTGGTAGACAAAAAGGACCTGCTGTATGTGATGAAAGAGATAAAACGTTCGGCTGCCCCTTTTCTTAAAAAAGGGCTGATAAGGCTTTCAAAGGGCAAAAAGATAGTCGAGATAAGGCCCAGGCTCAAATGGGACAAAGGCAGCGCTCTAAAGTGGATACAAAAGGAGCTCAGGGCAAAAAGCGGCCGCTTGCTTTATACCGTCTACATGGGAGATGACGCAACAGACGAAGACGCCTTTAGGGCTCTGGGCAAAAGAGGTCTTTCGATAAAGATTGGCGCAGAAGGTAAAACTGCCGCCCTAAAGCGTCTTGATAATGCGGGGCAGGCCGGAAGGTTTTTGGAGCTCATTTTAGAAAGCAGATAGAGGAGGGGCCATGGGGGAGCCGGTTTTGGCAAATGAGCCTTTCAGGTTTTTTACAAGGCTTCATCTTACGGAGCTGACGGGGCTAAAGGCCTCTAACATAAAAGAGCTGCTCTATCATCTGGAAAGAGTGCCTGGTTCCTGCATTTACCACCACACGCACAGGTTTTTGCAGCAGCACCAGTACCTTTCGCCCGAGCCGCCCAATGATTTTGCCTACTGGGTGCTGGAGGCACTTAACGAGAGCGACCTTTCGGAGCGGCTGGCCAGCATAGATACGGTACAGTATCCCACCATCAGGAAGCTGAGGGAAAGAATAATAGAAGTGGTCTCCACCTATGCTGCATCAAATCCGGGCTGCAGGCGCAAAAAGGCTACCTCAGGAGATGAATTCCACTTTATGAAGACAAAGAGCTTCATAGTACCGACAAAGTATGAAGTGACCGACCTCAATAGCTTTGCCGAGGTCCTGGAAAAAGTGACCATAGATTCCATCTATTTCCATATCTTTGAATCCAGGCTGCGGCTTGAAAAAGGCAGCAACGATTTTTCGAACTGGTTCGAAGCGGCTCTCGGGGATGCTGCCCTTGCTAAAAAAGTGGCCCGGTTGGACCCGTACACCTGCACACTTGAGGACCTTCGCGGCACACTTATCAGGATGGTAAAGAACAGGATAGGGGGCTGAAGTGGCAAAATTAAACGATTATGTAGAGATAGTGGGGCAGTCCGTCATAGACGACCTTAGGCTTTTGGCCGAAAGGCTAAAAGGCAAAGTGGTGCAGAACATCAATTCTACCTCGGTAGGCGGCGGAGTGGCCGAGATACTTAACAGGATGATACCTCTTATGAGGGAAATAGGCCTGGATGCAAAGTGGGACCTTATAAAGGGAGGAGAGCAGTTCTTTGCGGTCACCAAAAAGTTCCACAACGCTCTTCACGGCAAGGAAGAAGACATCACCCAGCGGGATTTTGATGTTTTTCTTGAGACAGGCAAAAAGAACCTCGAGGAGATAAGCCTTTACGGCGACATCATCTTTGTCCACGACCCCCAGCCCATCTTTTTGATAACCAAAAAAAAGAGGAAGAAATGGGCCTGGAGATGCCATATAGATGTGTCGCATCCGGACCGCAAGGTCTGGCATTTTCTCAAAAAATTCATCAATAAATACGATGCTGCCGTGTTTTCTTCGCCTCTCTTTTCGCAAAAGCTTCCTGTCAGCCAGTTCCTCATCTCTCCTTCGATAGATCCCTTAAGCGACAAGAACAGGGACCTGCCGCAGGAAACCATCGACTCCGTGCTCAAGAAATACTCTATCCCAAAGGACAAGCCGATAGTGACCCAGATATCGAGGTTTGACCGGCTCAAGGACCCCATCGGCGTGATAGAGGCCTATAAACTGGTAAAAAAATATATTGACTGCAGGCTTATTCTGGCGGGCGGAGGGGCAACGGACGATCCGGAGGGGCAGCTTGTCCTTGACGAGGTAAAAGAGCGGGCCGCAGGTGATGAGGACATTCACATACTGCTGCTTCCGCAGGACGACATAGAGATAAATGCCCTGCAGAGGGCATCGGATGTGATAGTGCAAAAGTCCCTTAAAGAAGGGTTTGGCCTTACAGTATCTGAGGCTTTGTGGAAGGCAAAACCGGTCGTGGCCTCCAGCGTGGGCGGTATTCCGCTGCAGATAAAACACAAATTTTCGGGCCTGTTGTGCCGCTCGATAGAAGGAGCCGCATTCGAGATAAAACAGCTGCTTAATTCGCCGGGCTATGCAAAAAAGCTGGGGCAGAACGGCCGCGAGCATGTAAAGAACAACTTCCTCATCACGCGGCACATGAAAGAGTATATGCTTTTGTTCCTCTCGCTTTACAGCGGAGAGGATGTCGTCTACCTTTGACCTCTACTTGAACTGCTTTGATACATCCTGTGCGGAAAAGACGCTGCTGTCCATGGGTATTGACCTTACAGGGGCGCCTTTTTCCAGGTTAAAGCTGCTCAGGTTTGCCTTTTTCCACGCGGTGTTATCGTAGGTCTTATAGTAAAAGGCCTTGTTGGTCAGGTCCTTCATCACTACCCACTGGGCATAGCCGTACAGGGTAATAAAGGGTTTTGGGTTCTCCTTGATAACACCTCTTGGTATATCTACGGCATTTAACAGATGCTCTGCGGCAACAACGGCTTCCTTTGCGTTTTTGGGTGTAAGGGCCGCGTCCTTGCACAGGGCCATTCTTACAAAGCGTGAAGGCGGGGTCCAGTCCCCCGGGAGCCCAAGCATACCGCTTCCCACTCCGGAGGGCTGGACCTTTGCTCCGCTGATGGACCTGGGTTTTTTGTCGGAGGGGCCAAGGTTAATATAGTTGCTCAGGTTCTGCAATTGCCAGGGAAAGCTGGGCCTGTTGGTAAGGACGCCGACGGGATTGTCGTATATGTTCATTTTCCCGTCTATGAATTCCACTACAAGGCTTTTTCCAAGGGCATCATGCAGGGAAAGGTGCAGCCCCATGCCTTTGATATCTTTTACCTCAGAATCGCAGATCGTTATTCCCGCAAGGGCCGCCCTTACTTCGTCAACGGATGCAAAGTTGCCGAGTATCCAAGTAATGAATTTGTCCAGTGGAACGAACTTTCCGGCCTTTGGCTGCTGGTACACTGAACCCGTGAACATGAGGCCTCCGGCAGATAGGCCTTTTTCGTTCAATCCCTCCACAAAGCAGTCCTTTAGCTTAAAGGCATTTACGCCAAAGAACGCGTACTTGGACGACCAGGCTGCTCCGGCAGTGCCTTTGGCATCGACTACCTTGTGCTCTATCCCGCGCGGTACCACCAAGAGCTCAGACTTTAGGTCCACCGGGAACTCCATCGAGCGCCCGTTTATCACCGTGCCATCCTTTGCCTTGATAGCAAAGTCGGTGCAGGCAAAAGAGGCCTGGTACAGCAGGCATAAAACCGTGAACAAACGGACAAGTGTCTTTATCATTTCCTTGTTTTTTCCTTTCGGGGAATTTTATCTTGAGGGCAATTAGAGAGTATAGCAAATTCAATTATCATTCACAAGTGCAAGGGTGCAGGATCTTGATTACTCCTGAAAGCTGATAGATAATAGCAGTTATGAAGAGAGAATACTACTCGGATAACATTTCCAATTTTATTAAGACCGACACCACAACAATTCTTGGCAAGCTGCTTGAGAATAGTGATTTTGCTGTTGAACAATCACAGCGCAATGCCTGGATTGATGAAATTATAGTGCTGAAGAAACAGGTGTCAACATATCAAGGCTTTATCAGTTTTGAATACTCTATCCCTCGAATGGGCAAGAGAATAGATGTTTTGATGTTGATAGGGTCAGTAGTGTTTGTTGTTGAATTCAAGGCTGGCGAAAAAATATTTGTCCAGTCAAGCGTTGATCAAGTCCAAGATTACGCTTTGGATTTAAAGAATTTTCATGAAACTAGTCACGATTGTTTTATTGCGCCAATTTTAATAGCAACAAAAGCAAAGCATATCAACCCGATAATAGCATTGTCGCAAAAAAACGACAAGATTTTCTTCCCGATTAATTGTTGTCCCGAAGTATTCAAAGATGCGATAGGTGGGGTATTGGCCCTTGCTGACGATAAAGATATTAATGTTGAGTTTTGGAGAAAAGGGCGGTATTCCCCCACCCCAACAATAATTGAGGCTGCGACATCTCTTTATAAGGGTCATTCTGTTGAGGATATCTCAAGAAATGATGCAGAGGCAATCAATTTGAGCAAAACATCCGCCACCATTTCAGAAATAATTAATACGTCCAATAAATCTAAAACAAAGTCGATTTGTTTTGTTACCGGTGTGCCAGGCGCAGGTAAAACCTTGGTTGGATTAAATATCGCTAATAAGCATACAGACAAATCGAATGACCTTTATAGTGTGTTTCTGTCTGGTAATGGTCCTTTAGTTGCCGTCCTTCGGGAGGCTTTGACCAGGGACAAGCTTAATGATGATAAATCAAGAGGTATAAAAACAAAAAAATCTGAGATTATGAGCTCAGTTAAGCAATTTATTCAAAATGTGCATAATTTTCGCGATGAATGTCTTGTTGATAAAAAGCCCCCTCCAGAGCATGTAGCACTATTTGATGAAGCACAAAGAGCGTGGGATTTAGACCAAACTTCTAATTTCATGCGTCGAAAGAAGAGGGTGAGCAATTTCAATCAATCAGAACCTGAATTTCTTATTTCATGTCTCAATAGGCATAAAGATTGGGCTGTAATTGTATGTTTTGTGGGCGGAGGTCAAGAAATCAACACTGGAGAGGCCGGGATAATAGAATGGGTGAATTCGTTGGCTCGATCATTTCCAGACTGGTGTATCTATACACCTCCTCAGCTGTATGAAAGAGAATATGGCGTAGATGATATGTTGAAAAGAATGGCAAGCAAGCGTAGGGTGTTTAAGAGGAATGAATTGCATCTATCGGTGTCTATGCGTTCATTTAGAGCAGAAAATGTATCTTTATTAGTGAAGCAACTTCTTGATTTGGAAGCAAAAGAGGCAAAAAGTACATTCTTGACGCTTAAGGATAGATATCCAATTGTCATTACAAGAGATCTAAATAAAGCGAAACATTGGCTTAAATCTCAAGCTAGGGGTTCAGAGCGTTATGGAATAGTTGTATCATCTCAAGCTGAGAGACTAAGACCGCAGGCCATTAATGTTAAGTCTCCCATGAATCCTATTCACTGGTTCCTCAATGAAAAAAAAGATGTTCGCTCATCATATTATTTGGAGGATGTAGCAACGGAATTCCATATTCAAGGACTCGAGCTCGATTGGGCTTGTATTACCTGGGATGCTGATTTTAGATACTCGGATAAGGGTTGGGAACAAATGTCGTTCCGGGGAACTCGCTGGAATAGGATAATGAAGAAAGAGAGACAGAGATATCAGAAAAATGCTTATCGTGTTTTGTTAACCAGGGCAAGACAAGGAATGGTCATAGTAGTGCCCTATGGAGATCACCAAGATCACACAAGGAAGCCTGTGTTTTATGATCAAACATATGAGTATCTGAGAAATATAGGGTTTGATGAAATTTAAGATCAGGAGCTAATTGTTTGATTAATTTATTGTCTGTAAACCGAAATGATGTTTCTAAATTGAAAAAACGGAAAGTTTTTCTTTGCCAAATTGTACCATGAGTGTTTGAAATTAGGTGGATACGCCTCGGCCAGACAATGAAACGTCATAGCGAGGGGATGAGGAAATAGCCCTACGGGGAATCGAACCCCGATCGTCAGCTTGAAAAGCTGATGTCCTAACCGTTAGACGATAGGGCCATG
>CAYUCV010000042.1:0-8900 GCA_964443545.1 uncultured bacterium
GTCTCCGTAAAGTCCCGGTAAACTTCATAGGCGGGTCTTTCTGACCTTTTCTGGGCAAAGGAAGCAGGGTCTAAAGGTTTTCCGAAAGAAACGCTTATAGGGTGCTTCTTTGGGATAATGGTGCCTCTGCGAAGAGCCTCGTGGGCCCCTTTGACATAGGCGGGGACCACAGAGATCCCAGTCTCTACGGAAAGGGCTCCAACACCCACCTTGAAAGGCAGAAGTATGCCGTCCCAGCTCCTTTGCCCTTCCGGAGCAATATAAACTATCTTTCCGTATTTTAGGACCCTTGCCGCCATGGAAAGGGCCTGCCAGAAGTTGCCGTCAAGCTCCACCGAGAAAGAATCTATCAGTGCTTTGATCGCCATTTTTATGGGAGGGATCCTGTCAAAGAAAGAAGTGTACATGACCACTACATCTTTTCTCAACTCCTGAGGAAGGGACAGATATATTGCAGGGAAATCGAGCGAACTGGAGTGATTAGAAGCGATTATGAAAGGAGCCCGGTCCGGAAGGTTCTCTATCCCAATGCCTTTAAGTCCAAAGTCCCTCTTTGCCACTTTTTCCAGATAGCCGTGGATGCGCGGCCTTAGCGAGGAGCCAACTCCGGCCAGGTGTTTTTCGAAATCTTTGGGCAGCGGCTCATCCAGCCTGAGCAGCCTGCGCCAGTGCGAAGAAGTGTCTTGAGAGGTCCCCATGACCTACTTGATCTGTTCTTTGGCTATGGCGATTATGTCGTTAAGGGTCTTGATCTTGATCAGCTTTTGTTCCGGTATATCGATATGATACTTGTTATCGAGCGCAGCAAAGATCTCCACCCCAAGCAGGGAGTCGACCCCCAGGTCCTTGAACAGGTCCGCGTTCGGGTCTATCTTATCTTCCGGTATCTTGACCACTTTGGAAACAAGCCCCCTGATCTCCTTTTCTATATCGCTCATTTGTCCTCCTTTTGCTGTGCCGCTTAAGCCCGGCACTCTGTTCCCGCTATTTGGAATATCTTTCCTTGACGGCGAACCTTTTTATTTTTTTTGTTGCGGTCTTTGGCAGTTCGCCTTCGGCAATATAATATCTAGCAATTCTTTTGTGAGGAGTCAAGAGTTTTCCCCAGTTCTCCACCTCTTCTCCTATCACTGTCTTGACCGTCGAGTCATTTAACTCCATACCTCTTTTGGTGACCCAGTCGGCCATTTTGTCCATGTCCGGAACTATTGCGGCATGCACCTCTTCCATTCCTTCCCTTATACCGGACCTTATCTTTGATCCAAACACACAGATCTCTTTTACGAAAGGACTTTTTGAAATAGCGAACTCGACCTCATCAGGATAAACATTCTTTCCGGAACCCAGGACTATCAGGTCTTTTGACCGGCCGGTTATGTAAAGGTTGCCTTTTGCATCCAGCCTGCCCAGGTCCCCTGTGCGGAACCAGCCATCCATGATGGTTTCTGAAGTGGCCCCGGGATCATTGTAATAACCCTTCATTATATTGGGGCCTTTAGCCATTATCTCCCCTATGCCCTCGCGGTTGGGAGCGTGTATCTTGATATCTACTCCAGGAAGAGGCCTTCCCACCGATCCAAAAACATTGTTGTCCAGAGTGCAGGCGGCAAGTATAGGCGAAGTTTCTGTGAGTCCGTAGCCCTGCAGTATGGTAAAACCCATCAGGTCAAATTCCTTTATGATCTTTGGGTCTAAAGGGGCGCCCCCGCTGACAAAGAACTTGATGTGTCCGCCGAACTTTTTATGTATAAACCCGAACAAATGCCTTCCGATATTCACGCGGAGAAATACTTTGGAACACATGGAAATAAATAGAAGCACACTGAAGATGGTTTTTGCGACAAGCCCTTTTTCGTCGACCTGTCTTTTAATGCCGTCAAGAAAGAGCTTGTATAGTAGCGGTACACCGCAGATAAGCGTGACCTTTGTTTCCTGCATGTTGTTCAGGAGGTGGTAGGATTTTAGGCTCTCGGCATAGGTTATAGAGGCTCCCTTGAAGAGAGGGCAGAACATCCCTGCCGTTGTTTCAAAAGTATGGTAGTTTGGAAGGATTGAGAGAAAATTATCCCCGGGGCCTATCATTCGAAACAGGGGATCAATTCCGATGACATTTGACATGATGTTCTTATGGGTCAGCATCACGCCCTTTGGATTTCCGGTGGTTCCCGAAGTATAGATAATAGCGGCGATGTCGTCGGGGCAGACAGGGGCAAGGGTATAGGGTACAGGGTGAGGGGAGCAGGTTAGAATTTCATCCAGATCGGTGTCTATGTTCACGGATTTTCTAAGAAGGGGGAGGCGGGAGCGGACTTTTTCAACCTTGCCGAACAGCTCTTCCGATGCAAAGATCACCTGCGCGCCGGAATCCGATAAAAGATTGTACAGCTCTTCGCTTTCAAGTTTTGGATCTAGAGGAACTATTATTGCGCCGATGTTGGTAGTTCCAAAGTAGACCACCGGCCATTGAGGCCGGTTTTCGCAGAATAGCGCAACCCGGTCCCCGTGCTTTATGCCGGAGTCAATAAGGAAGGAGCCTATTTTATTAAGGGAATCATAAAAAGAAGAATACGATATCTCTTTGTATTTTCCGCTGCCGTCTTTCATCCGGAGGGCAACAAGCCCCCCGTATTTTTCGGCAGAACTCTTCAACATTTGAGGGATAGTCATAGCTTCATTTGACATCAATAGACATTATAGGAGCAATCGGGGAAAAAATAAAGTGAAATATTATTTAGAAATCATCGATAAATCATCGTAGGGGGATTTAGTAAAAAGGAGGCCTCAAAATAGCACTGTCAATCGAAATGTCGAGGTTAAATCTAACTTTGCCCGTATTGAGAGGGGTTATTGGAAATTATCGGACGCTTGACCGGATCTACAGGGCTGACAATTCTCTGGTAAGCCGTGAAGAATTAGTTGCCGCCGGACAATTGTGCAGTTTTACGCGCGGTATATTCAGGCAACTGCCATTCATGAATACAGCTGGGGGATTGCATCAGGCGCAATTCATAGGGGAAAATGCGGCAAACAACCTGAAAGCAGTAAATATACTTTTAAGATCTGTCCCGGATTTTGATCCCGAGTTAGGCGCAGTTCCTGTATGGCAGCAGTTGACTGCAACCAGAGGGCACAATTCTGACACAGAAAGATTGATATCGATATTCCCTCAATTAGAGCCTGTAGCCAGCAAAATAGCAGGGCTATTCTCGGATTCTTATGCGTTTTAGGCAAATTCGTTCTATTCCTGTGATCTAGACGGAAGGATCGGCTCGGGAGCACAAGGGTCTTATCTAAGGTTTTTAACTGATGAGCAACAAGAATATGTTGACAAGATCTCGGGGATGTCAATGCTAGGTCTTAATCTTAAAAAATATTCCGATTATTTATGGTGCATACAGGATTGATGTTTCAACGGCAGATCAATTCCCCTAATAGCCATTAGTTATCGGCATCCTGCGGTCCTTGCCGAATGCTTTAGGGGTTATCTTGATCCCCGGGGCCGACTGCCGACGCTTGTATTCGTTGCGGTCGATCATGGATATAGTATGTTTCACGACTGGTTGGGGCAGACGGCCGTCTGCCCTTACAATCTCCTCGATGCCCATGTCTTTTTCCACATAACCCTCGATTATCCTGTCTAGCACATCATAGGGAGGCAGCGTGTCCTGGTCTTTTTGATCCGGTTTTAACTCTGCGGTGGGAGGCCTGTTGATAATGCTTTCCGGTATCACCTTTCCCACGGAATTCCTGTAACTAACAAGCTCATAGACCAGTGTTTTTGGCACATCTTTTATTACAGAAAGCCCTCCGCACATGTCCCCGTATAACGTCGAATATCCCGTGCTGACCTCGCTCTTATTGCCTGTTGCAAGCACAAGATACCCGAACTTGTTAGAAAAAGCCATCAAAAGATTACCCCTTATCCTGGCCTGTAGGTTCTCTTCAGCTATATTGGCCTGTGTGCCGGAAAAGGGGCCTTCGAGCGACTTCATAAATTGTGAAAAAATATCTGAGATAGGCAATTCAAGGCATTCTATCCCAAGGTTCTTTGCCACTTCAAAGGCATCCTCTCGGCTTTGCTGCGCCGTATACTGAGAGGGCATAAACAAGGCCTTAACATTATCGCTCCCCAGCGCGTCTTTTGATATTGCGGCCACCAGCGCGGAGTCAATTCCGCCGGAAAGGCCAAGGATAACTTTTTTAAATCCGTTCTTTACAACATAATCCCGCAACCCCAGCCAGAGCGCTTTGTATATTTCGGCGGCCTTTGGAAGAGGTTTGGGATTGGAGGCTTTTATATTTGTTTTTAAAGAATAATTTGAACCCTTAACAGGAACTATTTTTATTCCTTTTTTCCTTTTGAGCGGCCTTCCTAAAGCCTCAATATCAAAGAATAGAATATCTTCCTCAAATTGCTTTCCCCCGGAAACGACATTCCCTTTGGGGTCAAGAATGAACGAATGGCCGTCAAAAACGATCTCGTCCTGACCTCCCACAAGATTAAGATACGCGAAATAGTTTTTCTTTGTCTTGATGGTGTCTTTTGCTGTTTCCTGCCGTTGACCCCATTTGCCGGCAAAATACGGAGAGGCATTTATTGCCAGTATAAGGTCAACTCCCGCAGCTGATAGCTTTTGAGCCGTTCCTTTTTTATCCCAAATGTCTTCGCAAATAGCAACTCCAAAAGAAAAACCGTCTAGTCTTATGATCTTGGTTTCTTTGCCCGCGGAGAAATAGCGTTTTTCATCAAATACACCGTAATTTGGAAGGCAATTCTTGTCGTAGACGGCAACTACCTTTTTATTGTGGACGATAGCGGCAGAGTTAAAGAGTTCGTCTCCGCGGCGGTCTGCAAATCCGATCACAACTGTGATCTTCTCGCATTTGGAGACAATTTCTTTTAAAGCCTTCAGGTTGTCGCCGATAAAATCTGACTTTAGAAGCAGGTCTTCAGGCGGGTAACCGGTAAGGGCAAGTTCCGGAAAAGCAACCAGATCGCAGCCTTCTTCCCGGCATTTTTCCAGGCATTCCAGGATCTTGTCCCGGTTAGCCTCTATGCCGCCGACCAGGGTATTTACCTGGCAGAGGGCGACCCTCAATTTTTTTCTGTTAAGTTCTTTCATTCCCGCCGGTTGATATAATGATATACAACAGTGAAGGCAAAAGCAAACCTGATAAAAGAACGGTTAAAGAAGGCAAGAGAGATCCTATCTTCCTGCCGTCTTTGCGGACACCGGTGTGGGGTCAACAGGTTTAAAGGAGAGATAGGAAAATGCGGGGCCGCACCCGATATTGAAGTTGCTTCTTATTGCCCTCATCACGGCGAAGAGCCGTTCCTATCCGGGGAAAAAGGTTCCGGGACAGTATTTTTTTCAAAATGCACTATGAAGTGCGTTTATTGCCAAAATTGGGAAATATCTCAGCCCCCCTCTCCTTGTCCCCCCCTTGTCCCATCGACGGTTCGACTCCGCTCACCGCTTGGGGCAATCAGGGGGAGAAAGCTTAATGACGGAGAATTGGCGAAAATCATGTTGGAATTGCAATGCCAGGGTTGTCATAATATAAATCTCGTTTCCCCCACACATTTTATGCCGCAGATACTGTGGGAATTAGGGCTGGCCTTTGAAAAAGGATTGGAAGTGCCGATAGTATACAACACCAATGGCTATGACAGCGTGGAACTGTTAAACCTCCTTGACGGAATAATAGACATCTATCTGCCGGACCTCAAATATTTTGATAATGAAAAGTCAAAGAAATACTCTGAAGCGGAGGATTATGTTGAAACAGCAAAGGCCGGGATCAAGGAAATGTTCAGACAGGTCGGCAATATGAGGTTTGACCAAAACGAGATAGCAGTTAGAGGGGTCTTAGTGCGCCATCTCGTCCTGCCAAGCGCGCTCTCAGACAGCGCAAAAGCTATCAAATACTTATCCACAGTTTCCAGGGAGTTGTGGATAAGTATTATGAGCCAATACAGTCCCCAGAACAGAGCGGGAGAGTACAAGGAGCTCAGCAGAGAGCTGCATCCGGAAGAATACTGGGAGGCGGTAAAAGCGGCACAGGACTTGAAAATGGAGAACTACCTGATCCAGGAATTGGAGTCAAGAAAAGAATTTCTTCCCGATTTTAAGAGGGAAAATCCCTTTCTTCCATAGTGATAGCCTTTGAAGGGCAGAGTCTGGCGCAGCCGCCGAGGCCGTCGCACTTAACCAACTCATCAATAGATGCCGTGCCGTCCTTTATCTTGATGATCTTGAGCGGGCACATATCGGCGCAGATTCCGCAGCCCGTGCATTTTGAGGGATCTATTATAGCCACCAGTTTTCTCATGTATTTATTTTAACACCGAACGGGTGTATAATTATTTTCAATATGAAGATAAAAAAAATAGCGGTGTTGACCACCGGCGGAGATGCTCCGGGCATGAATGCGGCGATCAGATCTGTAGTTAGAACGGCGATCTACAACGGTCTTAAGGTAATGGGTGTGGAGCGCGGTTATGCCGGCCTGATAGACGGTGAGTTTAGGGATCTTGATGTTAAATCGGTCAGCGGCATAATCAACAGGGGTGGCACCATTCTTCATACGGTAAGGTGCCCGGAGTTCAGAAAAAGATCTGCCAGACGCAGGGCCGTTGAACACATAAGGGCCAACGGTATAGATGCACTGGTAATAATAGGCGGCGACGGCTCGCTTAACGCTTCGGCGTCACTTTACAGGGACTTCAAAGTTCCCTGCGTCGTCATCCCGGCGACCATAGACAATGATCTTCCCAGAACGGACTATACTATCGGCTTTGACACTGCTGTTAACACCGCGGTAGAAGCTATCGACAAGATCCGGGATACCGCCACATCCCACGAGAGGATATTCATAGTTGAGGTAATGGGAAGGGAGCACGGCTTCATAGCTTTGGAAGTCGGGCTTGTATCAGGGGCCGAGGTGGTGCTTATCCCTGAGGCCAAATATTCGGCCGCGTCAGTAATAAAAGAGATCGAAAAAGGGCACAAAAGAGGCAAGTGCAGCAGCATTATTGTAAAAGCCGAAGGCGCGGGAGACGAAGCAAAACTGGCGCAGGAGATAAGGGACAAGACCTGTCTTGATGTCAGAATAGCGGTGCTGGGGCACATGCAGAGAGGCGGAGCCCCAACGGCCTTTAGCCGGCAGCTGGCGTGCAGATTTGGCGCGCACGCGGTGGAGCTTTTGCTCGAGGGCAAATTCAACCGCATGGTGTCAATAACCTGCCACAGCATTACTTCTTTCCCAATAGACGAAGTGTTGAAATCAAATAAAGAGATAGACCTTGAAAGCTACCGTCTGACCAAGATACTGGCGATATAGCAGATGCAGGACATAAAACTATCAAACAAGACCGCTCAGGGCGATGTTGTACCTCTTTTTGGCGTGACCATGGTCTATGCAAAGACGGACAAAGGCTTTGTGGGCTGCGGACTTTATGATGTCAATGTTTTTGACAAATTCGGCTGTCCTGCGGCAAAAGTCAGGTCACCCAAAGGACCCATAACCGATATGCAAGGACTTCTTGACTCGCCGGTGGTCGAGGTCAACTCCTGCGCAAAAGCAGTGGGCGTGCATGAGGGCATTACAGGCAGGGATGCTCTTGAAAAATTATGAACTATTACTGGCTCGCTATCCTTACCTCTGTCATCTGGGGCATAGCGCCCATCCTTGAAAAGCTCGGTCTCTCGAAGGTTGAACCGCTGACCGGATTGTTTTACCGGAGCCTGGCAGTACTTCTCGGGCTTATATTCCTGGGATTCTTCATGGTCAAACCACAAGAACTGCGGAATGTGGACCTTAGATCGATCGGACTCATAATGGCCGGCGGTTTTCTGGCAAGCTTTGTTGCCCAGGTGCTTTTCTACCACAGCCTTAAGATTGGGGATGTGTCAAAAGTCGTTCCAATCTCCGGCAGCTATCCACTGGTTGCCTTTATTCTGGGCGTCATTCTCCTTGGGGAAGCGATCACCCCAGCCAAGATAGCGGGCTGCCTGTGCGTGATACTCGGGATATGGCTGCTCAAATGAAATAGCCCGCCTACGTCTCTAACGGGCTGCAAAGTGCATCAAAAGTTCCCAGTAAAACAGAGGGAGAGAAGGCAGGATATTTGAATCAACCTCTTTCCATATGTGTAAAATATCTTTCTCCGAAAAGGTTGCCGGTCCTCCGGAGTTTGGGGAGCCCGTATCTAGTTTGTTGTAAGCCAAGACATAGATAAGCCCTGGGAACGCGGTCTCGGAAACATGCATATAAGCCATTACGGAAGTTAAGGTGTCTAAACAGGAATCCGGGTCAGGCGGTACCAGGCAGTCCATGCCAAGAGCCCTGATCCCATTGTTGGTCAAGCTCAAGGCGAAATTCGGGTTTTCGAAAGCAAGCCTGATCAGATTGTCCCCTTCAACAGGGACATGTAATTTATAGCTGCTTGCGGGCAATTCAAATATGATGTTGTCCTTAACCCTGACCCCTATACTTACCTGTTGTGCTGGAACAGTGCTCATGAGGAATTCCTGGGACCTGTGAAGTTGTGCAGCAAAAAAGAGCGGCTCCATCAGAATTTTCCAGTAGGTTTCTGTAAAACCGACGCTCCTTGAGAGATTGGAGGTCTTTTTCGGCTCCAGAATTTTTTCGTGGTTAACTACAGTCCTTTCTCTCAACCCTTCGGCAAGCGCCAGCTCTCCACGGGTATAACCTCTCAATTCTCTTACAGACCTTAGAGTCCTTCCTGTTATCGGAGGGAGCCTGTCATAAGACGCTCCGCAGAACGGTTTTTGCAGCAATCTGGCCCCTCGTATCGGTAATAATTGGCTCATGTGATAGTACCGATATACCATCGAATGAAATAGTTGACGATTTCAAGAAACCATGCCTCCAGC
>CAYUCV010000043.1:0-8434 GCA_964443545.1 uncultured bacterium
GCATTTGCAATGGCGACCTAATTTAGTGTCCGTTTTTTCGGGGGAAGATCAATATCTCCAGACGGGTGAGGAAGAATTTAGTGGAATTATTAACAATGATATGTTGCCATTCCGTTTTGGCACGGTTCTGCTGGACATCTGAAGTTAACATATTCCTTTAATTAGAGGGCCGCACTCCGGCGTCTGATGCAGTCAATAGTGCAAGGATACCTGAGATTGTGGTGAGCAGGAGAAGTTAGAGCCTGTATTCTATATTAAACCGTCTTTTCTCTGAACAATTTCCGCTTGGCCTTAAAATCTTTGCCTGTTATGGAATTTAAAAAATGATTTGCTTCTTCAAGCCATCTTAGCCGCAGGGCGATCGGCATTCTGGAAAATTCAATAAGCCGGCTGGAAGCAATCCTGAACCGGGAACCTCTGCGTTTATTTTTTTCGTTTCTTATTTTCATATTCCTCCTTAAGTTCTTCCAGCATTTTAATATCATCCAGGTCCTGGCACCTCGCCGACAGTTTCTTTAATGTGATCAGATCATCAAAAGAAATGATATTAATTGGGGTGTTTTCGGCCTTGACTACCTGTCTCCTTCTGTACGCTCTTGAGAACGGGATAACTTCTTCCGCAAAAACATCAATAAGCTTATAATCCATCTTTGAATGGATGAACGAGAACACTTTCATGTTCTTATTTTTTATCCAATTCTTTCGTATCCCGTCATCGGAAAAATCAGAAACTTTTACCGGTAATTTGGGTTTATAACCAAGGGCTTTTAGGGCGGCAAAAAAATTCAGCAGGTTCTTTTTGTCAAAATCCACCATTATATCCAGATCAGAAGTAAAACGCACAAAACCGTGCAAAACAACGGCCAATCCCCCCACAACAAGATATCTGACTTTGAACTTATTTAAAATGTTGAATACTTCTTGATAATACATTGCTTATCCTCAATCCTATGATTTTGCAACTATCTCTTTGACGGCTTCAGCATCGTTCATCGTCATAAAGTGCACGCCGTCGCAATAAGGCTTGAGTTCTTTTATCGTCTCAACAGCTATTTGAATGCCTTCCTGCTTTGGATCTTTTGAATTTTGCATTCTATTGAGCACTTTGTCCCCTACTTTAACCCCGGGAACTTTTTCTTCCATGAATTTTGCCATTTCAAAGGTCCTGAGCGGAAATATTCCCAAAAGCAGCTTGGTCTTGAGACCTTTGATAGACTCCACAAACCTCTTGAAGATGTCCGCATCATAGATGACTTGCGTCTGGATGAATTCCGCGCCCGCAGCTATTTTTTTCTTCAACTTCATTATCTGAAGGTCCATCTGCTCGCTGTTGGGGTTAACTGTTGCCCCCAGACAAAATGAAGGCGTACCTTTTAAAGGGGACCCGTTCAGGTCCTGTCCTTTTTCCATCTTTCCTATCAGATCCAGGAGCTGGACCGAATCCAGCTCGAACACGGGTTTTGCCAGGACCTTTCCGTTCTTTATGGGATAATCCCCTGTTATTGACAGGATGTTCTTTATGCCGAGCGCATAAGCGGCCAGGACATCGGAAGAAAGCCCCATGGAATTGCGGTCACGGCAGCACATTTGCAGTATAGAGTCTATGCCTTCGTGTATAAGTTTGTGGCACAGCACAATGGGGTTCATCCTCATGACGGCTCTCTGGTTGTCCGTAACATTGATAGCATCAACGATCCCCTTTAAGCTGACAGCTTTGCTTATTGCATCCTCTGCATCAACGCCTTTGGGAGGAAAGATCTCGGCGGTCAGGACAAATTTCTTTGAGGCCAAGGCTTTTTTGAAGGACATTTACTTCTCCGTCCTGTGGGGCCTAAGAGCCTTGGACCAGTCTTTGACAGGTTTAAAGTCGTTTATGTCCTCTACCCTGTTAAGCTGTTTTAGCCGCTCGTAAACAAGCGCCCAGGCGCAGTCATTTTTGGGATCGACCTCACATTTGCCCTGGGTTGAGCCGCCGCACGGGCCGTTCAAGGTGTTCTTGGGGCACCTGGTCAAAAGGCAGATGCCTCCGGTCCTGTCCAGCTGGCACTCCCCGCACACGGTACACATTTCATAAAATTTGCCGGCCCTTTCCGTTTTGGCCAGGAACAATGAGTTTAGCGCCGGAAAGACCGCCTTGCCTATTAGAGCTGCCACTGTCTGGACCCCCGCTCCGCAGGACATAACAAGAAAAGCATCCGCTTCATCAAGCTGTTTCTTATGGCCTGAGAACTCTTTGCGGCAGAGTCGCTCATCACATGTGGATTCAACTACGACAGTGCCTGAGATCTTTTTCCCGTCCTTTTTCAGTCTTTCCGCCATTTCCTTGACCTCTGCCTCTCCCCCTGTTTTATTGGAAGTAGCGCACAGGCCGCAGCCGGTAATAAAGACGCTTTTGGCGTCCTTTAACATCTCAAGTATTTCTTCGTATTTCTTTTGTTCAGTTACTATCATCTTTTCCTCCTTCACCTCTCTCCCTCTGGGAGAGGGGAAGGGGGTGAGGGTTCTATTTATGCAACCGGTCTCATATGCGGGAACAAAAGAACTTCCCTTATCGAATGTGAATCTGTCATCAGCATGATCAGCCGGTCTATCCCGATACCAAGTCCTCCCGTGGGGGGCATTCCGTATTCAAGGGCCCTGACATAATCTTCGTCCATGGATTCGGTCTCTTCGTCCCCGGCTTTTTTTAGCTCCATCTGTTTTTCAAACCTCTGCTTCTGGTCTATTGGATCGTTCAATTCCGAAAAGGCGTTGGCCATTTCCATGCCCGCAACTATCACCTCAAACCTTTCTACCAGCTTTGGATCATTTCTCTTCTTCTTTGCCAGAGGAGAGGTCTCTATCGGATAGTCTGTTATGAATGTGGGCTGGATAAGATGCTGCTCGACAAACCTGTCGTACAGCTCGTTTATGAGCTTGCCATGCCCCATTTTACCGGCGTCATCAACACCCCTGTCTTTTGCAAGCTTAACCAGCTCATCATGGCCCAGGTCTATGTTTATTCCGGCAAACTGCATCAGAGCATCTTTTAAGGTTATTCTTTTCCATGGTTTTTTAAAATCTATCTTCAAACCCTTAAAGGTCACTTCTGTGGTGCCAAGCTCTTTTTTCACGGTCGTGCTGATCAGATCTTCTGTCAGGCCCATTATGTCATTGTAATCAGCGTAAGCCTGATAGATCTCCAGCATGGTGTATTCGGGATTGTGTTTGAACGACATGCCCTCGTTCCTGAAGACCCTGCCAAGCTCAAATACTTTTTCAAAGCCTCCTACAATAAGCCTCTTAAGATAAAGCTCGGGGGCAATGCGAAGAAAGAGCGGCATGTCTAGCGCGTTGTGATGGGTCTTAAAAGGCTTGGCCGCGGCTCCTCCCTGGAGGACATGCAGTATGGGCGTTTCCACTTCCAGAAATCCTTTATCCTCAAGAAACCTCCTGATGCCGGAGATCACCCTGCTCCTTAGAACAAAGATCTCCTTGACCTGTCTGTTAACAATAAGGTCGACATACCTCTGCCGGTACCGGAGTTCTGTATCCTGAAGGCCATGCCACTTTTCGGGGAGCGGGTGAACTGCCTTGGTAAGGAGAGTAAGTTCTTTTACCTTGACAGAGACCTCTCCGGTCTTGGTCTTGAAGATCCTGCCCTTTACGCCGATAAAGTCTCCCATATCGGTCTTTTCAAATACGGCGAACTGTTTCTCACCCACATTATCAAGCCTTACATATATCTGTATCCTGCCGGCCTCATCCTGGATATGAGCAAACGCCGCTTTGCCGTGCCCGCGCCTGAGCACGATCCTGCCCGCAAGACTATATTCCTTTTCGCTCTCCTGATCTTTGTCCAGAGCGGCATATTTTGCCAGGAGCTGGGCAGAATCGATCTCTTTGTCATATGAATAAGCAAAGGGCTCTATGCCCTCGCTCCTCAGTTGTTCTATTTTTTCTCTTCTTACCTTAACTTCTTCCGCCATTTATCTCCCCTATCATTCTGAGCCCGATCAGCGTCAAATTTGGCTCTATTGTATCGATTATATCAGTTTTACCGGCTATTACACCAGCAAGACCGCCCGTAGCAATTACCTTTGCATTCTTCCCGAGTTTTTCCTTAAAGAGTCTGACCATCTTCTCGGTTATGCCAACATACCCCCAAAATATCCCGGATCGCATTGCCGAAACGGTGTCATCCCCTATTACTTTTTTGGGGAACTTCAGGTCTACCAGAGGAAGCTTTGCCGTCTTTTCATGCAGAGAGGACCTTGAAAGATTTACTCCCGGAGCGATCGCACCTCCAAGATATGCCCCGTTTTTATCGACCGCACAGAATGTTGTCGCAGTGCCAAAATCTATTACTATCAGCGGTTTGCCGAAAAGCTTTTGGGCGGCATAGACATTCACCAGCCTGTCGGCCCCGATCTCCTTAGGTTTTCTAAGTTTGATACCCATAAGTCTCTTGAAGGTGTCTGCATCAACAAAATACGGCCTAACCCCGAACAACTGCTTAACAACTTTATTTATTTTATTGTCCCAAGAAGGCACCACGCTCGATATCACTGCCTTATCTATCCTGTATGTTTTAAATTTTGAATTTAGGATTTGTTTAGGATTTAGAATTTTGGATTTAGAGTATGTCTCAAATCTTACTGTCTTGATCAGCTTTTCCCGCCTAAAGATCCCGGCAACTATATTGGTATTACCTATATCTATAGCAAGCAGCATTATTGAAAAATTATAGCATTATTATATCTGGCTATAAGCCTTTCTTCCCTCCTGAAATCCTCCGCCCATAATTGCGATGAATATATAAGAGAAGATATATTATGGCAAGAACAACCCTTATACCTCACGGCGACAGGACGAATATCTGGAGAACACAGATAGGGCTTGGCATAGGAAGCGAGAGGCTTTTGCATGTTAGGCAGACAGTAAGCAATTATCTGGCTCTAAGAAGCTGCGGGGGAGATCGTCTTTGGAATGCCATACTGCCTGAAAACAGAGCTTACGAGAGCAGAAAAACCTATCTTGACCTCATGTCATGGCTCTTTGACGAACACCGTGTGCTTGAAGGGCAGCAGCAAAGAGACCTTGAGGCCGGCATACGCCTGCATGATATAGGCTACGCCCGCTCAACAGGAGCCGATCATCCCGAACAGGGCTATGAAGTGCTGAGGGACTCGGAGATACAAAAGAAACTGGGACTTTGTTCCGCATATAACATGGACACTGTCCTTGACATAGTCAGATATCACGGTTTATTCTCGGATGTTGGGTTTTTATACAGGCCCGATATGATCTCCTCATTCAACCCTTCTACCAGGATATCCCTTGCAGTCATGGGCGCCCTGGATTCAACGGCAAAGCCATTAAGGGAAGGAGGTTTTCACAGCATGCTTTTTTCCAGGCTCCTGAGAAGATACCAAAAGCTGCTCGAAAACCCATCGATAACATTTGAGGAGAAGCTGCAGCAGCTTTTCGGCCCCATGAATTATGTCTGGCTTGAGGATACCCATGCCGAAGCTCTTACTGCCGGGATCGAGGAGGAGGGACTCAAAGGGGAAAGCGGTTTTGAGGCCTTAGCCGGAAGGACCTACTTTCGCTGCTGGCCTCTGCTGAAAGACCTGATAACTCCGCAAATTGAATTCGCTTCCTCATTTTATACTCCGGTGGACCCGTCCCATATTGCGCATCTGGTTTCATTTTTGATGGTGATGGCCCGTCTTCTGGGAAAAGCCGCTCCCCCAAATGATGTCATGGTGGATACCGCATTCAATTATTTTGATTTTTCTTTAAGGCCTTCCTATCTTGCTTCCTTAAGAAATGATCTTTCCGACCCTGCCGCGGGACTAAGCCAGGTAGATGACGGGACCTTCATATTCGGGGGCCAGAGAATTAGCTTTGTAGGCAATCAAATACTGCTGGACTATTCGCAATAGACCTTAAAAAACTTTCCAGTCCGGTTTTTTTTCTAACCGCACCTGAGCGCTCCTGACAGGATGTTGGAACCCGAGGAAGAGAGAATGCAGCATCATTCTGTCCGATCTGTCTTTCTTAAGCCCGTAGATGGCATCTCCGACTATAGGGTATCCGGCGTGTGAAAGATGGACCCTTATCTGATGTGTCCTTCCCGTTTCAAGCTTAAGCTCTAGCAGAGTTTTATCTTTATAACGCTTGAGAACTGAGAAATGCGTGACGGCCGTCCTTGATTTTGATCTCCTGTGTTTCTTTTCGTTGTCGCTCTTTTCTTTTTCGGTCTTAAGCTCTATTACCGCCATCTTTTTTCTGTCCGACTGGCTTCTTCCTATCGGCGCTGACAGTGTTCCTTTATCTGCTTTAACTATCCCGTGTACCACGGCAAGATATCTTTTTTCAACTGTCCTGTTCTTAAAAGCATTTGAAAGAACGCTGTGCGCATTGTCGTTTTTTGCTATCACGATAAGCCCCGAGGTCTCTTTATCAAGACGGTGCACTATCCCGGGCCGCTCCACCCCCCCTATCCCTGAAAGGTCTTTGCAATGGCTTAAAAGTGCGTTCACCAGGGTGCCGCTCCTGTGCCCCTGCGCGGGATGAACCACCATCCCGGCGGGCTTGTTTATGACTATCAGGTCTTTGTCCTCATAGATCACATCCAGCTCTATCTCTTCGGGAAGCACTTCCGTTCTTTTGGGTGCCGGAATGTCCAGTTCAACAATGTCCTCATGAAGCACTTTGCGGGCTGCTTTTGCGCAGACTTTGCCGTTGAGCTTGGCAAAGCCCCCGGCAATAAGCTTTTGGATCCTGTTCCTGCTTGTTGCAGGCAGCTTTTTGGCTATGAACTGGTCAAGCCTGTAGTGCTCAAACTCTTTCGGTACTTTGTATTCACGCATGTTATAATCTAACTATAATCATACTCTAAGGGAGAAAAAAATGCGAGAGAGAGAAAAAGAACTCAAGAGAAAAAGAAAAAGAAGAAAAGAAGCCCTAAAGAAGAAGAGAAGGGACAACCGTCTTAAAAAAGCCGTCTAGAGAGCTCGACCTTTTGATATGGGAAGATATTGTCCGGTCCAAGGATCAAAGACGGATCGAGGTCTCTTTTGACCCTTATCATCTCATTAACGCCTTTTTCGCCGTACATCTCTTTAAGGTAAGCGTGTTTTAGTTTTCCTATTCCGTGTTCCGCGGATGCCGTGCCGCCGAGGGACACGGCCTTTCTGACAAACTTTATATAGATATCTTTAACCGCCCTAAATTCCTCTTCCGCTCCTGGCAGCATATTAACATGCAGATGGCTGTCGCCTATATGCCCAAAAATAAGATTGTCGATCTCCGAACAACCCAGGACATCCCTGTAAAACCTGAACATCTCCCTGAACCTGCCATGAGGCACCGCTATGTCGGTCCCCGCTTTGGGATATCCCCTCTTTTTGACGACCTCGTTCACCGCTTCCGGCATAGAGTGTCTTATGTCCTTGAGTTCCTTTTCCTTTTCGGGAGTTCCGGCTGTCCACACATCGTCAAGGGATACTCCGTGTTTTTCCAGAAGGCTCCCCCACTTTTCAAGGTATGTGTTTTCTTTTTGGGGCGTTATTTCTTCTTCAAAGAACACAAGTGCCCTGGTCTTGGCGGGGATAGCCGGATGCTTTGTCCGCAGCAGGACGATCGCGTTCGCATCAAAAAACTCGATCGCCAAAGCATCAATGCCTGCGGGGTCTTTCTTATTTCTGCTTTCAAAGGTTTGCTTTTTTATCTCACCCACAAAGTCAAGCGCTCTATCTTCCTCTTCAAAGAACGCAAATCCGGCAAAAACAAAACCAACCTTTGGCAGCAACTCCAACTCGGCCTCGACAATAACCCCGAGAGTTCCTTCGCTTCCAATGAACAGGTCGATCAGGTCCATTCCAGGTCTGGAATAATATCCCGCCGCATTCTTAATCTCCGGCATTTTATAATTGGGAATTGGGAATTGGAAATTGGAAATTGGAAATTTCTGCCCTCTCTTTATATCCAGTATCTCTCCGCTACTCAATACAACCTTAATTCTGTTGACATACTTCCTTGTCGCCCCATACTTAAATGTTCGTGCCCCCGACGCATTTGTGGCAATATTGCCTCCTATGAACGCTGTCCATTCCGTTGCATCGGGCGGGTAAAAATATCCGAGGCTTTCCGCTGCGGCGTGGATCTCTGTTATCGGCACTCCGGCCTGGACTGTGATGGACTCCTTATCTAAGTCAAGGATCTTATTTAGCCTGTCCATGGCGATAACCTGCCCCCCAAAGGGAAGCCTGCCTCCTGTCACGCCTGTGCCCCCTCCGGATACGGTTATCGGGACATTGCTTGCGGATGCTGCTTTGAGGACCTGGCTAATCTCATCATAGTTTTCAGGAAGGAACACTTTATCCGTATGTGCTCCGTTGAGGCCGGAAGCGTCCTCAAGATAAGGTTTTATGAGGTCCTGGTCTTG
>CAYUCV010000044.1:0-6649 GCA_964443545.1 uncultured bacterium
CATTATATGAGTGCGTTCCTTTACTTCAATTGTGCCTTGAGTTGAGTTATATTGATCAAACATTTTATCAGGAGCTGTATTCATTGATGGAAGAGGTCAGCAAGGCTTTATCTGGGTTGATAAGGTCGGTTAAGGAAATATAGATTTAGAACATAGATCTTAGAGCTTAGAACTCAGGGTCCCTTCAACTATGTTCTGTGATCTATGATCTAAGCTCTATGCTCTCAATTTTGGAGCTGGCGGGAGTCGAACCCGCGTCCGAAAAGACAGAGACCCAAAGACCTACAAGCTTAGCCCTCTATTAATTTGTGTCGCCCGCATGATATAGCCAAGGACGGGGCCATCAGGCAGGCCAGCCTTCTGTTTAGATTCCCCTCGCCCGCCGCAGGCGCGCGGGCTCGGGTATCCGGTATTATGACGTTCAAACCCGGACCTGCCGAAAAGTCCGGAGAACGGGCAGCCTAATTAATTAAGCTGCGGCGCCAACATGAGCGAATGAAGGTGCGAAACCTTCAAACCACTGCACATTAGCCATTGCTTGTTTTACGTCAGCATTTATGACGCGCTGCCATTATTTACGAGGAAAGCAGCACCCTCGGCTTGCACTCCGGGCCCCCAAACCTTTCCGTCGAGACCCTTACAGCCCCTCGACTCTCCTTCGACTTACTCACTCCGTTCGTTCGCTCAGGATCGCTCGGGGTAAACCCCCTATTAGCACAGATGAACACCTTTAATTTCTTGATCCAATATGGACAGGAAGCTCTTTACCTGGTCCTCGGAAAGTTCGTGTTCAAGGATATCCGCCAGGCCCTGCCAGGCCTGCGCCTCTTCCATCAGGTCCTTGTTGCTTTTTATCTTATCAAGTTCATCTTCTATCTCTTTTTGCAGCTTTCTGTTCGCTTCTTCCATGGCGGCCTGCGGCTCGGAAAGCCCGGTCTCTTTTATGGCCTTTTGAATGACCTCGTCAAAAGAGATCTCCCTTTCCTTTGCGTCCTGAGCAAGCGCTGCCATCCTTACCGCAAGGCCCTGCGAATCCATCTGAAAAGGCTCTCTTGAGACGCCGGCCCTTTCCGGGGCCTTGGACTTGGCCGCCTCGCTAGTCTGCTCGGTCTTCTTTGGCTGGTTAGGCGGGACTATCGGCGCCGGTATCGAACCTGGTATTTTTACCATGTTATCCCCTTCCTATTTAAGGCTGTCTTTGTTCTGAGCCAGAAGTTTGGCAAGTTTAATGGCATGATAGCTGGAAAATCCCGGGAACTGCCGGTTTATTTCCTGCTCGGCCGCTTTAACCACATCAAGCATGGTTTTCTGGTTTTTGGCCCCTTGTTTTTGAGACGATTGTTTTCCTATTTTAGCCACGCCTGTCAACGAGTTCCCTCCCCATTTCCCTGTCAAGGTCCTTCTTCTTTATGACCTCTTTCTTATCGAACAGTTTTTTGCCTTTTCCCACCCCAAGCTCCACTTTTGCAAAATTCCCCGAAAAGTACATTTTTAAAGGCACTATCGCCAGTCGCTTTTCAAAATATCTGGCGGACAGTTTCTTTATTTCCGGCTTAGAAAGGAGGAGCTTTCTCTGCCGCAGAGGGTCCGCCTCATCAGCCCCGGAAAATTTGTACGGGGTTATGTGCATCCCAAAGACCCAGAGCTCCTCTTTTTCTGGCCTGACAAAGCTTTCTTTTAAGCTTACCCTGCCTGCCCTTACTGATTTTACCTCGCCGCCCTTTAGCACTATCCCGGCCTCGTACTTTTCCAGGATATTAAGATCATAATAGGCCTTGCGGTTTTCCGCAACTGTTTTATGATACTTTGGCATTGTATTATAACACCTTGTCAAAGGGCCATCAAGGAAATGATGGTCTGCCTTATGGACTCGTTCTCAAGGTCCTGCGAGGCTTCTATTGGAGCGCCGATATTGATGCGCACGGTACTGGGCCTGATCATATAACTTCCTTTTTTTTGAATATCAAAACTTCCCGTGATCCCTATCGGAACTATCTTTGCCTTGTTCTGCAGGGCAAGGAACAGGCTTCCTTTTTTGAACTCCCCGACTTTTCCGTCCCGGCTCCTGGTGCCTTCCGGAAAGACCATGAAGATATCCCCTCTGGAAACTCTTTTTGAGGCCGTTATCAGGGTCCTCATCGCTGCTCTGGGGTCCTTTCTGTCAACTGCGATATCTCCTCTTTTACCCATGTACCAGCCCATGATGGGGACTTTGAAAAGTTCTTTTTTTACTATAAAGCTGAACGGCTTTTTTATGGAAGCCATAAGGCAGGGTATGTCAAAATTGCTCTGGTGGTTGGCCACATAAACTTTGGGGCCCGAAAACTCCAGGTTCTGCAGTCCTTTTATTTCCACCTTTATCCCGCACAGGCGCAGAAAGAACCCCGCCCAGACCACCGAATTTTTCCAGTAGATGGTGTTCTTGTCCGCTCCAAGGCGGTCCTGTATTATCGCAGAAAGGGTCCAGTAGAACACTCCCATCAGGGCAGCAAAATAAGCCCAGAGCGTTTTGATCAGTGTTGCCATGGCTATACAAATATATCATAAAGAGTGAAATTATTGAATTGCACAGCGATATATAGTTTGAAGGCATGGAAATAAAAGCGGTAGAAAAAGACAGGGAAGTAAGCGGCGCCGGCATTAGGAACAAAGAGCCGCAGGCAAAAAGTTCACTGGCCAAAAAGTGCAAATACCTTGCAGATACCGATTGCGTGGCGCCCTCGGCCTGGTTCGAGATCTGCAAGACCTGTCCCTATGGCTATATCTATTGTTTCGGAGCCGTTGTAAAGAACCTCTACCAGAAAACCGTAGGCCTTGCAATAAATATATTGCTGAGGGACCGGGACATCAATCGCATTCAATAACGCGGAGCACTTCTTCCTTTGTCGTGATGCCATCACAGGCCTTTTTAATCCCGTCCTCCATCATCGTGCGGCCGGCGCACATCCCGGCTATTTCTTCGGGGCGGGCGCCTTTGCAGATCACCTGCCTTGCCTTTTCGTCCACTTCCAGGAGTTCAAATATAGAAGTCCTGCCCTTGTAGCCGGAATAGGAACACCCGGGGCACGGAGGGCACTTTTTCCTGACAAGGCGCTGCGACAAGACCGCGGTCATCGAAGAAGCGGCCAGATAAGGCTCGACACCCATATCTATTAGCCTCTGAGCGGCAGCGAACGCGGTTTTTGTATGGAGTGTGGCAAGGACAAGATGCCCCGTCAGCGAAGCAGTCACGGCTATCCTTGCGGTCTCTTCGTCCCTGATCTCGCCGATCATTATGATATCCGGGTCCTGCCGCAGTATGGAGCGGAGCCCTTTGGAAAAAGTTAGTCCGGTCTTCTCGTTGACAAGGACCTGGGTAATGCCGGAGAGACGGTATTCCACGGGGTCTTCTATTGTGGTTATGTTCTTTTCGCAGGAATTGAGCTTGTCCAGCGCCGCATAAAGCGTGGTGGTCTTGCCGCAGCCGGTCGGGCCCGTCACAAGAATAAGCCCGTTAGGCCTTTTGATGAGGCGCAAAAATCTGACCAGGCAGTCTTTGTCCATTCCCAGCTCTTCGAGCGAAAGCGCTGTTGTGCGCGGATCAAGAAGCCGTACCACCGCTTTTTCGCCAAGGACCGTGGGCAGGGTGGAAACCCTTATATCGACATCCTTGCCGTCAATTTTTAGGCGCGACCTTCCGTCCTGCGGCAGACGCGTCTGTCCGATGTCAAGATCAACAAGGACCTTTATCCTGGCAATAAGGGACGCCACCATCGAGCGGTGGACCGTAAGCGCCTCGCTCAGCATCCCGTCTATCCTGTACCTTATCTTGAGCAGGCTGTCCTGCGGCTCAAAATGGATATCTGAAGCCCTTTTTTTTACCGCTTTTTCCAGGACATCATCTATCAGCGCCGCGGCGCCGTTCAATGCCGGTGCTTTTATGATTTGCTCCATCAAAATAAAATCCTAAGAGGGCGTAAACATATCCGTTCTGGACCCGAAGACCGTTGAACCTGACCCCTCTTTCCCTGCAGATCTCCATAAAAAGGTCAAAGACATAGTTATCCCCTCTTTCTTCAACAAACCTTTTGTAGGAGAGCTCCGTGAATACCGGGACTTTGTAAAGATGGAAACCCCTGTCGGAAAGTTCCGGGCTGATGCAGCTTGCTATCATGATTTCACCTCCCGAAAGTATGAATAGCAATTTTGGCGCCAGGCCTCAGGGACGAGGACACAGGGTTTAGTGTGCGGGATTTTTCAACACTCTCTACAATGGGATGGCTTTTTGTGCGGCCTTCATCATAACCTCAACAGGAGCTTCTGAGCCCGTAAAAAGCTTAAAGGAAGCGGCCCCCTGCCGCACCAGCATGCCGAGTCCCGTTACCGCAGCAGCTCCTTTAGCCCTGGCCTTTTTAACCAGGAGCGTCTGGGACGGGTTATAGACCAGGTCATAGACAGTCTGGCGGGGGGAAAACACCACTCCTTCCGGGGCTGGGCAGGCTTCTTCCTGAGGGAACATGCCCACGGGAGTGGAGTTAATTATGATATCAACTTTGCCAAACAGTTCTTCCAGTTCTGTTGAAGATGTTACGGAGCTGACAGAGGTCATGGATGTCCCGCTGAGCTCATTTGTCAGTTTCTGCGCCTTCTGCGTCTCAACATCATGGATGAAGACCGCTCCGCAGGCGCTGCGGCAAAGCCCCGCGCAGACCGCTCTTGCGCCGCCGCCGGCCCCCAGCACAAGGACCATTTTTCCGTCCGGGTTTGCGCCGGCATCATTTTTAAGCGAATCCAGAAAGCCGGTCATGTCGGTGTTGGAGCCCAGCAGTTTGCCGCTTTTGTTGACAACAGTGTTGACGGCCCCTATCAGCCGTGCCTCTTCGTCTGTCCCGTCAAGGAACTTGATGATTTTTTCCTTGTAAGGCACCGTAATATTGGCGCCTGCAACATCGGGAAGTCTTAGGCTTTCCACAGCCTTTTTCAGGTCTTCTTCCTTTACCTGCCTCGCAAGGTATTCAAAGTCCAGCCCCAGTTTTTTGTATGCGGCGTTGTGCATCTGCGGCGAGATGCTGTGCTCAACCGGATTCCCAATGAGATAGACGAATTTTGTTGGCATGCTAGGGAAATTATAGCATAACCCCCTCTTAATCACCCCCTTGTCAGGGGGAAAAAATTGAGTTCCCCTCGCCCTGACAAGGGAGAGGGGTTAGGGGAGAGGGTTTAGTGTTATAATACATATGGATGACTTCAGAAAAAGAACAATTAAAAGCGCTCCTCAAGCAAAGAGCCGTCAAAACCGGGCAGTTCAAGCTTTCTTCGGGCGGAACAAGCAATTTTTATGTTGACTGCAAACAAGCCACTTGCCATCCGCAGGGCTCTTATTTAATAGCCAAGCTTATACTCGAAAAGATAGCGGGGCTTGATGTGGGTTATATCGGAGGGATGACGATAGGCAGCGACCCGATAGCGGCAGCGGTTTCCCTGTTAAGCAGAGATCTAAAAAAGCCAATCCCTGCGTTCATCGTTCGCAAACAGCAAAAAGAGCACGGGATGAAGAAAGAGATCGAGGGAATAATTGAACCGAATTCAAGCGTGGTAATTGTGGATGATGTTATTACAAAAGGAACGGCAACTTTGGGAGCTATCGCAGCGGTAGAAAAGATAGGCTGCAAGGTCTTAAAAGTGATCTGTGTGGTGGATAGACAGGAAGGCGGCGACGAAGCCCTTGAGGAGTACGATTTTGACCCTATCTTCAAAAAAGAGGAGCTTATCTAGTGGCAAAACGCCTGATCAAACTTGAGAGAAAGACAAAAGAGACCCATGTCAAAGTCACTTTGAACATTGACGGCACAGGCAAAAGCAACATAACCTATCCGATACCCTTTTTCGGACACATGTTCACGCTTTTTGCAAAGCACGGGCTCTTTGACCTTTCGCTGACCGCAAAGGGGGACCTTGAGGTGGACCTTCACCATCTGGTCGAGGATACCGGCATCTGCCTGGGCGAGGCCTTTCACAAAGCGCTCGGGAAAAAGGTAAAGATCGAGCGGTACGGACACGCGATAATCCCCATGGACGAGGCGCTTGCTGAGGTAAGGTCCGCGGTAGACCTTTCGGGCAGGCCGCATCTGACCTTTAATGTAAAGTTCGCAAAGGAACCCGTTTTTGTCATGATAGGCAAAGAAACCGTTCAGCTTTTCCTTGACGCAGAGATGCTTCGGGAGTTCTTTGAGGCATTTGCGGTAAAGGCGGGGATCTCGCTTCACATAGACCTGATAAGAGGAAAGAACACTCACCACAAGATAGAGGCAATATTCAAAGGTTTTGCGGTTGCCCTGTCCCGTGCCTGCCAGATAAATCCTCGCAAAAAGGGAGTGCCGTCCACTAAAGGGTTGTTGTAGTATTGGTCATTTATTATTAGCAATAAATTGGTAGGTATCCCAAAGCATCTCAATTCCCATGGTAATAAAATCTGTCACCGCTTGGCTGGGGTCCATAAGCACTTCAACGGTCCGGCTTTTGCCGATTATTGAATCAAGATCTCCCGTTTGAAGCCTTGGACAAAGCATTATCAATATGTGTTCAACTTCTGTGATCCTTGATTTTGCTTTTTCCGGCCAGTAATCAGCCGGGAAATTATCAATATCAAATGCGTATCTCCCCGCCCATT
>CAYUCV010000044.1:6749-8177 GCA_964443545.1 uncultured bacterium
TCCCAGTTTTGCTCTAATGCGTCCGCGATCCTTCCCATCTGCTCAACGATCTTTTCCGGTGATGCAATATGGGGCAGATGAGGGGACCTTTCGAGCTGGACTGCAAGATCCTGATTCCTTAAACCGATACACGGGGTCGTTCGGCCAATACTTACTTCTGTCCGCCAGGAAGGAACACTACAAAAGGCCCTGTTCATTGTTAAAGCTTTGGTTTCAATATTCACTCGTATTGCATTCCTTTCTCTCCCAAGAACCCATCTGCCATACTATCGGAAGAGTACAGCTCGGATTTCACGCCGTTATAATTATTTACTTGCTTTGCTCGGTAATATATAATGAGTTCATAATGCTTAAGGGAGTATTAATATGAAAAACCCAAAAATAGCGGTCGTAGTAGGCAGCAAGTCGGACCTTCCAAAACTCGAAGGCGGAATATCGGTCCTTGAAAGGTTCAGGATCTCTTTCGAGATCATAGTGGCTTCGGCCCACAGGAACCCAAGAAAAGTAATGGGGCTCGCAAAGAACGCCGAAAAGAACTTTGACCTGATCATAGCCGGAGCAGGAATGGCAGCGCACCTTCCCGGAGTGATCGCTTCCTACACAACACTTCCGGTCATCGGATTGCCCATCTCTTCGCAGTCCCTCGGGGGCTTTGACTCTCTATACTCTATAGTCCAGATGCCTCCGGGCATCCCGGTGGCAACAGTGGCGGTTGACGGGGCCAAAAATGCAGCTATCCTTGCGGCCCAGATACTGGCGCTTAAATACCCTTACCTGAAAAAAGAATTGCAGAAGATGAAGAAGCAATTGAAGGTAAAAGGAAAGATCTAGTAAAGACGCCCCGGCGGGGCGTCTCTGGAATTGTATGAACTACATCGATATCACCATCCTTATCATCCTTGCCTTCTCTACCCTGCGCGGACTGATGAGGGGGCTCATCAGGGCTGTCTTTGACATCATGGCCTTTGTCTTCTCCATCTGGCTGGGAGCCCTGTGGTACAGAGAGCTGTCCCTATATCTGACCAATTACATGAAATTGCCGGGAAATATCATGTATACAATAGCTTTTGTGCTTATCTTTATCGGCGTCTATCTGGTCACAGCCTTTGCCGGGGGGTTCCTTCACAAACTTGTGGGAAGAGGCATACTGGGACCTCTTAATCTTCTCGGAGGGGCGCTCATCGGAGCGGCAAAAGGGATCATCATGGTCTGGATAGTCCTGCAGTTAACGGTTTTGTTCCCTCTGCCCAAAGAAGCCCTGTCCCAGATGGACTCTTCAAAAGGCATCAAAGCGCTAAAGCCGGCTCTGGAATACACCTCGGGGCTCATCTTTAAGATGGCACCAAAAGATATGTACAACTTTAATAAGTTTATACCTACATTATCTAACAGCCCCTCGCCCCTGAGCGAGCGAAGCGAGTCGAAGGG
>CAYUCV010000045.1:0-7905 GCA_964443545.1 uncultured bacterium
TGAAAGGTGCTCATTTTCAAATTGGGGAACATATCCCATTCTAACAGTTTTCAAAATGATGGAGAAAAATCTCTTTGTCCAAAAACAACTGAGATCCGCAGAGAAAGCCTTAGTCAAGCGACCTAATGTAAGCTAAAAAGGCTTTTACTACATCGTCTCCCGCCAAACAGAGCAGATCACTTGCTTTGTCAGCGGGCAACAAATTCAGGATCCCGTTCATTGCATCCCCACCTATCCGTCCACTTTTGATCACTCTTAACACCCAATTTAACGGCACGATCTCCAGCCCTAATATCTCTGCCGCTTTGGCAGCTGGCATGTCCGCATTTCCAAGTATTTCCGCTGCTCTGCTGATTGGCATATACCTGTGCAATAATATGTCCGCTGCTCTTTTAGACTCCAGGACCTCCTGCCCTAAGATGCGCGCCGAACTGGCCGGCGGCATATGTTCGTGCCTTAGCACTTCAACCGCTCTGACAACCGGCATATCCTCATGCCCCAGTATCTCCGCCGCCTTACCGATCGGCATATTTGCGCTTGCAATTATCCACACTGCTTTGTCAAGCGCCATATTGTCAAGCCTCAATAAACCAGCACCTCTGCCAACTGCTATGTTTTTATGCCCCAGTATATCCGCTGCCCTGGCGATCGGCATATTTTCATCGCTCAAAATGGAAACTGACCTGGCAAAGGACATATGCTTATCATCAAATATGCCGGCTGCTCTGGCAAACGGCATATGTTCATCACTAAGGATGAGCGCTGCTCTATCGATCGGCATATATGCATGGTCCAATATCCCTGCTGCTCTATCAAGTAACATATTCCCATCTGCCAGCATGCCGGATGCCCTGGCAATTGATATGTTCGGATGGGCAAGGAATCCTGCCGCCCTTGCAACAGGCATATGTTCATCACTTAATATGGAAGCTGACCTGGTAATAGGCAAATGTTCGTCCGCCAATATACCGGCCGCCCTGCCAATTGACATATTCGGATGGACCAGCAAATCCGCAGCCCGGGAAGTTGACATGCCCGGCATCAGCATTTGTACGATGCCTGTCCCGAAATTATTGCTCTTTATCGCCCCGGCCAGATCCGACACTCTAATTGTTCTCATTTCCTTTTACGCTCCTTTTAAATAAAAATCCTTTGAATGGACTTGTCTTTTTGTCGAACAAAAAAACCTCCGATTTCACTTTTTCGGCCCTTAAAATAAACAGCATCTGGGGCCAAGAAGTACTGATCGATCATCTAAAGAAGAGGCAAAAAGAAGATAAGGTACAGGGGAAAAGAGAATAGCATAGGTAAACACCCCCGTGCTTCATCCTAAACGAACCCCGAAAAATATTTCTTCATTAACGCCTCCAAATATAATTCGCAGCCGGCAGGGAAAACAATGTATCGAAAAAACTCTATGCATTTCCGGCGGCAGAAAACGGCTGCTTTTTGCACGCAAGAATATGTCCGTGATCAACGATAAGCCAATAGATGAGCGGTTTAATTGTAAATAACGGGTACTGGCAAAAGATATCCTCGGATAAAAAAATAGATGGCGGGGAAATACGGGAATTTAACCCCAAAAACACAGGCCTTACCGAAAGGGACTGCAAAAAGGTCCGCGCCTACCTCTGGGAAGTTCTTGCCCATTCAAAAGCACCTTTCGTAAGTCCCGACAGGATAAGCACAAGCAAAATAGAGGTTGAGGCGCATCCGGCAGATGAAAGCATTTTGGGGTCAATTGAAAAAATAGCTAATATGCTAAAGTGTCCTTCTTTTGTATCAAAAGCCGGTGTTTATGATAGTTCCAGGATCCTGAGCAGATCAACAAATGAACTTTTGAAAAAGCTTGGCGTCAGCATGGATACAATCCCGGAACAAGACTACTGCCGCATCAGGAATGATATGATCCTTGACGAAAAAACCCACCGGATAGAAATAGGTTGCTATCCGGAGCTGAACTGTACAAGCGAAAATGTTGTCTCGGAACTCCCGATACCAAGGCACAGCGACCTCATAAAAGCAAACCAATTCTCAAACCTTGTGTACGGACACGGCGGAGGAGCCTACATCAACAACGGGAGGCTCGTTATTCAGGGGAAGATGAAAACGGAGGTTCTGGCACTGTTTAAAGAATACTACGCGGACTCCGACAACAAAGACTCTGCCTATCGCTTTTTTGACGATCTTTTCTCGAGATCGCAGAAGAACGGCTACATTTTCCGCGGCAGATTAAAGGAGCCATTGAGAGATCTGCTCCTGGGGCAATGCGCAACGGAGAAGGAAAAGGCGGCGGTGCGAGATCTGTATGAAAGGTCCAATGATCCCGGGCTGGTCACCGAAAATGACATTAAAGAATTTGAAAGCGGTTCTCACAACAGGCAAAACCTCTTCACAATTTATGTTGATGGGATAGTTGTGCCTATGGATATTTTTGTTGACACAATAACCTCTGCTATGTTCGAAAAGCTCTCCGGCATGATATCGGCGCAGGAATGGGACCCCTATAAGGATGCCTTGTCTTCATATGTCGAAGAGAGGGTGTCTCAAGACAAGCTGCCGCCCACCACAAAGAATATCTTCGGCCGGGGATTTGGCTACGCGCTGGATTTTCTCGAAAAGACGGACTTGCCGGGACAGGAGGAAGCAGCCAACGATGCCGTTTTTGAATCCGTAAAAACTTCCGCGCAGGGCCGGTTCTCCACTGTCTGCGGAATATACGCCGTACTGTCGCTGTTCGAATCTGCCGGAAAATTCGAGCCTCTGCGCTCCGAACATCTGCTGCATTCATATCAGGACCTGGATCTTTTTACGGCAGGATTGCTAATAGAATACAAGCCCCACTATTATGGGCGCAGTATGTTTCCCGGCGGCACCGGTCATAGAACCCCCGGCTTGACAATGGCACAGGTGTGCGATATTGCAAATGACCTGGGGGCCCCGCAGGCGGTGCGCTGTGAACATTATGAAATCGGTGATCTTACGATTGAGAGTCTCTGTAAAAAGCTCTCCCATGGCTTTGTCGCTGTCATCTCGACGGAAGTAGGCCCGCATGCCGTACATGTCATAAAGTCGGAGGACGGCAATGTTGTTTACTATGATCCCATCGGAAAGGACGGAAAATTCAATATCGGCGTCATGCCGTCAGATACTTTTAACCTGGCCTGGAAGAAAGAATTCGGGATAATAGCGATGGCCGACCCTCAAAAACCGGATGCAGACCTTGTTCCTTACGAACCGCCAACCAGGCTATTCTAGCAAAGGTCAAATCCTTGTAAGGTCGGTCTCCTTTATGTAAGCAGTCCCGGCTCCTCGGGGCGCTGCCTCAAAAGTAGCGACCAGGACAAGGTCCTTTTTTCCGTCAACATCAACAGCGCGCATCACCCCTATCATATTGCCCCCGATCATTTTTGCCACCATGCCTGCAAATTCCCCGGGCAGAGTATAAAGAGTTCCGCCGATGTTGACCCTGGCTATCTGCTGGTCATAGTAGACACCGGAAGAAATAGTGCGCGCGCGGACATCTTCGGTCATATCGTGGAGGCCTCTAAAACCGGCTTCAAGGGCTGCGGCAGAACCGTAATCATCCGCATACACGGCCTTGATAAGGTCCACAACCCTTCCAAAGATATCAAGGATCCCTCCCAGCCCGGACTCCTTAAGCCATAACGGCGTCACTTTTTCCGCAAGCCGGGAGATATCCCACCCTTCTCTGTCCACTTCGTGCCTCAAGGCTGCAGCGATCCTGTTCAGGTCCATCTCTCCAACAGCGCTGTACCATCTTGCCTCAAGCGCTACCTGCCACGGATGCGCGTGACAGCCCTCGGGAGTTGACAGGTCAAAAGCCCAAGGATAAAGCAATTGAAATACACCTGCAATGTCTTTGGGAAAATCCGGCAGATCCTCCCTTATCGCCCTGAGGAACATCATATGTTCGTTAATAAGGTCCGGCCAGGTAGAGACGCCGTTTTCCGCAAGAAACAGATCCATTCTGCCTTTAAGCAGCCTCTCGTCTATATAGAACCGTTCAGGCCCTCTATCTCCGGGCGGGACCATACTAAGCCCAAGGTGCGACTCCAGAACATGGCGCAGTGATTTTTCAACCAGGCTTTGTCCAAGCCCGCTTTCCCAAAGGCCAACCTGAACAAAATCCCAAAAATGCAGATGGCTGCCTTCCTCTGTGTCAAGATCAAAAGCCCAGGGATAAGCATGGTACAGGGCGCAGGAATGCTTTCTTTCGAAAGCCGGAACCCCTTGCATAGCCCCCGCCAAACCCAGTTCCGAAAAAAGGTCTATCCACTGGCTGAAACCAAAGGCCCTTGGCAAAGCCGTATATCGCTCTGGAAATTTTGAGCCCGGTTCCGGAAAAAGCCGGCCGTCAATATGACAGTTGGCCTCGTCCATACTAAGCCCCGCATGCCTTTCCAGCCCATGCCTGACAGCCGTTACTCCCATCTCATAGCCCCTCTCATCCCTCCACATATCTCTCTGGATAAAGTCCCAGGGATGCAGATGGTTTCTTTCCTCCGTGTTAAGATCAAAAGCCCATGGATAAGTATTGAAAAACGCGGTAGCGCACGATTGCTGATGCTCAGGAACCCTGGTCACAGCTCCAAGGAGTTTTATCTGCATAAAAAGGTTCTGCCAGTTCTTGTCCTGTGCTGTGACCGTTTCGGCCAGAAAGGCTCCCTGTCCTTCCCGGAAAAGCCTTGGATCGATCAACAGGGGGTCTTCGCTCATCACAAGCCCCAGGATGTTCCTTATGCCGTGGTCTATGCAGACAATAGAGTTGGCAAAGCCCTGTGCCCCTGTCCAGAAATCCCTGGGAAATCTTGAGATCTCGCCGCCAAGGACCCTATGGTACACATCCACGATAAAGGGCGAGAATTTTTGGCGGTAGACCGGGGCTTCCTCGGGAAAGATAAGGTCGCCGCAAAGCAGCGGAACATCCCTTCCCCTGGCCATATTGAGGCGCAAGGGCAGCTCGCTCTTTAGGATCCCGTCCATTCTCGATCTTAGTTCTATTGCTCCCGGCATATGCACTCTTTCTATCAAAAAAATGAACCCGGCTTCCGCCGCAGTATATTATTTTATCGAGGCATTTTTCATGAAATCCCGGCTTATCTTCTACGATCAATCAATATGAAATGCGCATGCGCTCCTGCCCTTGCCCTGGCCGTACCTCAACTTGCTTTCAGGGCAAGAATAAAAGCCTCTGTTCCGCTAACAACTCAACCCTGCGGAGCCTCGGGAGCCTGCAGCCATGCTTTAGCAGAAAGTCTCTGCAGCGGCACTATCAGGCTTATGGAAGGTCTTGATACTTTGCGTTCCGACAATGCGGTCCAGGGAGCCTATTTTGACAATGCGGCAAACATGAGAGGCACCTTTGTCCCGTCTCTAATGTTCACCGAACATGTGGGTATGTTGGGAGCCGTTGACCATCCTCAACTCAGTTGTTTATTTACAAAAGGCGCTCCCTACAGATTTGTCCTTAATTTTGACAAGCATCCCGACAATTCCGGCAGCGGATATGAGCATGCCGATTCATCCAATTGGATGAGAGTATTGCTTTCAAAAAGCCTTGCCGGAAGCGCCATCTCCACAGCCGGGCTCAAAGCGCAGGAGTTTGCCGCACCGCTCCTGACAGCACTGGAGGCAACGGGGCTGCCGGCGGATAAACTTGAACTTGGATTCTCTCTGGACTTTGATCACTTTGACAGGATGGGTGCTGCAGAGGCCGACAAAGAAATGGAAGACATCATCAGGCTAATCTACCACTACGGACTTAATATACGGCTGGCCGGGTTTGCTACCTCTCCCGGATATACTTACAACACCGACATTGAACATGTCAGCAGACTCACAAAAGAAGCCTTTGGAATAATTGATTATCCGGTCAACCCCATCACTTCGACCCTGCCTTATCTGACCTCATGGGGATTTTTTCCGGATTTTAAATACTGAGCCCGTACGGCAATTCAAGAGGTGCAACCGGGTCTTTCTCTGCGTCAGTGGGCAGCGGCTCTCCTCGGAAAGAATACCCTAATTCCCTTTCAACGATCCCGTCCACATACGCCCTAATGAGAAATTCCACTATTGAAGCCGGTGTCATGAAACGGAAATGAACACCTGAAGAACGGGCCGCATCTTCTTCTGTCCTGCCCCAGAGCAGCTCCCTTTTCTCGTATTCCTTTTCGGCGATAGTTTTCAACTTCCCTATACCTTCGGCAGATGAGGACAGCGCTGTCAGATAGCCCAGATAGCCGTTTATTCTGCCGCGATTCCTGTTTTCTATGTTATAGCGCATATCTCCCTCGAACAAATGCCAGTTCCCGTCAAATTGAGCCCCGATCAATATTGCCCTGAAAATATTCGCCATCATAAGCTCTGCGCCGGAAAACCGCGCGCCGAAAGCCGCGGCATCTTCAAAATCCGCCCGCATAAGCAAGGAATGGGAAAAATCCGCGCTCATAAGAAAAGCTCCTCTAAAATCCACATAGGGAGCACTTATTTGCTTTAGAACCGAAAACGACAGGTCAGCCTCGCTGAGGTCAGAGCGGTCAAATATGGCACCCGTGAAATCCATATTCCTCAGATTAAGCCCCGCAAGATCGAGTCTTGCAAGATCGAACCCGGCAAGGTCGATCATTATCCCCCGATCATCAAGGAACGCTTTCTTATCGTTCCATTCCCCAAGCGGAGGGTGCCAGTAGCCGTCATTACTCTGAACAGTCGAATACAACGTATGAACAGCATCTATGACTCTACCTTCAAGCGGTCCGTACTTTGGGACAAGAGCCTCTTGCCCCGCCAGTCTTCCTATGACCGCCCTCATCATATTTTCGCAATTCATCTCTTCTCCGGCTCGAAGATAAAACCAATCTTCGCTTTTCCTGAACGCGTATCTTAAACCGAACAATTCGCCAAGCTTTCCTATATCAAGTTGACCCCTGACTATAGCGCCATTGGTTTTAAGCAAACCGATGAGATGCTCCGGAATAGTACCGCAGGGAGCAGTGATCTTCAATTGACCTCTATAGCCTGGCTCAAGCAACTTAGGATTTACTTCATTAAGTCGCAGGGACGCTCCGCCCCTGTCCCTGATAAATTGAAGGCGTTCCCCGTAAAGGCGCGCACGCCCGGCATAATGGGCTCCCAAGCCTCTGGTGTTCATCCAACCCCCTCCTATACATATATCGTTAATATAAGCAAGAGATTTCCCTGATATAATTGCCATATGCCCGCCATCGAAGTCAAAGACCTCATAAAACAATTTAAGAACACTGCCGCGGTCAAAGGCATCACATTTGATGTGGAAGAAGGCAGGTGCTTTGGCCTGCTTGGCCCCAACGGCGCCGGAAAGACAACCACCCTAAATATACTTGCTACCCTCCTCAGATTGACCTCCGGTTCGGCTAAAGTGGCGGGGTTTGATGTGTCGACCCAGAAGAACGAGGTGAGAAAGAACATCGGCATGGTATTTCAGGAACCGGCCCTGGACTCAAAATTATCTGGGCGCGAAAACCTTGAGTTCCATGCGATGATGTACGGCATTGAACCAAAGGTCTATAAAAAAAGGATCGATACACTATTAAGTCTTGTTGAACTTAGAGAGAAGGAAAATGTCATGACGCAGAACTACTCCGGAGGGATGAAAAGGCGTCTTGAAATAGCGAGAGGACTTATACACCGGCCAAAGGTGCTTTTCCTGGACGAGCCCACACTGGGACTGGACTCACAGACAAGAAGGCTCATCTGGAACTATGTTAAGAACCTTATAAAGGAATATAAGGTGACCGTGATCCTGACAACTCACTATATGGAAGAGGCTGACTTTCTTTGCGACAGGATAGCCATCATCGACCACGGAAAGATCCTGGTGAAAGATACTCCGGATTCACTTAA
>CAYUCV010000046.1:0-4292 GCA_964443545.1 uncultured bacterium
TGTTTGTTGAGATCGTTGTCCCGTCAGGGCTTGCGGATCCCGATTGGGCCACGCTAGCCCACTCAAGCTGGCTCAGCGAATCGTTCCATCTTAAGAATTGTCCGGACGCAGGAGAGTTGTTTGTGCCCAACTTTGTCACAGTCACCGCTCCCGAGCCGACCTCATTGGTCGTAACAGCCCCGGAACCTATCTTTGATGTTGTGACGGAACCCGTTGAGATCGCGTCTTCGGTAACTGCGCCTGTCAAGATCTTGCCGGCAGTAATGCTCCTTGCGGCTATCGCATCTGAGGTTACGGTCCCGGAGGGGATCATACCCGCCTCGATAGAAAGATAATCAGTCCCTCCGGCCCTGTGCGAAAAGGCATGCGGTCCGGGCAGGACAGTGCCGATCACTTTACTTCCGGATACGCTTACTATCTTGGCATCAGTTATTGAGCCATCCGGAATGCCTCCCGCAGAAACATTTGCCGCGGTATCGGCCTTGAAAGCATATCCAACGCTCACCAGCTGGGTCAGCGGCGACATCGCTCCATAATTGGATGACGCTGGAGGATCGGCAATTTCCACCTTGATGTAATTGGTATCTGAAGAAAATACCGAAGAGGTTAAGGCGGTCCCGCTGCCGAGCAGAACAGAAAATACCCCGTTGGACACGCTCACCCCTGTATGCGTCTCCGGTCCCCACACGACCGTCGACCCCGCGGAGTCGGAGCATATACTAAACCGCATATTGTACGCCCCGGTCAGAGGGTTTCCAGATTTGTCCGTAAGCCGCCCCTCGTATGATATTTTGGACGGCACTGCGGACAGAGCGCCGGCAATGGAGAATAATATAACTCCAATCACTACAATTTTTCTTAGCATGATATATTTCCTTGACATTAATATAACATAAGATAGGCTTAAAATCAAGAAAAAACAGATGGGATCCTACAGGCTTACAGGACTTTTGCGAGGTTGACCCGGCCCATATCGTCTATCTCCACCACTTTGACATCTATCTCGTCTCCCACCTTGACCACATCCTCAACCTTGTTGATGCGCTGTTTGGAGAGTTTTGATATGTGGACAAGGCCGTCCTTGCCCGGGGCCAGCTCCACAAAGGCGCCAAAGTTCATTATCTTGACCACTCTGCCGTGATAGGTCTTGCCAACTTCGACATCCATGGCTATCTCTTCTATCCTGCGCTGAGCTTCTTTTGCCGCCTCGGCATCGGAAGAAGTAATGAACACGCTGCCGTCATCTTCGATATCTATCTGGCACTTGGTATCCTCTATGATCTTTTTAATGTTCTTGCCGCCAGGGCCTATCACAAGGCCGATCTTTTCCGTATTTATGTGAAGAGTGATGACCCTCGGGGCGTATTCTGAGAGTTCAGGCCTCGGCGAAGGGATGGTCTCAAGCATTTTGCCGAGTATATGGGCCCTGCCGGTTTTTGCCTGCGCAAAGGTGTCCTTTATTATCTGCATGCTGAGGCCTTTGATCTTGGTGTCGAGCTGTATTGCCGTTATTCCTATAGGAGATCCGGCTATCTTAAAATCCATGTCCCCGAGAAAATCCTCAAGGCCCTGAAGGTCAGAGAGGACCTTGTACTTATCTCCTTCTTTGACAAGCCCCATGGCTATCCCCGAGATCGCTGCCTTGATCTTTACCCCGGCATCCATAAGCGCAAGCGTGCTGCCGCAGGTGGATGCCATGGAAGAAGAACCGTTTGATCCAAGGATCTCTGATACTATGCGCAGCGTATAGGGAAATTCTTCTTCGGGAGGGATAACAGGAAGAAGGGCTTTTTCCGCCAGGACCCCGTGCCCTATCTCTCTTCTGCCCGGGCCGCGCAGCGGCCTTACCTCTCCAACGCTGTAGGCGGGCATGTTGTAGTGGTGCATGTAGCGCTTTTCGCTCTCCTCGGCATCAAGCCCGTCTATTATCTGGGCATCCCCCTTGGAGCCGAGTGTAACCACCGAAAGGGCCTGTGTCCAGCCCCTGGTAAACACGCCGGAGCCGTGGGCCCTGGGAAGCATGCCCGTCTCGCACGAGATAGGCCTTATTTCGTCCATCTTTCTTCCGTCTGGGCGCTTGTTCTCGTTGATTATCATGTGGCGGACAGCTTTTTTCTCTATTTCTTTTATCACGGCTGCCAGCTCGCTCTTCTTTTCCTTTATCACGGTCTTGAGGTACTCGTCCTGTCCGCCGGAGATCTTTTCGGCGACCTCGCCTTCGATAACGGCAAGGCGGTCCTGCTGTTTTTCTTTGTCTTCTATGTGAAGGGCATCTTCGATGTCTTTTTTAGCCTCTTTGGCAACATACTGGGCAAGTTTTTCATCCGGCAGGAAGACTTTTATCTTCATCTTTGGCTGACCGGCCTTCTTCATCAGGTCCTTCTGCAGCCGGATCACATCCTCTATCGTCTTAAGGCCAAAGGAGATGGCGTCAAGCACCACTTCTTCCGGTACCTGGTTTGCCTTGGCCTCTATCATAGAGATCTCGTCCTTTATCCCGGCAAATACAAGGTCCAGGTCGCTTTTATCAAGTTCTTCGTTGGTCGGATTGATGACGAATTTACCGTCTATTCTACCCACCCTGACCGCGCCTATCGGCCCGTCAAAAGGGATCTCGGATATAGAAAGCGCGGCAGAGGCCCCGATTATGGCCAGGACATCCGGAGGATTGGCATCATCAACCGACAGAGGGGTTACAACTATCTGGACATCGTTCTTAAAACCATCCGGGAAAAGCGGCCTGATGGGCCTGTCTATCAGCCTGGAGGTAAGGATGGCCTTTTCGGTGGGACGGCCTTCTCTCTTAAAAAATCCGCCGGGGATCTTGCCCACGGCGTACATCTTTTCTTCATAGTCCACCAAGAGCGGAAAATAATCGATCCCGTCGCGTATCTTTTGTGAAACGGTGCAACTGGCAAGGACCATGGTGTCGCCGTAGGATATTATGACCGAGCCCGAGGCCTGCCTGGCCAGTCTGCCGGTCTCTAGAGTGAGCTTGCGGCCCGAAATTTCTATCGAGGATTCGAAGATCATTTAAGCCCTAAAGATTTGAGGAGATCGGTACATGCCTTTTTGTTCTTCTTGGAAAGGTAGGTTATTAGCCTTTTTCTCTGCCCCACCATGAGAAGCAGCCCTCTTCTGCTGTGATTGTCCTTTGGATGGGTCTTAAGATGCCCGGCCAGATGGTTTATCCTGCCGGTCAAAAGAGCTATCTGCACATTGGCTGACCCACAGTCCTTCTCGGATATCTTATACTTTTCTACCGTCTCGGCCCTTTTTGTTTTGTCCATACTCAGTTATTTTAACATGCTTTTTTTATTTTAGCAATCTGAGGAAACCAGAAATGAAAGTACATTGCGACCCGACGATAAATCGTCGGCTCCGGCATCACTCCACAAGGAGCCGACACTTCAGTGTCGGGACACCCGTTTGATATCCGCTTTTATCGCTTTTTTAAGGCCGGCAATATTGTCAAAATATTTTTCATCCCTGATCTTTTTGTCCAGCCACACCGTCAGATGTTTTCCCAAAAGGCTTCCCTTATATCCGATTAAATGGACCTCAATGCTGGCAAACCCGGCGCCAAAGGTAGGCCTGTTGCCTATATTGACAGCGGCTTTGTATCTTTTGCCTTTGATAAGACAGCTCCCCGCATATACTCCGTAAGGAGGAATGAGTTTATCTTCGCAAGTTTTGATATTTGCCGTGGGATATCCGAGTTTTTTACCTACACCACGCCCCTTTACAACTTTGCCTGAAACCGGGTATCCGTGGCCCAAAAAACTTAAGGCCCTGTCAAATTTTCCTTCCAAGACAAGGTCCCTTATAAGGCTGCTTTTTACTATCGCACCTTTGAAAGATCTGTGTTTAATGATAGAGACGGAAAACCCGCGTTTTTTCCCAAGTTTAATAAGGTCGTCCGCGCTGGAAGCCCTGCCTCTGCCAAAGGCAAAGTCAAAGCCGGCAAAAACTTTTATTATGCGGGCACCCTTGAAGTATCGGCCGACAAAGCTCTCCGCAGAAAGCTTTCCCGTTGAAATTGTAAAACCTATGACCCAGAGTGCGTCCGCTCCCAGTCGTCCTATAAGCTCTTCCCTTTCTTCTATTGTTGTAAGAAGTTTTAGGTCCTTGCCTCCATATAAAACCGTCCTTGGGTGAGGGTCTAGCGTCATTACAACACAGGCAGCGTCGTTTTTTTTAGCAAAGCTGACCGCCTCGCCTATCACCTTTTTATGGCCGAGGTGAACCCCGTCAAAATTGCCGAGAGCAAGGACTATTTTTCTGTTCTTAAG
>CAYUCV010000046.1:4392-7716 GCA_964443545.1 uncultured bacterium
AGCCAGAGGAACATTGCGGGGATACCCTTGAGGGAGAGGTTCCTGAACGAGCCCGCATCCGGCAGTCTGAAGCGGCTAATTATCTTTTTTATGTTCCTTGGCTTTGCTCCCTCCGCAAACAGCCTGGGAATGGACCCCACGCGCTCAAATACATAGATGCCTTCCTCAAAGATGCCGACAAAGAAAGGGATAAGGAAAGCGGCGACCAGATTGCCTATAAAGGCGCAGAAGATCACTATCCTGAAGGCCCCCGCCAGGGCATCGGGATTGTTGGTCATGATGGCGTAATCCACCATTCCTCCAAGAAGCGGGGCCTGAAGCATGTTGGACATCCTGGAGATAAGAAAGGTCGTGTTCACAAATGAAAGCGAGGTTGCCAGCTGCTTGGTGCGCACACCTGCAAGCCGCATCGAAGACGCGAGCGTTTCTGTAAAATGGATGATCCCTGTCAAAACGCAAACTATAACAAGAGCACTCATTTGACACCCGTCACTTTGCAGCGCGACTGCCTGATCGAATCGATCTCTTTGCAGTACAATTCTATAACATTCAGGGCCAGTTTTTTGGGCTCTATCCCAAAGTCCTTAAGCCCTATCGTTTTTACCGGGGTGTTCTTTGACGAGATGTTGAGCCCGATGTGGACCAATGTCGACACCGGCGAGGCCGTGGCAACGGCCACAGAGAGCTTTTTGTTGCCGGAATATATTCCATTTTCTTTTCTGTACAAAGCATTTCTATGTATTTCTACCGTATTTCTACGTATTTCATCTAATATTATCCCCACCATCAACCTCTTCCTTACCACCGCTTTCTCAAGGTCCCCGTCAAAATGCTCGATAATAAAATGAAGCATCTTATCGCTCTTGATGAATTCTTTTTTAAGTTTGTCCGAAAGGTCCACCATATGCTCTTTGACCCTGCAGGCGCCTATAAAACTAATTACCGCATCGCCTTCCAGCCCAAAGGTCTCGTAGATATAATGGCTGCGCAGTTGCTGCCCGGTATAGTCAATGGTCTTGTCTACAAATTTAGATCTCATCCTGCAACCTTCCCTTTATCAGCTCAAAATTTCCCGTGTCCCTAAAGGCTTTTATTGTCCGCGAGCAGCTTTCGCACCTTCCGCACATTTTTTTCTCGCCCCTGTAGCAGGAATAGATCAACTGGAACGGCACACCGAGCTTGAGCCCGGTGTTGACGATCCCGCTCTTATTATAACTCTGGACATAGCTTATGAGCTTGGGTTTTGCAAGAGTTGACAGACGCAGCAGCTGATTGCAGGAAGAAACGAACTGCAGCGAATTGTCCGAAAAGGTCTGGGCCTCCTCGCTGTTAAAGCCGGTTACTATCAGCTCCGCTCCTATGGCTTCAGCAAAAGAGGCTGCAATAGAAACAAAGACCGCGTTGCGGTTTGGCACCCACACCGCCTTTGCGCTTGCCTGGATTATCTCAAGTTTTGCATCAAGGTCCTGCTCGCTCACTGAGGGGATCTCTGACTTGGGGCTGACAAGAGAGGTTTTTGTTATCTGCTTAAGCCAGTCAAGAACTATTACTTTGTGGGGAACTGAGTAATGCTTTGAAACCTTTGCGGCGGCCTTGATCTCTTCTGCGGCCGCCTTTTGCCCGTAATCAAATGTCAGAGCGAGTATTGTCTCGCTTTCTTTTTTTGCAAGCGCAAGAGAGACCAGGCTGTCCAGCCCCCCCGATAGAATGGCAACGCTCTTCATTTAGGCCTTGATTATCCTGTCCCTCTCGGCTCCTATCGAAACAAGGGACACCGGGACTTTGCAGAGCTCGGAGATCTTTTCTATATAAAGGCGGGCGTTCTTTGGAAGCGCTTTGTATTCTGTGATCTTTGTGGTGTCCGTCTGCCAGCCGGGCACTTCCTCATACACCGGCGTGCACTGCGCAAGTTTATCAAGGTCGGCCGGGAACTCGGAAATGACCGATCCCTTGTATTCATATCCGACGCAGATCTTTATCTTGGGAAGTATGTCCAGAACATCCAGTTTGGTGATGGCCAGTTTTGTAAGTCCGTTCACCATCGCGGAATATTTTAGCACCACGGAGTCGAACCAGCCGCATCTCCTGGGCCTTCCGGTCGTGGCGCCGTATTCTGCTCCCTTTTCCCTCAGAGTATCTCCGATGCCGCCCTCTATCTCGGTCGGGAACGGTCCGCTCCCCACTCTGGTAAGATAGGCCTTTACAACACCTATCACATCGTCTATCAAGGTCGGCCCGATGCCCGCGCCTATGCAGGCTCCCCCTGAAACAGGGTTAGAAGAAGTAACAAAAGGATAGGTGCCGTGGTCCGCATCAAGCATGGTGCCCTGCGCGCCTTCAAGAAGGACCCTCTTTTTGGACGCGACGGCTTCCGCTATCAGGGCTGCCGAGTTTTCCGCGACAAATTTTTTCATCAGCCGTCCGTAGCCCAGATAGGATCCCATCAGCTGTTCAATGTCAAAGCTTTCTTCGCAGCCGTAAAATTCCTTGAGCAGGAATGACTTTTCTTTGATGTTCCAATCCAGTTTTTCCCTGAGGAGTTTTTCGTTGTACAGATCGCCTATGCGTATGCCTCTCCTGTTGAACTTGTCCACATAACAGGGGCCTATGCCTCTAGAAGTAGTTCCTATCCTTCCCGCTTCCCTTTTACCTTCCTGTGCCTTGTCTATAGAGCGGTGGTATGGAAATATCACATGGGCCTGGGAACTTATTTTAAGGTTTGACGGCTCTATCCCCTGCGCCCTTAAAGTCTCCATCTCGTCCAGCAAAACTGCCGGGTCCACAACAACCCCGTTGCCGATGACGCATGTAACGCCGGGATAGAAAATACCGGAGGGTATCAGATGCAGTTTAAAGGTGTTTTCGCCTATCACGACCGTGTGCCCCGCGTTGTTGCCCCCCTGGTAGCGCACCACCATGTCCATCTCGCGGGACAAAAGATCGGTTATCTTGCCCTTGCCCTCATCTCCCCATTGCGAACCCACTATTACTGATACAGGCATGATGCTCCTTTTTTTGCGGCACTGTTAATAATTTTATCACAAAGGGCACAGAAAAACCCGTTTACGGCTTCAGCCTCTTCCATAAGAAGCCGCCGGCCCCGAGGAGGCCAAGGAGAGAGATCCCGATGACAGCAGCAAAGGAATTTGCTTCCGGTCTTGCATTATCCGGCACGGAAGATATGCTCCTCAAAATTACGACCTTGCTTTTGCCCAGCAAATTTCCCGTGGTTTTCTCGACCACGCGCAGCAAATAGACATCATTGGGAAGTTTTCTTCCGCCAAAATCTCTTCCCTCCCACTCCACCTCGTTGTATCCCGCCTT
>CAYUCV010000047.1:0-2515 GCA_964443545.1 uncultured bacterium
GAGCAAAGATCACGACCTCGCAGAACAGGCTCACGATAAAGATACCCGTGGACAAGATCGAAAACCTTTTTAAAGAATAAAACTAGGGTTAAAACGGGCTTTCCCGTGCTATAATCCATTATCATGTTCGTTGCTTTTGCCCTTCTTTTGATCTTTGTATTTTTTGCGGCCCTGATGTACCTTAACAGGCTTCCCGCTCTCATTGCCCTTCCCGTCATGGCCGTGCTTATCGGCTTTTTTGCCGGGGTGCCGCCAAAAGATATCGCTTCCTATATTATTTCGGACGGGGCTATGCGGCTTAATGCCGCCATCATTACAGTGCTGTTTGGCTCTATGCTTTCGCAGTTCGTCTCCAACTCTGGAATAGCCGCGGACCTGATAAAAAAGGTGGCCGAGCTGGCGGGAGACAATCCTTTCCGCGTCTGTCTTGTCATGTCGCTAACCGTGGCGCTGCTTTTTACAGTGCTTGGAGGCCTGGGCTCCGTCATCATGGTTGCGTCCATAGTATTTCCTATCCTGCTTTCCATAGGGGTGACGCCGATAACCGCCGGAAGCCTGTTCCTTCTGGGGCTCAGCTTTGGCGGGCTGTTCAACCTTGCCAACTGGCAGCTTTATATCAGCGTTCTTGGGCTTTCGCAGCCGCAGATAATGGGATTTGCCGTTGTTCTTGCCTCAGGTTTTTTTGCGGTCCTGCTGATCTTTCTTCTTAAAGAGGTAGGAGTCAAATTTGAAGCAAAAAAAACTGTTCTCTATCTTGCCGCAGCCGCGGTCCTTTGCGCCTTGATCTACCTGCTTTTTGTTGGCGGGCAGCTCCAGGCTGCTCTAAGGGTCGTCAAAGCCGCCCTGATGACGGACTGGGTAAAGTATGCCGCTTTGTTTTTCACTTTTGTATTTGTTCTGGCCTTTGTTGCGGACATGCTAAAAACCTCCTTAAAGCTGGCCAAAGGGCAGGAATCTTCTCCAAAGATCTCGGTTTTTGCAGTTCTTACCCCGATAGTCCCTATAGTCCTTATACTTTGTTTTGCTATATACAACCTCATCTTTAAACCGGTCCATGCTTTTGATTTTCCCATAATCGCTGCGATCGCTCTTGGCCTTGTGTGGGGCTTTTTTGCCACGCTTAGAAAAGACAGTATCAAGCTGCTGAGCCGCTCTATCCTTGAAGGGGTAGGCCTGGTCGGCCCCGCGATAGCGCTTATCATGGGGATAGGAATGGTGCTTAATGCCGTTACTCATCCCCTGGTTACAGGAGCCGTTTCTCCTTTGCTCCTAAATATAGTCCCGTCCAGCCCGGTCCCGTATGTGATCTTCTTTGCCTCTCTGGCCCCGCTGGCCCTTTACCGGGGCCCCCTCAATATCTGGGGAATGGGAGCCGGTCTCATCGGTCTTCTGCTCTCATCCAAAGTGCTGTCCCCGGCGGCAATAATGGCCGCGCTCATGTCGGTGGGCCAGCTGCAGGGAGTTTGCGATCCCACCAATACCCACAATGTCTGGATCGCAAATAATCTCAACATAAATGTGCAGGACATTCTCAAGAAGACAATAGTATATATGTGGCTGCTGGCCCTGGCGGGGCTGATAGCGGCGGGAGCGTTATACTTTTGAGAAATACTAAATCCAAAACTCTAAATCCTAAACAAATTCCAAATACTAAATCCCAAATAGGAAGAAATGGTTTTGTATTTGGGATTTTGTATTTATTTTGGATTTTGAGCTTAGGATTTTGTGCTTTAAGTGCATCCGGCTTTGCAATGGATGACGGGTCCAGCGTAGAGCTCTTCAGGATAGAGATAGAAAATTCAAGGGACGGGCTGATAAGCGTCAGCCATGACGGAGGGGCGTCAAAAGAGGCGGTCGGAAGGGTCATCTATCCTTGTGCAAGGACAAATAGCAGGGGATATACCGCCAGCAAATGGGCAAAGACTGGAAGAGTGGCGGCCACCGCGGTCAATGCCATACATATTAAGACCGGGACCAACACACGGGAAGGCAGAGGGGTCATTTTTTCCATAGTCCCAAAAGAGGCGCTTGACCTGCCCGGCAATTACAACTCATATGTAAGCCCAAATTCCTCTATATACACCGCAATCCAGGGAGGAACTTCGATCTTTGGGGGCGGCTACTCTCCCATTGTGGGCAACAGGGTGCTATTTGCCCGTGCGGGAAGTGCAGAAAGCGAAGTTGAAGAAGGCTATGTTCCGCAGCTTGGCGACAGGATGATCATCTTGGTAGAAAGGCCGCTTAAGTACCCGAGGGAGATAATCTTTGAGAACAGATTTGGAGGAGCGGTCAGCGTAGATTATACGGGTTCTCAGGACATCGTAATAGCCGAAGTCCTCAAGCCGGTTCAGGGGATAGGAAGGTTCGGGGGAGGGCTGTACTCTTCGACCGGCAGGATAAGGGCCAATCATACCGGGGTCATTGATATTTCCACTTCCCCCAAAGGAAAGGTTGGAGGCTTTCAGATAATACCTTCGGATCACGGCATGAGCCCCGAAATGGGAAATGCCAGGCT
>CAYUCV010000047.1:2615-7404 GCA_964443545.1 uncultured bacterium
TCACACATAAGGATACTTTTCCCCGTCGATTGACGGAGGTGTTGAAAAATCCCTCACCGCATACCGTTGACCGCGTACCGCAAACCGCATACCGCAGGCTGCTCAGAACGGTTCCCGGTCTACGGATCCCGGTTCCCTTTCATCTGGCGCAGAAATTGCTGTATAATCAATTAGCGGGAAGATGAAGCCAAAATATTACATAACGACCCCAATATATTATGTGAACGATGCTCCCCACATAGGGCATACATATACCGAGATAGCGGCGGACGCCCTGGCGAGGTGGAAAAGGCTGCAGGGCTATGAGGTCAGGTTCCTGACCGGCACCGACGAGCACGGCATGAAAATAGCTTCTTCTGCGGCCGCCATGGGAAGAGAGCCCCAGGAGCATGTCGATATCAACTGCGGTAAGTTTGTTGAGGCATGGGAAAAGATGGGGATCTCCTATGACGATTTTATAAGGACCACGCAGGAACGCCACAAAAAGACCATACAGGCGGTATTTTCCAGGCTTCATGAAAAAGGTGATATCTATAAAGGCACCTACCAGGGCTGGTACTGTAAACCTTGCGAGGCCTACTGGACCGAATTCCAGCTGCAGGATAAAAAGGTCTGCCCCGATTGCGGAAGGCCTGTGGAAAAGATAGAGGAAGAAGCCTACTTTTTTGCCCTGTCCAGGTATCAGGACAGGCTCCTTTCATATATCAATTCCCATCCAGACTTTATCAGGCCGGCCTCAAGAAGGAACGAGGTCGTAAATTTTATCCAGAGCGGGCTAAAGGACCTCAATGTTAGCAGGACCAATTTTTCCTGGGGCATACAGGTCCCGTTTAATCCCGGCCATGTCATCTATGTCTGGTTCGATGCCCTAATCAACTACATTTCTGCCATCGGATATCCTCAGGACATGGAAGAATTCTCAAAGTGGTGGCCGGCCGATGTACACCTTATGGGTAAAGAGATAGTCAGGTTCCACGCGGTGATCTGGCCTGCCATACTAATGGCCCTTGACCTTCCTCTTCCGGGCGTTGTATTTGGCCACGGCTGGTGGACGGTAGAAGGTCAAAAGATGAGCAAGTCCGTGGGCAATGTGGTAGACCCTGTTGCGCTTTCCGAAGAGTTCGGGCTTGATGCGGTGAGGTATTTCCTGATGAGAGAGGTTCCTTTTGGCTCGGACGGGGATTTTTCGCGCCAGGCGCTGATATCAAGGTACAACAGCGACCTTGCCAACGACCTGGGGAACCTGCTCAGCAGGACCCTGACAATGATAGACAAATACTTTGGCGGCACGGTCCCCAAAGCTCAAAAGCTTACTGCCTCAAGCCAGGATGCAGTTTTTTCCGAATTGATAATAGATACTCCCAAAAAGTATGAGCAGGCCATGGATGAAATCCTTCCTTCCGAGGCCCTTGCGTGCGTTTGGGGGCTGATAAGTTTTGCCAACAGCTACATAGAACAGAAAGCGCCCTGGTCGCTGGCCAAACAGGGTAAAACGCAGGAGCTTGCCGCTGTTATGGCCAACCTTTTTGAGTCCCTCAGGGTGGTATCCATACTGATAGAGCCTTTTATGCCCGAAACTTCGGTCCGGATGAGGCAGCAAATGGGGCTTGACGGAGCAGGCGGCAGTTGCAGCGGAAAAGACGCAGATATCAAGGTCCAAAAAGGGGCTCCACTGTTCCCCCGGCTTGCAAAATAAAATGCTGATAGACACTCACGCCCACCTTACCATGAGCCAGTTCGGCGACCTTGAGGAAGTTCTTAATAGGGCCAAGGAAGCCGGGGTTGGGTATATTATAAACGCCGCGTTTGACCTTGAGTCTTCAAAAAAGAGCCTGGAACTTGCCGGGAGGTATCCCAACATTTTTGCCTGTGCCGGGATCCATCCTCACAATGCCGCGGAGCTGGGCGAAAGCTCTCTGAGCGAATTATCAACTCTTCTTAAGAACAAGAAAACACTGGCGGTAGGAGAGACAGGACTGGATTTTTATAACAATGAGGTCCCAGAAGCAGTGCAGACAAAGGCTTTTGTCAAGCAGATAGAACTTTCCAGGAACAGCGGCCTTCCCCTGGTCCTTCACGGCCGCAGCGCTCCTGATAAAATGCTGGAGGTCTTAAACAGCGAGGCAAAAGGACAAAAGGCGGTGTTCCACTGCTTTTCGCAGGACAGCGCCTACGCAAAAAAGGTCCTTGATCTGGGTTATTTCATCTCTTTTACAGGAGTAATAACCTTTAAGAACGCTCACAGCATGCGAGAGGTCGTAAAGACCGTTCCGCTTGAAAGAATGATGATAGAGACGGATTGTCCCTATCTAGCCCCACAAAAGTTCCGAGGACAGAGGAACGAGCCTGCATATGTCAGGTATGTGGCGGAAACAGTAGCGGAAGTAAAAAAAGTAAAGATAGAAGAGGTGGAGTCAAAGACAACAAAAGCAGCGGTAGAATTCTTTGGGATAGGGAAGCAGGCAATAGAAATACGGTAGAAATACTATAGAAATACAATGGAAATTCTATGAAGAGATTATCAAGGAAAGAACAGGTTGCGGTGATAAAAAGACTGGCGCATTTGCTGTCTTACGGAGTCCCGCTGGTCAAGGCGCTTAAGGCGGCAAAAGTGGATGAGGCCGTGGAAGAAGCGGTCAGCTGCGGAGCAACGCTGGCCTCTTCTATGGAGCCGTATTTCAACCCGGAGGCGGTTTCCATAATAGGCGCCTGCGAAGCCGGCGGCAGCACTCAACAGGGGCTGGTTATTGCGGCGGAATATCTTGAAAAGACGGCAGAGATACGCAAAAAGATAATCTCTTCGCTTGCCTATCCGGCGGCGGTGATAACGGCCTCTATTGCCTGCCTTGTGTTCTTTCTTTTTAGTGTGTTCCCGCAGATGATAGGGTTTTCTCTCCAGATGGGGATAGATCCGCCGGCACAGGTCGTTGCGCTGTATTCCTTTGTAAAACTGCTCCCTTATCTTTTGACCTTTCTGGCGGCTGCAGCTGTGCTTGCCGTCTATTTTTCAACATCCAAAAAGTTTAGTCCCGCGGCAGAGGCCTGCAAACTGCGCCTCCCGCTGCTGGGAAAGATAATAAAAAAGCTCAACTGCTCCAGGATAGCCGGAATGCTCTACTACATGCTGAGTTCCGGACTGCCGCTTTGCGAAGCCCTTGGCAACACTTCAAAAGCCCTGAGCAGCCGGGCCTTTAGAAAAAGCGTCGAAGGCGTCCTTGACAATGTCAGGCAGGGGCAGAGCCTTGCCGGCGCGTTTGAGTCCGATAATAACTTTGATGAGGAACTGGTCTTTGCCGCAAGGCTGGGGCAGGAGAGCGGCAGGACAGAGGACATGCTCAAAGGCTCCTGCAAGGCGCTCGAAGACGAAGCGTACGAACTGATAAAAAGGGCTGTTTCTTTTGTGGAGCCGGCGGCCACGATAGCATCGGGAGCGGCGGTGGCCTTTATCGCGCTTTCGGTACTTTCTCCCATAACAAAGATACTCGGGTCCCTTCAATAAAGGAGGTGAGAAGATTGAAGAATGTCAGCAGCGGATTTACACTGATCGAGATCCTTATAGTGATAGGCATCATAGGAATTCTGGCGGCATTTCTGGTCCCTTCGTTCATGGGAGTGCAGGACAAGGCAAAAGAAGCGGCGGTAAGATCGGTGATGAGGTCGGTACAATACGGGGTAGAATCCTACAACATGGAAAACGAGACTTATCCCATAGCAAAGGACATAACACTTAAAAATCTTTACGATAACTATCTTGCCGCGGGCGGATACATGGCTTCTCTTCCCAAGAACCCTTTCACGGGCAAGGCTTATGCGGAAGGAGACAGCGCGGGCAAGATCATGTACACATATGATGATGCCTTAGGCAAATACACGATAACGGGCTACAAAAGGAGCGGGATAGGCAAAGTGCTTGAATTGACGAATATGTGAGAGGGGCAGAAATACGGTAGAAATGCGATAGAAATACAGTAGAAATTCTCCGGAGGAGAGGGAGAAGTGATGGGGGCTGGGTTAAAGAAAAAGTATGTGCCGTTAAGTGAGTTGGATGTGTATAGGCTCTCGAGGGAGCTGTCCGGGCTGTGCTGGGAAGTATATAACGGGATGGACTGGAAGATGAGGAGGAATATCGGGGACCAGTTCATCAGGTCAGGGGATTCTGTTGGCGCCAACATAGCCGAAGGCTACGGCAGGTTCCATTATATGGACAGGATCAAATTCTATTACAACGCCAGGGCCTCCCTCTTCGAGAGCTGCAGCCATTGGTTAGAACTGTTGAAGGAGCGAAATCTTATTGAAAGTGCGAAGTATGTGCGGATACATTTGATAGGGAAGGACCTTTTGGTTAAGCTCAATAATTTTATAAAGACAACATACGATCAGAAATGCAATAGAAATACTGTAGAAATTCAGTAGAAATTCTCGGAGATATTTTAGAAGTGCAAGGGTTAGAGCTTGTTTATTATGGTGAGGAACTCTGAAAATGTTAATATCTGCTTGTCCTTGCACAATTCGCAAAATGCAGTTTTCATAAATCTTTCATCATTCGAGACAAACATATCGACATCAAGCATATAAACAATATGCATAATGTCATCATTTGCATTGAAGTCAATTTTACCGCTTTCTATCATAGAATAGTATGAAATATACATTGTTGCTTTAAGCCATGCTGTGAAAAATGGAAATGCTCCCCAATCCCTTTTCCATTCTTCATAAACATATGCCCAACCACCCCTGACCTTGCCCCGATTTAACGGACACCTCGTGTAGAATAAAAACAGAAAGAGGT
>CAYUCV010000048.1:0-1207 GCA_964443545.1 uncultured bacterium
TATTCCTTTATCGTTTGGAGGCGTGCTTGAAAGGAATATCGTTTCGAATTTAGGGGCCGCGGCAGTTTCATTCATAAGTCCTCGGGTTTCACGATACCTTTTTCAGTTATTATACCGGTTATGTATTTAGCGGGAGTCACATCAAAGGCTGGGTTTAAGGCGGATGAGCCCGGATTGCAGACCAAAATTTCTCTTATGATGCCTTCTTTGTCGGGGCCGGTCTGGCAGAGGACCTCTTTTTCGTTTCTTTCCTCAATTGGGATATCCGCGCCCGTTGGACAAGCTTTATCTATGGTAGATGTCGGAGCCGCGATATAAAAAGGTATCCCGTATTCCTTTGCGCAGATCGCTTTTTCAAGTGTCCCGATCTTGTTTGCTGTGTCGCCGTTTGCCGCTATCCTGTCGGCTCCGACGATAATGATATCAATCATCCCCTTTGACATGAGATGCGCGCCGGCATTATCGGGGATTATTTTATGAGGAATTCCTTCGTTTAATAGCTCCCACGCGGTAAGCCTGGCTCCTTGTCCGCGCGGCCTTGTTTCGTCAGCATAGACAAATACATTTTTCCCGTTGCGGGCGGCGGCGTACATGGGGGACAGGGCTGAGCCCCAGTCAACAAAAGCCAGCCAGCCGGCGTTGCAGTGGGTCTCGATATTCATGCCGTCCTTGATAAGTTTTTCCCCGTGTTCTCCGATCAGCCCGCAACTTTCCGCATCTTCATTTGCAATAGCCAAAGCTTCCTCAAAAGCAGCTCTTTTGGGGTATTTTGAATTAATGGTTTTGTCGAAGACCCTTTTGACCGCGTAAAAGAGGTTTTGCGCCGTGGGGCGGGTGGATTCAATTTCGGAGCGGCCTTCCGGATGGTTTTCGATGAATGCCTGCGCCATCGCAAAACCTGCAGCCGCGCCTATCGCGCCTGCGCCCCGGACTATCATTGTTCTTATGGCATGGCAGGTGTCTTTATATGTTTTTGCTTCGTGTATCTTGAATTCAAAAGGAAGGAGATTTTGTTCGATCATCAATACCGAAGACCCATCCATCCAAATTGTGCGGTATTGTTTGTCTTTTACTTTCATTCGCCTTCAAATTCTGTCTGGGCGTAAACAGAATAACCGGCGGCTTCAAGTTTCTTTCTTCCCCCAAGCTCGGGAAGGTCTACAATAAAAGCAAGCTCGATTATATTTCCTCCGAGTTTTTTAACGAG
>CAYUCV010000048.1:1307-4253 GCA_964443545.1 uncultured bacterium
CGGAACATGATCCCCGCTTTTGGCCAGTGAGGGACGGTCCTTATCCTTGATTTAATTGACATCTTATATCCTCCCTACAGCAGTCATTATATATGTAGTTCGATCGATAATTCAACTGTTAGGATTGGTTTATATGGAGAGGATTGCAACCAGGGGACCCATTGACCGGGGACCGGAAAGGCAAATGTCCAATTATCAATTTCCAATTACAAATGCAGGTATGAATAGAGCACTTGAAATTACTCAATATATTGAGTAAAATTACTCAATGCGTTGAGTGCCTAAGGAGGGGCATATGTTTGAAAGAAAAGCAGTTTCTGTTCTTGTAAAACGATTGTCGGAGCCCAGACGCTTTATGCAGGTTTTGATAGGGCCAAGACAAACCGGCAAGACGACGATCGCTCGGCAGGCTATAGGAAAAGTTGAAATGAAGGCTCATTATGCTTCTGCCGATGAGCCTTCGCTTAAAAGTTCTCTCTGGCTTGAGCAACAGTGGGAAACAGCCAGAACTATGGCCAAAAACGGAAAGTTTTTGCTGGTTATTGATGAGGTGCAAAAAGTTCCGGAATGGTCGGAAAAAGTCAAGAGGCTTTGGGACGAGGATACGGCACTTGGCCGCGAAATATTTGTGATGCTGCTTGGTTCTTCGCCTCTTCTTGTCCAAAAGGGATTGTCAGAGAGCCTGGCGGGAAGATTTGAAACTATCCGTGTTGCTCATTGGTCATATACTGAGATGAGAACAGCTTTTGGATGGGAGGTTGAACAGTACATTTATTTCGGGGGCTATCCCGGCAGCGCCGCACTAATAGAAGATCCGTTAAGGTGGACTGATTATATAAGGAATTCTTTGATAGAAACAACGATCTCCAGGGATATCCTGTTGATGCAAAGGGTTGATAAGCCGGCGCTTTTGCGAAGACTATTTGAGCTTGGCTGCACTTATTCCGGACAGATACTCTCTTACCAAAAAATGCTGGGCCAGCTGCAGGACGCAGGGAACACAACGACTCTGGCTCATTATATTGACCTGCTTGAGGCTGCAGGGATGTTGAAAGGTTTGCAAAAGTACTCGGGCGCCCGGGTCAGACGCCGGGCCTCCAGTCCAAAATTTCAGGCTTTGAACAACGCTTTGGTTTCGGCGCAAAGAAATCTGACTTTTGAGGATGTAAAAGCCGATCCGCAATTGTGGGGCCGCCTTTTTGAATCAGCCGTTGGAGCTCATTTGGCAAACGCTGCCTCGGAGTTTGGTTTTGGACTGTTTTACTGGAGAGAGTCCAATAAGGAAGTGGACTTTGTTCTGGAGAGCGGGAAAAGAGTTGTGGCCATAGAGGTAAAAAGCGGCAGGAGCAGGTCAACCGGAGAAGGATCGGGATCGCTGATAAAAAGACACATGGCCATGAAAAACCTTCTAGTAGGGGAAGCCGGTATCCCTGTAGTAGAATTTCTTTCCCTAGAGCCGATGGGACTGTTTGAGTGAAGCAGGGGACAGGGGACCGTAGAACGCCTACCGGTGACCGTCGACTGTGGACTGTCGACTGCAGACCGGGCAGGTGATGTCTAATGTGAGCACTAAAATATGCCTTAATTACCTAAAAATAATAGGATGTTGACAATCTTATAGTAGTGGTATAATATTGTTCTATGCATATAATTAAGAGAACAATACTTAATCAGCTGGTGGAAGAATTAGACACTCCCGAGTCCTCAATATTGTTAGGTCCGAGACAGGTAGGCAAAACTTTCTTGTTAAAGGAATTGAAGAAAATAGCGGAACAAAGAGGCCTGAAGACGACATATTATAACCTCGAAATCCCCCATGACTTAATGCAATTTAACAAACCCGACGCCGCCGTATATGACATGATCCTGGCCGGCGGAGACGCGGTTTTCATTGACGAATTCCATTATTTGAAAAACGCGTCAAAAATATTAAAGGCGGTCTTTGACAGCGGCAAAAATATCAAGATTTTTGCGTCCGGGTCGTCCTCCATCGAAATTCATAAGCATCTAAAAGAAAGTCTGTCAGGACGGCGATTCGTGTCGATAATAGCGCCCCTTTCTTTTGATGAATTCATTCAAAAACCGTCCGGTCCGGGCAAACCGCAAAGATTAGAGGAGTATTTGATTTTCGGCGGTATGCCGGGCTTGATCAATATTGACACGCGGGAGAGTAAGATAAGGATGTTGAACGAGATACTCGAGGCTTATATCCAAAAAGACGTAAAATCGCTGGTAAAAGAAGAAAATATCAGAGCATTCAACAATTTACTGTATTTGCTGGCGCAATACCAAGGGGCTATGATCTCGGAAAACAGCCTGTCCAAGGAAATCGGGCTCACCGCGGCCGCTGTTAACAGGTATCTTTCGATACTTGAAAAGACTTACATATGCCGCCGTGTCCATTCTTATTCGCGTAATCTCGCGAACGAGCTGAAAAAGTCACAAAAAATATATCTGTTCGATCTCGGCATAAGGGCGGCATTGTTGAAAGACTTTTCTCCCGTCGACTTGAGACAGGACAAAGGGGCCCTGTATGAAAGCTTTGTTCTTCTGCAGCTTGCCGGCATTCTGAAACCAAATATGGAGATCAAGTTCTGGAGGAACAGGGCAGGCCTTGAGATCGACTTTGTTTTGTTGAAAGACAGAAAACCGTTCTTGATAGAAGCAAAGACAAAGATCTCCGGTATGGAGGTGCCAAAAGCTTTTAAGGTTTTTATTGACAACTATCCGGCAACACTGGGAGGAATGATCGTATCCGGAAATATCGAAGGGGAAGTTGAATATTCCGGGAAAAAGATACTGTTCAAAAAATATGAAGATCTGTTACCCCTGCCATTGCGTTGACATCCGGAGTAATGCTGTTTCCGCCCTTAGAGCCGATGGAATTGTTTGAGTGAAGCAGGGGACCGTAGACAGGGAACCGAGGGAAAATGTCAAATTACCAAT
>CAYUCV010000048.1:4353-7132 GCA_964443545.1 uncultured bacterium
GAGTGAAGCAGGGGACCGTAGACAGGGAACCGAGGGAAAATGTCAAATTACCAATTTCCAATTAAGGAAACGCACTAAATAATTTCGCCTTACAATTGGAAATTGGACATTAGAAATTTCTTTTTTATATCCTCCCTACAGTTTTGATTATGAGGTTCTTGACCTTTTCGGCGTTCTCTTTCATCCTCTTCAGGATCATTTCGTGTGTAACGGGATCTTCGTCATCCTTCCAGCAGTCATAATCGGTTGACATGGCGATAGTCTGATAAGGGAGGCCGAGTTCATTGGCAAGGATGACCTCTGGACAGGTGGACATGTTTATTATGTCCGCGCCCCAGGCCCTGAACATATGGCTTTCGGCTTTAGTGGAAAATCGGGGGCCCTCAATCGTAACTACAGTAACATCCCGGTTGTATTCATACTTCATCTCATCGCAGGCCTTGCACAGCACATCGGTCAGATGTTCGTCGTAGGGCTGGCTCATCGGGGTGTGAAGGACCTCTTCTACATAGTAGGTCAGGTTGCGGTGTTTAGTGAAGTCTATGAACTGGGAGGGAAATACCAGGTTGCCCGGTTTAATTTCCGCCTTAGCGAGCCTACTGCCGTTGCCGCGAGCACATGAGTGCAGCCCTCGTCCTTAAGCGCTCTCATGTTGGCGAGATAGTTTATCTTGGTGGGCGAGATGCCGTGGTCTTTCCCGTGGCGGGAAAGTATCACCACATCGACCCCGCAAAGCTTGCCGCAGGTAAGCGTCGAAGACGGCTGGCCGTACTTGTTATTGTGCTCTTTTTCGACAGGATCCTTAAGAATATCGGGATTATCGAGCCCGGAGCCTCCGATGATGGCTATTTTTTTGTTCATGGCTACATTATATATGTAGGACGGTATTAAGTTCAACTCTAATGCTCGATTAATCTGATAAAATATACGCGAGGGCAAAAGTGAAAATACTTATAACCGGCGCCAATGGAATGGTGGGCTCATACGCAAAAGAGGTCTTTGGCGGTGATGAGCTTATTTTGACAGACCTGCCCGAGCATGATGTAAGGGACAAAGAAGTTGTCTTTGATCTTTTTAAGCGTACAAAGCCGCAGACTGTGCTACATCTCGCGGCAGAGACCGATGTTGACAGGTGCGAACTACATCCCGAAGAAGCATACAGGTCCAATGTGGAAGCTGTTGAAAATGTCGCACAGGCCTGTAAAGACCATAAAGCAGTCCTTATCTATGTCAGCACCGGTTTTGTGTTCAGCGGCAAGGGCCGCAGGGAGCATACAGAACTGGACATCCCGTCTCCCGCCAATGTCTACGGCAGGACAAAACTTGAGGCAGAAAACCTGATAAAGTCCCTGTTGTCCGAGTTCTTCATCTTTAGGGCCGACTGGATGATAGGCGGCGGGCCTGGCAAGGACAAAAAATTTGTCGGAAAGATCATCAAAAAGTGCCTGGCGGGGGAGGATATCGAAGCCGTTGACGACATGTTCAGCACGCCGACTTTTGCGAAAGATTTTCTTTCCGCTATAAATGAGTTCATCCCCGGCAAAAAATACGGCTTATACCACCTGGCAAATAAAGACCTTTGCAGCAGATACGAAATGGCCCTGGAAATAGCAGCTTTATTGGGTTCAAGGGTAAAGGTGTCCCCTGTTCCTTCTTCAAGGTTCCCACTTCCGGCTCCTAGGGCGCAGTCAACAGGGATAAAGAATTACCTGTTGGAGCAAATGGGGTATGATCTGATGCCGGGGTGGCGGGAGTCGCTTAAGGAATATGTGAAAGAATGGGGGCGTAGACCGCTGGCAGGGGACCGCCGACCGTAGGACGAGAGGCAAAAATGTCCAATTATCAATTAACAATTACCAATTTCCAATTGCAAGGGTTTGTAAGGAATTCCTCCTGTTGACAACACTGTCTGGAAAAGATAGAATGTTCAATAATTGAACATGAGTACTTTAAAATGAACAAAGCAGTATTTTTAGACAGGGATGGAACGCTAATAGAGGATGTAGGGTATCTGTCGGATGAAAAGAACATCAGGCTTATATCGGGTGCTGCCGAAGCGGTGCAAATCTTTAATAAGGCCGGGTTTAAAACAGTGATGGTCACCAATCAGGCAGCTATCGCAAGGGGAATAATTTCTGAAGACAGATTCGGTGAAATTAATTCTGAGATAATAGCCCGTTTTTCGTCTCTCGGCGCCAGATTTGACGCGATTTATTACTGTCCCCATCACCCGAAGGAAGGAAAAGGAGAATACCTGCTTGAGTGTTCCTGCAGAAAGCCTCTTCCCGGAATGCTCTTGAAAGCGGCCGAAGAGCTTAATCTTGATTTTTCCAGGTCGTTTATGATAGGAGACAGGAGCAAGGACATCGAAGCAGGGATAAAGGCTGGGTGCAAGACGGTTTTAGTTCCTACCAATGGCGTAGTGATTACTGAAGAGAAGAAGTCGTTGCGTCCGGATTGTCGGGCTGAAAATATTTTAGCTGCGGCAAAATGGGTGATCGGAAGGCAGCGGGAAACAGAGGGCGTGAATTGAATCCTGATTATATCAAGATTATCAAGCCAAAACACGGATTGGTAAATATTGATTTCAAAGAATTGTGGCAGTACCGCGAATTGTTCTGGTTCCTGGCTTTAAGGGACATTCTGGTCAAGTATAAGCAGGCGGTTATAGGTATCCTTTGGGCTATACTACAGCCTATATTTACAATGATCATTTTTTCCGTAATTTTTGGTGCTTTGGCGAAACTGCCGTCCGACGGAGTGCCTTATCCCATTATGG
>CAYUCV010000049.1:0-6438 GCA_964443545.1 uncultured bacterium
GAATCCACTGTGGCCTGCGTAGCGATCAGGCCTATCTTACCTGTTTCGGAAGCCGAGACCGCCGACCTTGCGCCGGGTTCTATCAAGGATACTATCGGGATTTTGTAGCGGTCCTTTACCAGCGGATAGGCAACTGCCGAAGAGGTACCGCATGCCATTATGACGAGTTTTGCCCCAGACTGAACAAGAAAGCTTATTATCTCCTGATTGAATTTTACTATCTCCTGTGGCAGGCGCCCTCCATAGGGAACCCTTGCGGTATCACCGAAATAGATCATGTCCTCACCGGGGAACTGCTTTATGGCTTCCTTGAACACCGAAAGCCCTCCAACACCGGAATCAAACATGGCAATAGGCGAAGCCGGAGAAACTTTGTGGCCTGAGGCTCCCTCGGCTGCCTTGGATACTATCCTTTCAGAAACCACCGCTCTCGGAGCAGTAACCTCGGACATTTTATCTCACCTTTCTAATTATCTCAAAATACTCTTTTACACCGTCAAAAACACTTTTGGCCACTTTTTCCTGGAAAACCGGATCCAGCGCCAGTCTTTCCTCCTCCGGATTGCTGATGTAGACCGGCTCCAAAAGGGCCGCCGGCATTTCAACATTTGCTATAACAAAGAACTTGACCTTGGAAAAGGCCCTGTTCTCCCGCTTAAGGTCCTCAAGCAGCCTGCGGTGAATGACCGAGGCCAGCAGCTTGCTGTTGGGATTATAGTAATAGGTCTCGGTACCCGCAGTCGTTATCTTATAGAAGGAATTATAGTGCATGCTCAGCAAAATGTCAGCCTTGTTGCGATTGGCAAAGTCCACCCGGTTCTGCAGGCTCATGTCCATGTCGTCCTCTCTTGTAAGAAGGACAACTGCCCCGGCATCGGAGAGCATCTTGGCAAGCAGCTGCGCGGTGGCAAGGTTGAGGTCCTTTTCTTTGATTCTTTCTCCCGAATAGCCGAAGGCACCGGGATTGCTGCCTCCGTGCCCGGGGTCCAGCACTATCACTTTGCCCTTTAAGGCTTTGACGATCTTGGTCTTTCGAGCAGCCACCTCGGCTTTTTCCACATAAAGAGAAATGGTTTTTTTGTCGTCGGAGACCTTAAGGTCATAATTGAGTTCCCTCTGAAGGTCAATGACCACCCTTGAGATCAGAGGCTCTATCATGAACTGGCTTGCCCTCACCCGTAGGACCCCGCCTTTACCTATCTCAAGATATTTTTGCGCCTCAAAAGCGGACCCGGGAATATCCACGATCAGCCTGTCAGGGTTTGAAAGCCTTTTTACCTGAGCCTCTGCCTGTTTGGTCATGCTGATGTCTATTTTTATGGCTTCTGCTTCTTCCGTAGCTCTGATGCGTGTCACTGCCGGCGGGAAAGAAACAAGAAGCCCGTTCTCGACAGCTCTTATGTCATAGCTTTGCGGCTCAAGAAGATAGATCCCTATGCTTACCGAGCCGTCCCGCCTCTGCACGGCTTTAACCCCTTTTATTCCGTCCTGGTTTATGGAAAGTTTATCCTCGACAAGGTCAAGGATAAAACCGGGTATATTAACGGCAAGAAGAAGAGGCTCCTGCCTCGTTTTAGATTCCCAGGTCACCACCTGTGAGTTGGTGGAGATAAAAATATGTCTTTTCCCCTCGTACTCCGGGTAAGAAAGACCGCTGATCAGGGGAAGTATCCGCAAAGTTTTTGAAGTCTTGTCCCACAAGAGGGAATATCCGAGCCACTTGACAGTTGAAACGAGAGGCACATATATCCGGCCTTTGATCTTTTTGGCCGGCCTGGCCATAAGGCGCTCTGTTCCTCCCACCGACATTTTATTTGAATTCAGAATAAAGTTTACATCGCCTGCTCCCGAAAACGAGGCCGTGACAGAAAGCCCTCCCTTACCTGAAGAAACCTTATATCCCAGGGACTCAAAAAGGGTCTTGACCGGGACCATCAATACCTTTTTGTCAAAGACCTGGTAAGTTCCCGAGTCCAGTTTTACTCCCTCGGCAATTATTACGAATTTAGGGGTTTTTGAAAGGTCCGGAAGCGTGATCTTTTTTGGAGGCGATATCACCGGCCCCGCGGCTTGAAGCTGCACACTTACCTTTTCCTCCTGCGGCTGAGGTTTTTCTTCAACAGAGGGCTGTTTTTCCTCAACGGCAGAAGAGGGGCTGTCCTTGGCACGGAGCTTTAGGACCAGCCGTTTTCCCTCATTTTCTTTGACAAGTTCATAGGTTATGCCTTTGCTGAGGTCTACAACAACCCTTGCCACGGCCGGTTCAAAACTATTCTGCGCCCATCTGACCTTTGAGAAAGTACCCCCTGTAGAAGCTATCTCTGCCCTGGCTCCGTTCCAGACAGAGCCTTCAAAGTCCAGGACCAGCCGGTCGGGCTCCTTAAGGAAGAATTGTTTGTGGCCTGGCGCCGAAGAAAAATCCATAACAATGCGGTCTTCGTTCTTTTCCGCCTCCACTGACACGCTAAGCAGTTCCTGCCCAAAGGAGCAGGCAGCCATGATAACGGTAAAGATTATGACGAAAAGCTTCTTCATTTTTTTGCGGGCCCGTCCAGAAGTTCTATCAACTTATCCCTTGTGTTGAGCGAAGGATCGTCCAAGACTTTTTCGAGCAGGCCGTCAAGGACCTCCCCGACCCTGGGTCCGGGCCCTATTTCAAGAGCTTTCATAACATCATTGCCGCTGATATTAAGCTGCGAAACTGTAAGAGCGTCTTTTTCCTCCAGGATCTTCCTGATCCTTTCCTTAAGCTCTCCGATATGTCCGCCGAATTTTTCTCTCTTCATCGCGGCAAGATCGGCCTTCCTCAGGAGAAATAGGTCTTCAAGGTTGTGGGCCCCTACCCTGCTGATGAAGCGCCGTACGGCAGAATCGCTCCACTCCTGCGTGTAATTGAACATGTGGTTCTTGACCAGGTTCTTAACCCTGGCCGTTTCTTCGTTGCTGAATCTAAGCCTCTGCATCACAGCTTCGGCCGCTTTTTCGCCTGCCTGGTCATGGTCATAAAAAGTGTCGTCCTTTTTGCAGGCGGGCTTGGATATATCATGAAAAAGCGCGGCCAGCCTGACAAGAGGAAACTCAGCCGGAGCATGGTCGCAGGCGGACAGATTATGTTTATAAACATCCTCGATATGATAAGGCTTTGGCTGCTCTATGCCGATGCCCTCTTCGAGTTCCGGGATGACCTCTTTCAAAAGGCCTGTCTTTCGCATGTACTCTATCCCGACAGACGGTTTTGGGGATGCCATCATCTTGACCAGCTCTTCCCTAACGCGCTCGGGAGAGACCTTTTTGAACACGGACAGGGCCCCTGTTATGGCTTTAAGGGTCTTTTTTTCTATCTCAAAACCCAGTTTGGCGGCAAACCTGCATGCCCTGAGAGCTCTGAGCCCGTCCTCGGCAAAGCGCACAGAGGGATCTCCCACCGCGCGGATAAGTTTCTTTTTTATGTCGTCCCGGCCTTTTGCAACATCTATAAGCTCCTGTTTTATGGGATCTAAGGCAATGGCGTTGACGGTAAAATCCCTTCTTTTCAGGTCATCTTCGATGCTCTTTGTAAAGGTCACGCTGTCGGGCCTTCTGCCGTCGCTGTAGCGCTCGTCCTGTCTAAATGTTGTGACCTCGTATTCCCCGCCTTTTACAATAACGGTCACAGTGCCGTATTTGACACCGGTGGGAACAACTTTGTCTTTGCTAAAGATCTCCTCCACTCTGGCAGGAGAAGCCTCGGTGGCAATGTCCCAGTCGTAAACCGGGGACTCCATCAAAAGGTCCCTGACCGCGCCGCCGACAAGATATGCCTTTGCACCGCTCTTTGCCAGGGTGCTTATTATGTATGATACGCCTTCGGGAAGAGTGAACATTGTGGCTTCAGTTTACAATATATAGTGTCTTTAATGCAACAAATAGACCGTGAAATCATTGGGCAGATAGCCTTTGCTTATGCGGATGTCCAAGGCAACCGTCGTAAGATTTTCCACCACTCTGTTCTCGTCATGAAAATAGAAGCGCTTCAGCTCTTTTTCCAGTTCTCTTTTGGGTATCATGGAGACGCCTTCTTTGCTCTGGAAATTTGCGGCAACTCCGCGCCTTGAGATCCCATACAGTCTGGAAAGTTCTTCTTTGTAATAAGCGTCAATATCAAAATCCTCAGCAAATTTAAGATTAAAAATACCGGAACAGAGCGAAACATCGAACTTTTCGTCATAGATTCCCCCGTCTTTCATCTTGAACCGGGCCTCCGGATGCTGTTTTTGCGCTTCTTTAATAAATCCCTCATTGATATCGACTCCGGTGTATTCTATCCTCCAGCCTTCGATAAGCCCGTGGTTTTTGAGGAACCTGTACAGATGACCCAGCCCGCAGCCCATGTCCAGAAGACGGACAGACCCTGCCGAGTCAAACATGGTAAAGATCTTTAGAAGCTCGATAAAACGCTGGTTTTGCGAGGACTCCGATCCCCAGTGAAGAGCGCTGACGCTGTAGCCGTGCTTTTTTAACAGCGGGGTAAAGAATTCGTTCTGTTTTTTTAAGTATTCATTTTCCATTTTACCGTCCTCTCGGTGGAAACACCGCCCAGAAAAGTGTATCATACTCTGTTAAAAGGAGAAAATACATGAAAAGGACACTGCTGCTTGCATTATCGGCTGCTGCCCTTTTGATCTCGGCCTGTTTTGCGGCCATGCCCTACGCTCCCGAAAATGTGATCGCCATACATATAGGGGCAAAGAACCCTACATTTGATGAGTCCCAATTCCCGGATATAAAATTCTATTACACACCCAACCTAAAATGGACCGCCGAAAAGACAACAGGAAAACCTGAACTGTTGGCCGATTGGATCAACAAGAAGGGCTTGAGGATGGACGAAGCAATAGTTTTGGACAAGAAAGGCAATGTCGCTTTCAAGAATATCCTGATCAGTTTTAAAAAGATAGTTGACGCCAACGGACAGGGAGACCTTGACACCATGGGCAATGTTCTAAAAAATGTGGTCGAAGAGAACAAGCCCGCCCCTTATGTGAGCAGCAAGCCTTTTGATCCTTCCGATATAAGCCTGCTTGGACAGAAGTTGCCTGATCTTATGCTGCAGGACTCTTCCGGAAAGCCGGTTTCGCTGGCGGGACTCATCGGCTCAAGCGACAAACCCAAACTTCTCTTTTTCTACAGGATACCGAGCGCTCATGTCTTCAGAGACATCAGCAAGTCGATGAAGGATGTCACTTCTCCGCTCCAGATGCTTGGAGCCGTATCGGAGCAGTCGGTGGGGGACGAGTACCTTGCAATACTAAAGCGGTTCGAGGACGACCTTTACTGCAGATAGAAGAACACTTTTTGGTGCGTGCCAAACCTTCCCAAACCGCCTGCCTGCCGGTCAGGCAGGCGTGGTCTGTGCCTACCTGCCAACAGACAGTTCTAAATTTTTGCTCACAAAAGCAAATTCGTTTCGATATCTACCATCTGTTATAAAGCAGCAAAACAATGAACTGACTCGGCATCTAGATAAACGATATCACTTTCTTAGATGTTCCAAAATCTGTAGGACTCTAAAGAATGGATTGCCAGTATCTCCAGCCATTATCCTCGCTTTCTCTCTAAGCTCTTGTGCCTTTCCGGAGTAATCATCATTGACAATAATCTCCATTCCCGACACAGTCTTTAGTTCTAATGCGAACGGCTTGGACACTACAGGAGACTAAAACATGAAGTGCCTTTTGGGGAAATCAGATAAGTATTTTTGAGCATATTGTATTTGTCTTTGGTGTTTTTTCTTGATTTTTTCTATAGTCGAGGTTCTGTCTTTTATTAATAGCCCCGTAATATGAGTAGTTACTTCGCACAAATATGCCACCCTATTTTTGAAATCCAATCCTACTACATCCAATTCATTAAGTCCCTCGAGACCTCCGCCTGGAGGCCTCACATTATAATCGACAAAATCACATTGTTTAATCATTTTTAGATATGCGCCCACCATATGCTCGCCTATTTCTGTCAACATATTATCTCCTAAATTTGGACCTTATCACCTTTTCCTACCACAATGAACTGAAACAGTTTAACATACCTCGGGTCTTATTAGTCGCTTCCTATTAAGGCCAGACTTCGCAGCACAGGCTCTACAGCCGATCCTGCATTGCGCTAATAGCGCTTAGCCTGGCGCCAAAATTGCTGGTTCGTGGCAAGCAGGCTTTAATCGTACGAAAAATGGAGGTGAGGATGCTATGTTCTTATTTGAGAATTTGGAGGTTTATAAAAAAAGTGTTGCTTTAACCAAAAAAGTGCATCAAATGGGAAAATCGATCCCAAACCGGACAATTAATGATCAGATCTTTCGCGCAGTATTATCGATTCCTTTGAACATTGCTGAAGGACAAGGACGGACGCATTGTCGGGAGAAAAAGCAGTTCTATAACACAGCAAAAGGATCATTATATG
>CAYUCV010000050.1:0-6117 GCA_964443545.1 uncultured bacterium
TTCTTCCGGTATTATCTCTTCGGCAAGCTCGACTGTATCGACTACGTCAACCTCATTCGCAGCGATTTCTTTCAGATTAGCGGCATCTTTGGTTGATTCTGCTACCGGAGCCTCTTTCGATGTGGTTCCCTCCCGCCCATCAGGTTCACCAACACCAGGTCCGTAGCCTTCGACGCCAGACTCGACTATGCCAGTCCTCCCCACCTCGTCTTTCTTCTGTTCACTGCCCGTTTCTGCGGCATTTCCTGAACTCCGGGGAAGCGTGTCACTCTTTTCACCTGAAAATCCCCCTGTATCCCCCTTTTCCAAAGGGGGACGTTGGCTTTCCCCCTTTTTCAAGGAGGGAATTGAAAGGCCCCCGTCTCTTCCCAAAGAGGGGCTTAACGTATCCCCTCCTTTAGTAAAGGGGGGTGAGGGGGGATTATTTTCATTGTCCTTTGTGTCGCCATGTGCCATGTGCGTTTCATACGCCTTGACTTCGGATGGTGCGGCAGGCTCATCAGTCAAATCGCCATGTGCTACTTTTAAACCAATTTGTTGCGACAACCCCTGGATTATGTTTTTTAATTGGCTTAACTTGCCTGTTCTATCCGAATTCCCCGTATTAGCCAGGGCCTCTGGATCCGACAACACTTCGCGGACAATATTTAAGACCTCGTTTATCTGTTCCAGCGTAACGCCTCCGTCCTTTTTCGCACTGCCGGTAAACGAGGTGAGCATCCGGTCTTTGGCCTCATCGGACATAACAAAGACATTGCCGCGTCCTATGATTATGCCCTCAGGATTTTTCCCACCCTCGTAAAGCCTTTTAAAATCCGCATTGACAGAGGATTTGATACTGCTCAGATTTTTTCGCTTGGTTTTAATTGTAGAAGGATCGTCTCCGGTGTCCCAGAGCGCTTTGACGAGTCTGTCCGTATCAATGCCCTGCAGGGTGGTGACGGCACCTTCGCTTTCATAAAATTCCCTGATGACATGGATAAGCCTGTATTTTAATGTCTTATGGTCTCTATAGTTGAGGTCGGATATTGCCTCGTCGATCCCCTTAAGGGATATTACAGTGGCCACAAGAACCTCCTGCTGCCTGCGCCTGCCGCTATCGTTTTTTGCGGACAAGAACGCGTCTTCTTACCACTTTCCGGCGAGGCTTGGGGGACAGGGAAGATGGATTTGCAGCATCATGCCGGGCGGGAACTGCGTTTTCTGTTTCACCGGCCAGGTTTTGCCGGTAACGGCAGGTCGCCCTGGGACATTTTAAGGATATTTCCCCTGCTGAGTCTTCGGTTTCAATTAGAAACGGATTTTTACACTGTGGACAAACAATGTGATGAGGTTTGCCCCAGCTTATAAGATTACAGTCACTGTTGGAACAGGTGTAGAAAGATTTACCCTTGGCAGTCTGTTTCGTCTCGATCTTGCCGATTCTACATACCGGACACGCGGAGGCCAGGTCCTCGGAGAAGGCTGCGATATGCTTTTCAATGATGTCATCCGCGACGGCGGCATCAGCCTGTTCCGAAACAGGTTCGATTTCACTTTTTGCCTCGTCCACTGACTGTAAGTCCTGCATCTCACGAGATGCCTTCTCGGTTTTTTTCTCCTCCGTTACTGCCGGACGGTCCGGTTCATTTACGACCGGCGTCGGGGCGGACAGATTCGCATCCGCCGGAGAGAGACGGACGTATTCGACCTGGGCGAACAGATCCTGTCCGGAAGTCTCATGTTTTGGAGCCGGCTCCGGCGCTGCCTGTACCGGTACGGGGGATTCTTCAATAGAACGTGCCTCTTCAGCAGCGATTCTTTTTTCTTCCGATTCAGTTGTCTTTTTAGATTCCTTTAACTTTTGAACTTCGGTGTAACCGGGTTGGCCTATAATATCTTCGGCAGCCCCTTCTTTTCTAGTGAAGAAACTTTGGACCCTGAGCCGGCTGATATCCTGGGCCCGGAGCACTGGAGATGCAGTGTCCACGTGTGACCTTGTCTGTTCCTGTCTGTAACGGAAAATTTTTGCCGTCGCTTGTTCCGGTTTTGCCGGGGTCTTTTGTTTTGATAAAGGAACCCCCTGCATCTGTAATGTCTGGTCAAACTGGCTGATCGCGGGTTCCAGTTCTTTACGTCCGGACAACACCTCATCCATGGTCTGAACAAGGTAGGCGACAAGATTGACCCCGGGCATTTTGGGGAAGATGCGGTCGACCAAGCGGACCATACTGATGGCCGGTTTCGTGGCAGAAAAACTACTATCCGGGGACGCATCAATATATCCTTTTTGAATTAAATCCCGGAGGGACGCCTTCAGGTTTTCGTCCGGGTTGAGGCCGAATTCCGCCAATTCATTCAGGAATGTTTCCTCTGTAAAACGTTCGGGTGGAAAAGATGAAGCGCTTTCGATATCGGTTTCACGTTCTACGGCGAGGATAAGGCATGGTATGGTCGCTACATTCAGAGGCAGCGAGCCAATTCCATACCTGGTCCCGATCAGCCGTTCTATATGCCATCCCAGGGTCTCATCAAATCGTGCACGGATATTACGTATGGAAAGCTGCTCTTGCTCAATATTCTGCTGCATAGGCGATCTCCGTCAGTATCTTCTCTCGGGCTTTTTTAAAGTATGATGGCTTCGCAGGAGGTCCGTTTGCTGCGAAATAGCGATCAGCCATCAGCTATCAGCTCGCCACAATACCGGCGAATCTTCGACGGTCAGCTTGAGTCGCCATTCCACTTCCTGAAAGTTGAGAACTTAATGCTTTTGCAGGGCGCATACGGACTTCAGATTTCTTATCGACACAAACGACCGGGAGATTAGTGCACTACACGCCTCCGGCGTATCTTTGAAAGGCAGGCTATGCATCGAGCCATCGAAGGCCGTTGTCTTCGCTTGACTCTTCACAAAGGGAGACTATGTTGAGAAATTCTTCCAAGGCCGCCTTGGCCCTAAGGTCTTTAAAACTAAGGAACATGATGCCTGTCCCGCCATTGGCAAGATGCCGGGCCTCACCGGTCACAAAGACATAGCCGAACCCCGGCACATCTATAGCCAGATCTACCTTATCATTTAAACCAAATACCTGGCAGGCAGGTAAAAAGCAGCCTCTCAGGCTGATGTCTTTCGTAAAATGGGCCTCTCCGCCCTTAAGGAGAACAACTTTGAGGCCAAAGTCGAAGCGCGGGGTTGTCCTCTGCTCTTTTCCCAAAGATATTACCTCCTTTATGGCGTTTCGGCATGTTCAGGGAATGACTTTAGATTTTCTTTTGTTAAATAAATAAAAAAGGGCTATCCACCATAGGCAGATAACCCTCTAATTTTTCTGGGGTGAGCGGAGGGACTCGAACCCTCGACCTCTGGGGCCACAACCCAGTGCTCTAACCACCTGAGCCACGCCCACCATTGAAGATCTGGCGCGCCTGAAGGGATTCGAACCCCTGACCTACGGATTAGAAGTCCGTTGCTCTATCCAACTGAGCTACAGGCGCAGGCTATTACAGCAGCCATCTTTAACAAGATTTTGGCGCCTTGTAAAGACAAAATTCAGCGCCGGCGTCTGCTCCGGTCGCATATTAAAAAGTTATTGCAAGGTATTCACTTTACCGCTATGGTTACGATCACGCCTCATATCTATGCCAGGGTTAAAAAGCCATGTTTGATCTTCACCAATTAGAAGTTTTCTGCCGCGTCCTGGAATTAAAGAGCTTTTCAAAGGCTGCGGAATCAGTATATCTTACCCAGCCGACGGTGAGCGGGCATATTCAGGCCCTGGAGCAGTTTTTAGATACGCGTCTCTTTGATCGTATGGGCAAGGAGGTTGTGCCTACCAGGGCCGGAGAATTGCTTTATAAATATGCCAGACAGATGTTGAGCCTGCGGTCCGAGGCCCGGCGAGAGTTAGAGCTTTTTCTGGGCAGGGTCAAGGGAGAGATGACCATCGGCGCCAGTACCATCCCGGGGGCATACATCCTTCCTGAGCTGATAGGTTCTTTTAAAAAAGAACATAGCGACATCTATATTACCCTGACTATAGCCGATACTACGGGCGTTATAGATAGCCTGCTGGCGGGAAAGATCGAGATAGGGGTGGTAGGGGCTAAAATAGAGGAAAAGAGGCTCCAGTACCGGGAGTGGGTAAGGGACGAGATGGTGATTGTAGTCCCCTCCGGCCATAAGTGGGCAGGACGACGTTATGTCGAGGCAGATGAACTCAAGAAAGAGGCCTTCGTGCTGCGCGAACCAGGCTCCGGCACGCGTATGACCAGCCTCAAGGCCCTTGAGAAACTGGGCATGGATGTAAAAGAACTTAACATCATTGCCGAGATGGGCAGCACCGAGGCCGTGCGCCAGGCCGTGAAGGCGGGAATAGGCATTGGTATTTTATCCCGGCGGGCGGTCAGGGACGATATTGCCGCGGGTTCCTTGCACGGACTGAGGGTAAAGGGGTTAGACTTATGGCGTGAGTTTTATGTCGTAGTTCTTAAAGGGCGTACGCTTTCTCCGATTACCGGTTCTTTTCTTGATTTTTTGTTTTTGCACGCAACCGGTTTTACCGGGGAGGGAATCCCGGCATAATGACTCGCCCCTTATCTCTTTAAGAGCGGCAACATATCCTTTTCGAGGACAGCCATTTTAAGCTCGCCTATGTATCTTTTTATTATATTTCCTTTTGAATCAACAAGAAAACTCGCGGGGATGTAGTAGATACCACCGTAGTCCTTACATACCGCATGATTACCTATCAGAACAGGGTAGGTAATACCGGCTCTTTTGACAAATTCGGCCAGGATTTTCTTGCCGGCAGAGGTGGTGGCATCGTCAAGCGAGATGCTGATAATTTCAAATCCCTTACCCTTATATTTTTTGTGCATAGCAATGAAATCGGGTATCTCGGACCGACAGGCAGGACACCCCGTGGCCCAGAAGTTAACCAGGACAACCTTGCCTTTAAAATGGCTGAGGCTTACCATGCGGCCATCCAGGTCTTTCAGGGCAAAATCGGCGGCCCTGGTGGATGTTGCCTCTGAATCAGGAGATGTATAAAGTTGTACGGAAACTAACAAGACGAATACTAAAGCAATAAACCACCTTACTGAATGTCCAAAGTAACGACTTAAGTTATCTGCCATGTTTTACTCCCTGAACTGTTCGATTCTTTCTGCCAGGTTGACGAGTTCGTCCGCTACCGCATATAACAATTTTTTGCCTTTTTCCGTATTGGCCCTGGCCGGGTTGCCCCAGACACCATTCGGCCAGAATTTTCTCTTATTTCTTACCAGGATGGGATTGGGGAATGCCGGGTATTCTTCCGGACTTGTGCCCTTGACCCATTCCGGGCGCAGGTAGAGCATGACTGACGTTTCTACCTCTCCGGCGTGCGAATCACCGACTGTTTCTACAAGACCCCGGGCGGCCCTTCCAACAAGGTCGAGTATGCTCAAAACTGCCATTTTGGCCTCAGGCAGGGCAGAGAGCAACTCCTCTCCGGCATCGGTAATAGCGGCCAGGTGTGTCCCGCCTGCATGTCCGGAGATGAGGATGAAATTCCTCAACCCCTGGGAATAGAGGGACGTAACGATGTCTATAGTCAACCTGCGCAGGGTTCCTGCCTTTATGGTGATTGTGCCGGGATGTCCGCCTGTACTGCGGCACAGTCCATAATGGATTGGCGGAGCTACAAAGAGGGGTCTTTTCGAAGATGCGGCCCTGGCTGTTTCGTAGATATGTACGGTGTCTGTAGAGAGGGGCAGGTGGAAACCATGCTCTTCTACCGAGCCATAAGGGATGACGACCGTGCGGGTCTTTTTCAGCCCTTCGACAAATTCAGGCGTGGTAATTTCTTCGAGGAGCATAGTGGAATCTTTGTACGAGTGGCTCAGGTCGCAGCAAGTCGCCAGGTTCGCCCAGGCGAATCTGCCTATGCATGATCGGCCAAGGACGGATGCTGCTCCTACGGGAATAGGATACTTACTTAGGAGCACCTTCCAGATGCGACCTGGAATGACGCCTTTTTGAAATCTAATTGACTTTCAGGGGCATGTCAATAATAATTGCCGGATGATTGACTTACACATACATACCATAGCCAGTTCCGACGGACAGCACGCCCCGGAGGAGATATTTGCCCTGGC
>CAYUCV010000051.1:0-6111 GCA_964443545.1 uncultured bacterium
GGGAGGCGTGCGCATAGCCTACAATCTTGACATAGACAGTGCCGTGACACTGTATCTTTTTGATACCAGCGGCAGGCTGGTGTGGAAACAGGACCAGCAGAGCGGCTTTACAGGAGGGACCGCGGGCTACAACGAGGTGGTCTGGGACGGCAACGACATAGGCGGAAGGGTCCTGCCCAACGATGTCTATCTGCTAAGGGCCGTCGAAAAGGGGACAGGCAAGGTGCTTGGCAAGTGCAAGATAGTTATACTGCGAAGCTCCTCAGCCAAGCCGGATATAAATACCTTTGCTGCTTTAGGAGGTTTGGTCCTGGTGGGGCTAATAGGCATCAGCGGCATGATCTGGAATAAATTCGGACGTTCATAAGGAAAAATCCTCAAAACCCTTGTCTTTATACAGTTATATTGATAAAATATATTCCGTACGCCTTTATATATATTAAGACCGTTGAATTCTAGGAGATTCAATTGGTGTTGTTTACTAAATTGCAGGTTTGCGGCTATCTAAAAGTGGTTTTCCCCATATCAATCGTTATTTGTAGACATATTATATTTCAAACAGCTTATTCTGCTCCCCAAACTTGGAACAGGAAAGTGTCCGCTATTATGATTTCAGGAGGTAAAATATGAGAAAGATGTTCTTGTCAGTAATAGGATTGGTCCTGATAGCGGCGGGGATGGTGTCATGCGCGGAGAAAGCTTTTGCCGAGCAGTCGGGAGGGTCGCCGACTTCAACATCGACATCGTATATAAAGCAGCTGTATACGAGTTTTGAGGCCTTGGGTTACGGTTCAGACACAGCCTCTCCGGACTGGGGCGCGTACTGGAACAGAATCAAGACCGCGGGCTCATGGACGCCGACGGGGGATGCTGTGGCGGCGGATGTGGCGTCGGGAAAAACATTCTTCGGCAGCTCAAGGACTCTGCTGACCGGGACGGCGGCGGGCGGCTCTTACGGCCTGCCCAGGACCGGCTATATAACAAAAGAAGCTGAAGGCGACGACGGCACGTATCACGCGGGCAAGCCAACATACCCTGCCGACCAATACACAGCCACTCCGGGCAAATCTAACTCTGTGACAGACAACGGGACCGGATTGATCTGGATCAAAGACCACGCCGCGATAGGGACCGTGGGCGGCTATAATTTTTCAAGCACAATGTCCTGGAATAATGCTCTTCTTGCGGTGGCGGCATTGAACGCCTCCAACGGCGGGGCAGGCTACGACGGCTCCAACCAGTGGCGGCTGCCGAACCTAAAAGAACTGCAGTCACTTGTGGATTACGGTAGATTTAATCCGTCAATAGACCCGATTTTTACGTCGCAGTCCGATTACTATTGGTCGGGCACTACGCTCGCGGGCTCCACAGTCGTCGCGTGGCCCGTCGATTTCTACCGCGGCTTCGTCAGCCACGTCTATAAGGACGTCGGCCCCGGCTATGTCCGTCCAGTCCGCACTGGCGAGTGATTTGGCATTTTGACATTTCCGCCCCGAGCGGACTTGTCCTGAGCGACGAGCGGTGAGCTTGTCGAACCGCGAGGAGTCGAAGGAGCGAGGGGCGGAAAAAATAAAGGATCAGGGAGGTGAATATGATGAAAAACGAATTCAGCGGCCGGCATCCTAACAGCAGCCTGAATCCCTCTACTGAGGCAGGAGCGGGGAGCGAGCTTGAGGATACTCGGCGTCCTTCCCGCCTAAACGGCATGAGAAGTCAGGAGCAGCTTCCCTTGAATTTCAAGGCCGGCTCTCCGGTGGCCCCCCTGTCCGCAAAGGGGGGAGAAAGAGGAAGGACAAATACGCAGTCCGATAACTATTGGTCGGGCACTACGAACGCGGACAACACAGACAACGCGTGGAACGTCAATTTCAACAACGGCAACGTCAACAACGACAATAAGGACAACGGCAACAACTATGTCCGTCCAGTCCGCACTGGCAAGTATCCGGGGATGCGGCCGCTGAATTCCAATGTCCTGTTCAGCCTGTCAAACATCTATTCGGCCTATCTTAAATGCAGAAGGAAAAAACGCAATACCGTCAACGCCCTGAAATTCGAGATGGACCAGGAAGAAAAGCTCCTGAGCCTGCAGGAACGGTTAATTGACAGGACATACAAGCCCGGGCGGTCGATCTTGTTTGCCGCGACCAGGCCAAAGTTGAGGGAAATATTTGCCGCCGATTTTGAGGACCGGATCGTCCACCATATCCTGGTGGGGGAGCTTGAAAAATTCTGGGAGCCGAGGTTCATCCACGATTCTTACGCCTGCAGGAAGCAAAAAGGCGTCCACGGGGCGGCCATGAGGGCGCAGAAGTTCATCAGGCAGGTCAGCGCCAACGGGACAAGACAGGCCTTCTATATCAAGCTGGATATCAGGAACTTCTTCAATACGCTGGATAAAAAAGTTCTCTCGGACATTATTTCACCGAAGGTGAAAGACCCGGAGCTGTTATGGCTGTTCAACACAGTCCTTGGCCACGACTGCACAAAAAATTATGTCCTCAGGGACCGCGCGGGGCTTTTGCGCGGAGTGCCGGCACATAAAAGCCTTTTCACCCGGGTCCCGGAAAAAGGACTGCCCATCGGCAACCTCACGAGCCAGTTCTTCGCGAACGTGTATCTTGACCGGCTGGACCAGTATGTAAAGAGGGTTTTGAAATGCCGCCATTACATCCGTTACGCCGATGATTTTGTTCTCTTCGGAAGGGACAAGCGGCAGCTCCTTGACCTGGCGCAGATGATAAAAGTTTTTCTGGAAGAAAAATTGCTTTTGTCCCTTCACCCCGGAAAGACGTCAGCGGTTGGAACAAGCAACGGATTGGATTTTGTCGGATATATCCTCTATCATGACCATATCCTGATAAGGAGAAGGGTGGTCAACAATCTTAAGAAAAGATTATCATGGTTCGGCGCCAGGCTGCCCTGGCAGGAGCACGGCAGTCCCGCAGCGCTGGACCGTGAGAGTGAACTGCTCCCGAGTCTGTTCGATTGCCTGAATTCTTATCTGGGGCATTTCAGCTGGGGCAATCATTATCGGCTGGCCGGGTCCTTAGTGAAAAAATTCAAGTATTTGGAGCGGTATTTCGAGCTTGATCTGCCGGCCCTGTCTTTGAAAAGGAAACATTCAGTGCCGCAGATGGCCGGGGCGCTCCCGTGCGGGACTTATTAAAGGAGGCGGAAAAACATGACGGCATATTATGAGCAGCTGCCGGTTTACAGGCAGTCGCTGGACCTTACGGTATGGACGGAAGAAGCCGTCAGGAGCTTTCCGCGGTACCACAAATACACTATCGGGAGCGAGCTGAGAAATACAAGCAGGGAAATAACGCTTTTGGTAGCGGCGGCGAACACAAAGAAGAACAGAAAAGAGATACTGTTGAGGGCAAGAAACAAGATAGAGGAGCTGAAGCTTTTGATCAGGGTCTGCATGGAACTGAAGATATTCAGGAGTTTTCGCTCATATGAGCACGCAATCAGGCAGATCGCCGGGATCGCAAGACAGACTGAGGGATGGCTTAATAGAAGTTCATAAAGTTATAAAGTTTGTAAAGTTGGGAAAGGGAAAGAGATGAAAGGAGAGGAAGTTAAAAGGATAAAGGGATGAACAAGAAGGAGCTTGATTTTATCTTAAAGAAGGGGGAAGGGCTGAAGGTCGAGTTCAAAGAAGCCCTTGACCCGAAGAGCCTGGCCAGGGAATTGGCCGCTTTCGCCAATTCGGAAGGGGGCAGGGTGCTGCTTGGTGTAAAGGACAACGCGCAGGTAAAAGGCATTAAGATAGATAATAAAATGAAATCCGAGATCCAGGATGTCGCGAGAAATTGCGACCCTCCAATTCAAATAAGTCTGGAAAGCTTTAAGAATATTTTGGTAATAAATGTTGAGGAAGGGAAAAACAAGCCGTACAGATGCTCTGCGGGTTTCTTTTTGAGGCAGGGGACAAATTCCCAAAAATTATCGACCCAGGAAATAAGGGATTTCTTTGACAAAGAAGGCAAGATCCTGTTTGATGAAAGAGAAAGCCCGGTAAAGGGTTTTTGCAAAGATCTTGTCGCGGCGTACCTGAAGATGGCGGGGATCGACGCTTCTCCCGATAAAGCAACACTGATCAATCTCGGGGCATTGAGCAGGAAGGGCTTCCTGAATAATTCAGGAGTTTTATTCTTCACGAAGGCCCCCAAAAAGGTCGTGGTCAATGCCTACATTACCTGCGCGAGATACAAAGGCACAGAAAAAGTAAATGTCATTGACAGGAAGGATTTTGAAGGGGACCTGATCTCCCAGGTCCGGCAGGCGCTTGAATTTGTCAAAAGGAACACGCGGCTGGAATACAAGATCAAGGGGCTTTATAGGCATGAGATCCCGGAATATCCCGCCGAAGCTGTCAGAGAAGCGGTTCTGAACGCTGTCATGCACAGGGACTATAACGAGAAAGGGGCAAATGTCCAGATAGACATTTTTGACGACAGATTGACCGTCACAAATATCGGGGGGTTGATAAAGCCGTTAACCAAGGAAAAACTCGGGACTCTTGCCGTCAGAAGAAACCCCCTTATTGCCGACCTATTCCATAGAATTCATTTTGTCGAAAAAATGGGCAGCGGAATAAAAAGGATAAGAGAAGAATGTAGAAAGCACGGGAATGTCGGTTTCGAGGTAGAAACCAACGGATATTTTGTCGCGAAGTTCAAGCTTGGAAAGAGGCTTATTGCAGGGGTGGGAGAAAAGGTGGGAGAAAAGGTGGGAGAAAATCTGAGCGGCAATCAACAGGCTATTCTCCGGATCATTTCTGAAAATAGATTTGTATCGATAAAAGAGCTTTCTAAAAAAATCGGTATCGCGGAAAAGAACATAGAAGTTAACCTGGCTAAACTCAAAGAAAAAGGCCTGCTTAAAAGAATTGGCCCGGATAAAGGCGGGCATTGGGAGATAAGTAGAAAGTTCATAAAGTTATAAAGTTTATAAAGTTAGGGAAGTTGAAAACAGAAAAATGGAAGTTAAAACAGGCGGAATAATTAAAAAGAGAGCGGCGGCTGCGCTGAAAACCGTGCTGACGGCGCTTGTCCTGGCGGCAGCCATGATGATGCCGGCTTTTGCCGCGGTGTACGCGGTGAGCGGTGTCGCGACAGTTGAGAACACGGGCGCCACTATCAATTTTACCGCCGAGGGCGGCAATGTCAGCATAGAGAGCACCACGGGGGTGTTCACGGGATACGCGTGGAGCAGCGAGCTGGGTTGGATCGCCTTCGGCTCGGCGGACAATCCCCTGGGGCCGGTCACGGTCAATTTAATCACTCACGCGGTGTCGGGCGAGGCAAAGGTTCTGAACACGGGCAACTATATCGATTTCCGACCGACCCCGGAAGGCAGCAATGTCACGATCGACGCGAGCGGCAATTTTTCGGGCTACGCGTGGAGCGAAGATGTCGGGTGGATAAATTTTGCCAACGTCCAAGCGATAGGGTTTACATATCCCTACACCATTACCTCCAGCGTTGTCGGAGGCCACGGGACCATAGAGCCGCTGGGTCTTGTTACTGTGGAAGCCGGCGGAAATCAATCTTTTATCGTGACCGCGGATGGCGGCTATTACATCGACGACATCATAATAGACGGTGTTCCTACTACAGAGGGCCTTTCTTCCCCACACACCCTGACTTTTACTAATATCTCTTCCGACCATACCATAGAAGCCACCTTTGCCGAGGCGGGGACAAGGACCTGGACAGGAAGGGGAGATACCAATAATTGGAGCGAAGCAGCAAACTGGAGCGGAAATACCGTTCCCGGCACGGACGAAGCGGTGGTCTTCAATGATACTTCAACGAAAGATTCTGTTGTCGATGGGTTGTTTGGCGGAACGGTAAACAGCATAAGTATAAATTCCGGATATTCAGGGACAGTGGAGTTGGGAAGATCTCTTACGGTGACGAGTGCGTTTTCTCAAGCGGACGGTGTTTTTGACGGCAAAGACAAAGACCTGTCGATTCCCGGAGATTGGGGAAGCGGAGGCACATTTACGCAAAGCGGGGGGACTTTTGAGGCACCGAGCGGGACACTTACGGCAGCCAACACGTTCAACAGGACGGGAGGTACATTCAACCACAACAACGG
>CAYUCV010000052.1:0-5834 GCA_964443545.1 uncultured bacterium
TATGACCCGACGCTAAAGCGTCGGCCCCATTTGGAAAGCAAAACCGGAGCCGAACATTTATGTTCGGGTATATGTGACCGGAGCCGAACCTTTTTATCCCGAGCGGAGTCGAGGGACAGGTTCGGATAATCTTCATGCGACCTGCCATGCTATAATCATCCCAGGTCATGAAACAGCCTCGCTGAACCCCGCAGGCACCCAGACCCACAGAGTTATTATGCAAGTCCTAATAGAATTCGAAAACAAACCGCTTTTTTTTGACAGCCCGATCGAGGTTATTAGCTGCAGAAAGCTTTCTGAGATCCCTGCATGCTTTGAAAAAATGGAGACAGCTCTTGGCAGGGGGTATTACCTGGCCGGCTTTCTATCCTATGAGGCGGGATACGGGTTTGAAGACAAACTAAAGACCGGAAAAACCTATGATTTTCCTCTGGTGCATATGGGGGCGTATGAAAGTCCCGCAACTGTGGCCCCTCTCCCACAGGGAGAGGGGTGGCCGAAGGCCGGGGTGAGGGCTAATCAAATTCTCATAACCAAAGAAAAATACTTCCAGAACATCGGAAGGATCCGGAAGTATATTGCGGCGGGTGATGTCTATCAGATAACTTATTGCGTAAAGTTCAACTTTGAGATTGAAGGGGATGACTTTGGTCTTTACAGAAAACTGAAGAGACAGCAGCCGGTCCCTTATCCTGCCTACATCAAAGAGAAGGACTTTTCCATACTGTCGCTCTCGCCAGAACTCTTCATTAAAAAGAATGGCTCCCATATGACCGCAAAGCCCATGAAAGGGACCTGGCCCAGGGGGAAGAACTTATTAACGGACCTTTGGAGCGCGCGCTGCCTTCACAAGGATGCCAAGAACAGGGCAGAGAATATAATGATCTGCGACCTTTTGAGGAACGATCTTGGCAGGATCGGACGGAGCGTAATGGCTCCAAAACTGTTTGAGGTGGCCAGATACACAACGCTGTGCCAGATGACCTCTACCGTTACTGCCGAAGTAGACCATGGAATGCCTTTGCTCAGGATGTTTGAGAGCCTCCATCCCTCCGGTTCGGTAACGGGAGCCCCAAAGGTGCGCGCTATGGAGATAATAAGAGAAATTGAGCGCGAAGAAAGACGGATCTATACAGGCGCCATCGGCTACATTACGCCTCAAAGGGACCTGTGCTTCAATGTTCCCATAAGGACTTTGCTTGTCAAGGACGGGAAAGGGGAAATGGGAGTGGGGGGAGGCATAGTATGGGACTCCACTCCGCAGGGCGAATTTGACGAGTGCATATTAAAATCCAAATTTCTGCTATAATGAACCCATCGCGGGGTGGAGCAGCCTGGTAGCTCGTCAGGCTCATAACCTGAAGGCCGTGGGTTCAAATCCCACCCCCGCTATGAATTTGACCTTAATGCGCAAAAAAACAGTTGCTTCCGCAAAGAATTTTTCTTTTGTCAGCAAAGCCTTAGCACTTCCAAACGGACACAGGGGAACTTATTTATGCGTGGAGCATAACGGTGCTGCCGCAGTGGTCCCTCTGCTTTCAAAAGACAAAACTATCCTGATCAGGCAGTTCAGGATAGCTCTTGAAAAATACATCTGGGAGATCCCGGCCGGATCGCTGGAAAAAGGAGAAAAGCCTGAAAAATGCGCAAAGAGGGAGTTGATAGAGGAGATCGGCTACAAAGCCGGGGCCATGAAAAAACTCGGGACTATTTATCCTGCTGTGGGGTATTCTGACGAGGCGCTACATCTTTATAAAGCCACAGGTCTTAAGAAGGCCAAACTCATGCAGGAAAAAGATGAGATCATCGAGCCGAAAGTATTCACAAAGGTGCAGGTAAGAAAAATGATCAGAAGTGGTAGAATAATGGACAGCAAGACAATAAGCGCGTTCGCGATGATGGGGTGGGTGTAGAGGTGGCAATATCGAAAGGAGCTTTTTATGCCAACGATAGATGATTTTAGAAAATTCGAGTTCAAGATCGCAAAGATTATCGAGGTCTTAGACCATCCCAACGCTGACAAATTGTATGTGATAAAGATCGACAACGGCGGGACCGAAAAACAGATCGTTGCGGGGATCAAATTGGCATATGCAAAAGAGGAATTGATAGGGAAATCGGTGGTCCTGATAGACAATCTGGAGCCCGCTGTCCTGCGCGGGGTAGAGAGCCAGGGGATGCTGCTGGCGGCAACGGGAACTGATGGAGTTCCTGTCCTGGTGGTGCCGGAAAAGGCGGTTGAAGCGGGAGCTAAGGTAAAATAATACGGGGGATCAAAAGATGCCGTCCCAGAACAAAGACTATTACAAGACCCTTGGGGTGCAAGAGAATTCCTCTATAGAAGAGATCAAAACGGCTTACCGCAAACTGGCCAAAAAATATCACCCCGACATGAACCCCAACGACAGAAAAACAGCGGAAGCAAAGTTCAAAGAGATCTCCGAGGCTTATTATGTGCTCGGCGACAAAAAAAGAAGGGAAGAATACGACCTGTTCCGGAAGGGGGGCTTTGCAAGAGGGGCAAGGGGAGGCCAGTCCTACACCTATACTCAGGGGTTTGATATCGAAGATCTATTATCCCACCTGGGGTTTGCCACAGGCGCCGGGCGCAGAAGTTCTTCTGCCGGCATGGACTATGAGATGTTCGATGATATTTTCGGAGACTCCTTTTCGGGAGGGGAAAGAAGGGGTTTTAACAGGGTTTACTCAACGCCTCCCCGCACCCAAAAGGTATCTACAGATGTTAACGCGGGCATTGCCATTCCTCAGGCGCTGGCTGTAAGCGGAGGCAAAATAGAGCTATCGATCCCGGGGCGAAAGCCCATCACCGTCATGGTCCCAAAAGGCATAACCTCGGGTACCAAGCTCAGGCTTTCCGGGCTGGGGGAGAGCTGCCCGTGCTGTTCAAAAAAGGGAGATCTTCTGGTAAAAGTGACAGTGGGATAATAAGCCAAAAGATGGGTAAGCCCAAAAAAAGAGGGGGATCGTGATGGAGTTTCTGTTTGTACAGCTTGACTATATTTATTTCTTCTCCTGCCTTTCCTTTATTCTGGCAGGGGTTGCAGCTCTGATACTGAGAAGAACAAGGCCGGGCGAAGCCGACTGGGGGCACTCTTTCTCTTTTCTGGTTTTTTCAGTCCGCCAATAAGCTTTCATTGCTTGTGTCTGCTTTTCTTTATCATTCGGAGGCTGTTTATTATTTGGGGCTGACGTTCCTTGCTGGTTCTTTCCTTTTTCTTCTGGCCTTTTCGCAAAGAACCGCAAAAAAGTCGGGAACAGAGTTTTTTTTCAGCCGCTTTTACTATTTTCTGGTCCTTTCCGCTGTTTTGGGCGTCCTTTTGAGCGGCCGAGATGCCGAAATGCTGATCCGATATTTCTTCGGAATTCCGTCAGTGTTGATCGCCTCTTATGTCCTCTGGAATCTTAACTCTTCCCGGCCTGCCAGTCTAAAATATCTTTCGATCGTTTTCGCGGCTTTTTTTGTTGTCCAAGGACTGGTAGTGCCTGATTCCGAGAATATAAAGTTTTTTGTTCTTAATGAGTCCCTGTTCCTTACCCTGTTCGGTACGCCTATACAGCTGGTAAGGGCGCTGCTTGCTATTGCGTCTGCCTGGCTCACCTTGAACTATTGCCAAAAGACTATCGAGGATAACAGCAGAGAACGCGGGCATCCTTATCCGGCAAAGGTCTGGGGTTTTTACAGGTCGCTGGCGGTTTTTGTTGTCATTCTGCTCATTGGATGGTTTGCAACTGAGCATTTTGGACAACGCCAGAAAAGACTGATCGAGAACAGAGCTGCTTCCGATGCCAAACTGGTGGTCGATCTGCTCAGCGAGAGCATGCAAACGGCGGATTGCGCGGTCAAAGCCATGGCCGGCTCGCCGTGGATAGGGCCGCTGCTGGAAAAAATGACAGGGCCGCGGAATGACGAGGCCAACAGCGTTCTGGACAGATATAACAGCTCATTCGGTCTGTCGGTCTGCTATCTTATGGACGACAAAGGGGTCGTTATAGCCGCCTCCAATAGGAAGCAGCCCGACTCATTTATGGGGCGGGACTTTTCCTTTAGGCCCTATTTCAAAAATGCCATTGCAGGAGAGCCCTCTTCCTACCTTGCTGTTGGGATCGTTTCCGGCAAAAGAGGATACTATTCAAGTGCTCCGGTTCTATCAGAAGGAAGGCCTGCCGGTGTTGTGACAGCGAAAAAAGATATTGAAGAACTTGAGGCTGTTCTAAATCCCTCTTCCGCTGTTCTGCTTGTGGACAGCGACGGCATAATCTTTCTATCGGACGAAAAGGACCTTATCTTTAGGCCGCTTTGGCCCATAGAGTCTTTTGCCGCCGGTTCCAAGGTAAAGGACCTGCAGTACAGGCATGTGCTCACGGAACCCGTCCTTGAAAAAAGGCCATCCAGCGGAGACCTGACCGAATTCAGAGGGTCCCCGGTCCTGGTAAATTCTTCCGCGGCATCAGTGCCTGGATGGATGCTTTATACCCTTTATCCTGCCGGATCTATACAGGCTTCGCGCGCCACCGCCATGCTTATTACTGCGGCATGTGCTGTTCTGGCAATGGGTCTTCTTTATTTTATCAACGACAGGGAGCTGCGGCTGCTTGAGACGATGTTGGACAAGGAGCAGCTGGCCATTACACTTCAGAGTGTAGGCGACGGGCTGATAACAACGGATCACTCCGGCAGAATATCGATCGCCAATGAATCCGCTTTGCGTATGCTCGGGCTCAGGTTGGAAGAGGCCAGGGGCAGACTTATTGAAGATGTCATGAAAATAGTGGAGGAATCATCAAGAAATCCCATAGAAAATCCTGTTCTTGAGGTTCTTCGCACAAGAGATCAGGTCAAGCTTAAGAACCACGCATTGCTTATAAGTGCTGACGGAAGAGAGTTTAACATCTCGGACAGCGCATCTCCCATAGTAATAAAGGCCTCTGGGGTTTTTCTTGGAGTTGTTCTTGTGTTCAGGGATGTTTCCCAGAGGATACAGGACGAAAACAGGCTCCGCCTTGCCGCACAGGAATGGGAAAAGACCTTTGACAATATGGCTGAAGGAATAACCGTGCAGAATTCCGAATATATGATCACTAATGCTAACAGTATGGCCTGCCGTCTGTTGGGGATCAAAAAAGAGGACCTACTAGGCAGAAAATGCTACGAAGTATTCCACAAAACCGATAGTCCTCTTGCATCCTGTCCGATGGCCCGCTCGCTTTCTTCGAAGAGGCCGGAAGAAGCAGAAGTATTTGAAAAGAGCCTGGGCAAATGGTTCAGGATCTCCACGACGCCGGTTTTTGACGCTTCCGGCAGGATCGAAAAAGTGATCCATATAATGCAGGACATAACCGAAAGGAAGATCGCTGAAGAAAAACTAAGAGAATATGCTGAGCTGCAGAAGACCGTAATATCCAATCTTCAGGGGGTCATCTTTTCCCTGGATCGAAACGGTGTGTTCACCCTTTCTGACGGCAAAGGGCTGTCATCTCTGGGGCTTGAGCCGGGGCAGGTGGTCGGAAGGTCTGTTTTCGATGTCTATAAGGATGTTCCTGAGATAGCGGAGGGGGTTCGTGCAGCTATTGGAGGTCATCCGTGGGCCGGTATTGTGCGAGTTCAGAAAATAGTATTTGACACTTTCGTATCTCCGGTCTTTGGCAGCGACGGCATGGTGGAAGGTGTGACCGGGATAGCCACGGATATAACGGACAGGATAACGAGCGAAGAACTGATAATCGAACTTAACGAACAGCAAAAGACCATTCTGGACGCGGCAGTGTAAACTAAAGTGTGTAAATCGGCGGGAAGGCGGGTGAATATATAATAA
>CAYUCV010000053.1:0-2975 GCA_964443545.1 uncultured bacterium
TGTCCCTTCTTACCTCCGAGGCCATGTCAAGGGGAGAATAATCAAAATAGCCGCCTACATCATGGGGCACGGAGGTTATATTGCCGTTGTCCTTTTTAAGCAAAAAGAACTCGATCTCGGGGCCGGTGTTAAAAATGTAGCCGGCTTTTTTTGCCTCCGCGAGGTTCCTTTTTAAAATGCCCCTCGGGTCCCCTTCAAAGGGCTCTCCGTCAGGAGTATAGATGTCGCAGATAAAGCGGGCAACTCTTTTTTCGTGCGTTTTCCAGGGAATGACCCTGTAAGTGGAGATGTCCGGCTGAAGGAACATGTCGCTTTCGGAAATGCGGGCAAAACCTTCTATGGAAGAGCCGTCAAACCAGGTCCCCTTGTCAAGACAGTCCTCAAGCCTTTCCACCGGGATAGAAACGCTCTTTATGGTGCCCAGGATATCCGTGAACTGCAATTGAACGAATTTAACTCCGTCGCTCTTGGCCTTGGACAGAATATCCTTTTTTGCCGAACTTAAAGACATTGGCTTCTCCTTTTCCTTATTTAATTAGATAATTCTAACAAATGGCAGTGGCTTTTACAATGGAATAAACCCCTCACTGATCTAGACCCGACACTAAAGTGTCGGCTCCATTGGGAAGCAAAACCGGAGCCGAACCTTTAGATTCGGGAAATATGGTGTTCTAGCAAGGATACTTTAAATTAAGGCAGCCCTGGCAGAGGGGGTTCTTTGGGATGCCCACAGCTTTTAATAGCCCTTCAAGACTGAGATAACCGAGCGAATCGGCCCCCAAGAACTTTCTGATCTCTTCTACCGAGTAATTGGCCGCTATCAGCTGGTCCCTGCTGGCGGTGTCAACTCCAAAGCTGCAGGTCCCGATTATAGGAGGGCTGGCCACCCTCATGTGTACCTTTTTTGCCCCTGCTTTCTTCAACATTTTAACTATCTGCCTGCTGGTGGTCCCCCTCACTATGGAATCGTCCACCAGGATTATGTCTTTCCCTTTGATGACGGCCTTTATCGGGTTGAGCTTTAGTTTTACCCCCAGTTCCCTTATGTCCTGTGTCGGCTGTATAAAGGTCCTTCCCACATACCTGTTCTTTACAAGCACATCGCTGAATGGGATCTTTGACTTTGAAGCGTATCCTATGGCTGCAGGAGTTCCTGAGTCCGGCACGGACACAACATAGTCGGCCTTTACGGGATGCTCCTTTGCCAGGATGCGGCCCATGTCTATCCTGGCGTGATAGAGGTTGCGCTTGTCCATGACGCTGTCGGGCCTGGCAATGTAGATGAATTCAAAGATGCACAGCGCAGGCCTTGCCTTTGAATACATGAAAGAGCGGATACCTTTTTTGTCTATGACCGCGATCTCTCCGGGTTTTACCTGCCTGACAGACTTTGCACCCAGGATGTCAAGTCCGCAGGTCTCGGATGATATTACATAACTGTTGTCAAAATGCCCAATAGAAAGGGGCCTGATGCCGTTGGGATCGCGCACGGCATAGAGCCGGTCCTTGGTCATGATGCCCAGAGAGAACGCTCCCTCAAGCTTGCACAGCACCGAGCTTAGCGCAGAGGTGAGGTCCTTTTCTTTTGCAAATACCAGCAGAGCCCCTATTATCTCTGAATCGTTGTTGCCCTTAAAAGCATATCCTTTTGAGCGGATCTCCCTGCGCAGTTCTTCGGTATTGGTCAGGTTGCCGTTGTGAGCTATGGCCACTGTGCCGTAAGGAGTGTTAATTATTATCGGTTGGGCGTTGGTTATATCGCTGGTGCCGCTGGTGGAATACCTTACATGGCCGAGCCCGATGTGGCCTTTAAGCCCTTCAAAAGACTTTTCCTTGGCAAAAACGACATTAACAAGCCCCATGTCGATATAGCTTCTGAAGTTTTCGCCGTTGGAGGTGACTATTCCGGCGCTTTCCTGTCCGCGGTGCTGGAGGGCATAAAGGCCAAAATAGATATGTTTTGCAACATCCCTTTTGTCGAGGCAGAAGATGCCAAAAATGCCGCACTTATCGTTCAATTTTTTGCGCGGGAAATTGAAGTTCACGGTTAAATTTTACCCTTTTCTAAGATAATCGTCAATCGCGCGGGCGGCTTTTTTCCCCGCTCCCATGGCAGAGATGACGGTGGCGGCCCCGGTAACGATGTCGCCTCCCGCAAATACGCCCTTCATCGAGGTCTGTCCCGTAGACTGGTCTGCTATTATTCCTCCCCACTTTTCCGTCTTTAGCTGAGGGGTTGCTTTTGACAGAAGAGGATTTGGGCTCTGCCCGATGGCAATTATCACAGTATCGGCATCGATAAGGAATTCGGAGCCTTTAACGGGGACAGGCCTTCTTCTGCCCGAGGCATCCGGATCTCCCAGTTCCATAGCAAGACACTCCAGTTGTTTTACCCAGGAGGAAGTGTCCCCTATTATCCTAACGGGTGCGGTAAGCAGTTTGAACTCTATGCCCTCTTCCTGCGCCCGGATGATCTCCTCTGCCCTTGCGGGCATTTCTGTTCTTGATCTTCTATATACTATCGTGACTTTTTCCGCCCCGAGCCTCAGGCTGACCCTGGCCGCGTCCATTGCCACATTGCCTGCTCCCACCACGGCAACTTTTTTCCCTATCTTCACGGGCGTCATCTGCTGCGGGAACTCATAGGCCTTCATCAGGTTGACCCTAACAAGGAATTCGTTGGCGCTGTAAACGCCCATCAAGTTCTCTCCCGGAATGTTAAGGAATTGCGGCAGTCCGGCGCCGCTGCCTATGAATACAGCTTTATATCCCCTGGAAAACAGGTCTTCTATTCCCAGAATGCCCCCTATAAGCATGCTTGTCTTAAGTTCAACACCCAGGGACCTAATATAGTCCACTTCTTCCCTTACTATGGCTTTTGGCAGCCTGAACTCGGGTATCCCATACGAAAGAACGCCACCCGCCTCATGAAGCGACTCGAACAGCACTACCTGATACCCCATCCTCGCCAGGTC
>CAYUCV010000053.1:3075-4215 GCA_964443545.1 uncultured bacterium
TCTTTATCTTTCCTTCCCAGGATGCACATTTTTTCGCACTGGTCCTCCTGAGGGCAAACCCGGCCGCACACAGCAGGCAGATTGTTCTTTTCTTTTATCTTTGCAAGAGCCTCAGCCGGCTTGTCCTGTGTTATAAGTTTTATGAAAGCAGGAATGTCTATCTCTACAGGACACCCGGTCACGCAAAGAGGTTTTTTGCACTGGATGCAGCGCGAAGCCTCTTTCATTGCCTGTTCTTTGCTGTACCCCAGGGCGACCTCGGAAAAAGTTTTAACTCTGTCTTTTGCTTTCTGTTCGGGTAATTGCTCTCTCATTTGGTATCCAGTCTGCACTTATGAAGGGACCTTTTTTCTTCGTCCAGATAGATCCTTTGTCTCATCATGAGTTCGTCAAAGTCCACCAGGTGGGCGTCAAACTCCGGCCCGTCCACACAGGCGAATTTTATCTTTCCTCCCACGGTGACCCTGCACACGCCGCACATTCCGGTGGCATCAAGCATTATAGGGTTGAGGCTTGCCATTGTTTTTATGCCGTGCGGCCTTGTCACATCCGCTATCACCTTCATCATTATCGTGGGGCCCACTACGGAAACAAGATCGATCTTTTTACTGGCTATCAGTTCTTTCAAAATGTCCGAGACAAAACCCTTTTTGCCGTAGGAGCCATCATCCGTTGCGACAAGTGTCTCATCGCTGACTGAGCGGATCTTGTCCTCAAGAAGAATAAGCTCTTTTGTCCTTGCCCCAAGAATTGACATAACATAGTTGCCGGCTTCCTTGAATGCTTTTGTAACAGGAAGTATCTCCGGGATTCCCACTCCTCCCCCGATGGTTACCACAGTACCCAGTTTTCCTATATGGGCAGGGGTGCCCAGAGGACAGAGAAAGTCCGATATGACTCCGCCTTTTTTGAGCTGTCCCAGCAGCGTTGTAGTTGCGCCAGCCTCCTGAAAAATGATCGTAATAAGACCGCTATCCTTGTCAGCTTCGGCTATGGTAAGAGGGATCCTTTCGCCTTTTTCGTCTATCTTGATAACACAGAATTGTCCCGGTTTGGCCGCCCTGGCAGCATCAAGATCTTTTACTTTTATCAGTTTGATGGCAGGGGCAAGGGTTTTTGCTTCTTCTATGGTGTGCATGG
>CAYUCV010000053.1:4315-5698 GCA_964443545.1 uncultured bacterium
ATCGCTTTCTTCATTCTTTTTACTGCCGAGGAAAGGCCGCAGAACAGGGCGTCAGTAATAATGCTGTAGCCGATGTTAAGTTCTTCTACTCCCGGGATCCTTGCGATACTTCCTGCATTTTCCAAAGTAAGCCCGTGCCCCGCATTGACCCGGAGCCCCAGCTCTTTTGCATAGCTGACCGCGTTAACAATTGTTTTGAATTTTGAATTTTGAATTTGTTTAGGATTTAGAGTTTTGGATTTAGAATTTGCGTATTCCCCCGTGTGTATCTCTACAAAACAGGCTCCCGTCCTTGCCGCCGCCGATATCTGAAGCGGGTCCGGGTCAACGAAAAGGCTTACCATTATCCCCTTTGACTGCAGTTTTTCGCAGTATTCAAGAAGCCGTTTTATCTGTTTAGAAACCTCGAGCCCGCCCTCGGTAGTGACCTCCCGCCTTTTTTCCGGAACAAGAGTGACAATGTCTGGATTGACCTTCAGAGCGATCGCGAGCATCTCTTTGGTAGGCGCCATTTCCATGTCAAAGCGCCTGACGGCTTTTCTTATGAGGAAGACATCCTTGTCCTGGATGTGGCGCCGGTCTTCTCTAAGATGGGCAACTATCCCGTCTGCCCCCGCTCTTATGCAGGTCTTTGCGGCTTCTACCGGCGAGGGAAAAACCTCAAGTCTTGCCTGGCGGAGCGTGGCTATATGATCGATGTTAACCCCGAGCTTTGGCATAAAACCAGTATAACACAGGAGCAATTTGTGATGGACGGGGGCTCTATTTCCCTGCCACCTTGTTCACTTCTCCAAGAAGTTTTTGATAGAGAGCAGCATCAAAAATTCTTCCGTCATATCCGCCTGTCAAACCAGGTGTGGCAAGATCATAATCCTTGCGCAGAACCGAAAGAGCTTCTGTTATGAGCTTTCTGTGATCAAATCTGGCAGAGGGGTCCAGATAGTATTCAAGCGGGAGGCTAATCCTTCCCGTAACAAATAAGGCAGATATTATAACATCCAGTTGTGTCTGCGATAGGCCTTTGCCCCTGTACGGGTCCGCGTACATGGAAAAACTGCCCTTTTTCAGGGCTTCTTCAAAGGTTTTCTTCAGCCGCTCCGATACCAATCCGGGATCAAGATCACTGCTGCTTATCCATCTGCCGTCCCCCACAGGCAGGGGGGCAAACAGCTCCCCCTTCTTTTTCATATCCGCATGATCACTGATGCTGAGCGCTACCAGCTTAAAAGAGGCATACTTTCTCAAATGTTCCGGATAGTCGATCTTTCCGGGACCGAACTGCGTCCTTATCCATTTCAGTTCCTCTCTTGCAGTGTTCGTTGTTGCAATGTTGTTGCAAAGCTTAAAAAGAGCGTCTATTGCCGCTTTTATCACCGCGGGGGC
>CAYUCV010000054.1:0-5514 GCA_964443545.1 uncultured bacterium
CGAAAGAATTCTTGAAAAAATACAAGATCGAATTTCTTAACGCAGATGAAATAGCCATAAATATTTCGAAAAACAAGAAAAGCCTTTTGGAGAACAGAATAAAAGCCGGGAAAAGATTTATACAAAGACTAAACGAGGCGATAAAAGCGCGAAAGTCCATTGCCGTTGAATCCACGCTGGCCGGGAGATATCTGTTAAAAACCATTAAAAACCTCAAAAAATGCGGATTCAGGATATCTATAATATATGTTTTTGTTGATAATCCTGGAATAGCGCTCCGAAGGATACAGGCTAGAGTTGACGCGGGAGGTCATGATGTGCCTAAAAATGATGTTTTGAGGAGATTTGACAGAAGCAAAAACAACTTTTGGAAACTATATAAGAATATTGCCGATGAATGGACAATGTTCTATAATGGTATGGAAAGACCTGTGCTGGTGGCGAGCGGAGAAAAGACAGGTTTTGAAGTGGTTGATGCCCAGCTTTTTGGGCTATTTAAGAGGGAAAAGAAATGACAAATAGATTAAGAGAATTTGTTTTTGAAATGTTGCAGATCGCCAACAAAGCTGTGGCAAAAGCGCAGGAAAAGAACAGAAAACTTGGCATTCCCAATGTTTATGCTAAGAACGGCAAGCCGATATTTGTCCTGCCCAACGGAAAAGTAACAACGCACAACCCATTCTAAAAAGAGTTGTCCTGATATCCGGTCCCCTAATGTCCTTCTCCCTGATCCCCTGATCATCCGATATCCTTCCTTGGATTTGACATCCCCTCCAAAAGTGCAATAATATCTGTATCTCATAAGGGAGGTGACATATGATAGAAGAAATGAATAAAAGGATAAAGAATCTGACTGTCTGGGATATCGGGCTGACAAAGCTGGCGGTATTTTGCTTTACCGTAGCGCTTGTCAAAATATTTCCGGTGATAATGGTTCCCAGAATCAGATATTGGGTAATACTTCTTGTTTTGCTGGCGATTAAACCGGCTTACAGGTTCATTGCCAATAAGTAAGCCGCGATATGAGGGTCTTTATTGCGATAAAGGTATCTGACAACCTTGTGAAGGAGGTGTCAGCTGCAAAACATTATGTCGAAAAGCTTGACCCTGCGATAGAAAATGCCGCAAGATGGGTTCCTCTACAGAATTTGCACATCACCTTGGTTCCTCCCTGGGAGATAAAGGAAGAAGAGGGGCAGGCGCTTTTAAATATTATTTCCGGGATAAAAATATCTCCATTTGAATATTCTTTTACAAAGGTGGAATACGGACCAAAGCTAAGGCAGCCCAACCTTATCTGGGCCTGCGGCAAGTCGCCGGAAGCGCTTATGTTGCTTAAGCGCGACCTCTTTAGATCATTGGGCAGGGAAGAGGAGAATAAACCTTTTAATCTTCATATGACTTTGGCAAGATTGAAAAAAGGTTTTGTCCCGAAAGAAGCGCTTTCGGCCGGCATTTCCTGGAAAGGCGTGTGCGACAGAATAACGGTGTTTAGATCCCAAACGTTTCAATCCGGCGCCAAATACACAGAACTGAGCCGCGATATGGACGATCAATCTTTAAAAACAGCACTATCATAGTAAAGCCGGTCGCCCTCCGAATAAACGACAAAAATTATCCTGTCAAATGAGGAAGGGTATTTAGCCAGAAATTCCATCACGGTCCCGTACGCAATTTTTGCGGCCTGTTGTTTTGGAAAACGGTAAGCTCCCGTGGATATCGCCGGAAAAGCAATGGTCCTAATTCTGTTTTCCGCCGCGAGGATCAATGAATTCGTATAACAGTTGGCCAGAACTTTACTTTCCCCGCTGTTTCCTCCCTGATAAACCGGTCCCACAGTGTGGATAATGAATTTTGCTGGCAGATCGTATCCCTTAGTTATTTTTGCCTGCCCCGGCCTTGCTCCTCCCAGAGACGCACATTCCAGCGATAGTCTAGGCCCTGCTGCCGCGTGGATGGCTCCGTCAACTCCTCCTCCGCCCAAAAGTGACGTGTTTGCCGCATTAACTATGGCATCAACTTTAAGTTTTGTTATGTCGCCGACGATAATTTCAACTGTTTTATTCGGGTTCATATACTAATTAATTATAGTATAATCAAACTACACCGCGGTGGCGGAATCCTCCTTCGCTCCTCGCTTCGCTCGGAGCTTCGGAGGACAAGTTGGCAGAATTGCCGGAGTGGCGGAATTGGCATACGCGCATGACTTAGGATCATGTGTCCGAAAGGGCTTGGAGGTTCAAATCCTCTCTCCGGCAAATACTTAATATATGAACATAGAAAAAGATATTTGGAAACCAGGAACGATGCTTTACCCTCTGCCGGTGGCAATGGTTTCCTGCGGCACAGAAAAAGACGGATATAACATCATCACGATCTCATGGACCGCAACCATCTGTTCCGAGCCGGCTATGTTATCCATTTCGGTGCGCCCCTCAAGGCATTCGCATGCGATACTCAAAAAGAACAAAGAGTTCGTGCTCAATCTGGCCACGGAAAAGCTTGCCTATGCGGCGGACTTTTGCGGGGTCAAGTCTGGCAGGGACCTGGACAAGTTCAAAAGCCTTGAGCTGACCGCATCCAAAGCCTCGCAGGTAAAAGCCCCTCTGATAAAGGAAAGCCCTCTTAACATAGAATGCAAAGTAGTAGACATAAAAAGTCTTGGGACCCACGACATGTTCATCTCAAAAGTGCTTGCTGTCCACGCGGACAAAAGATTCCTAGACCGGGCCGGGGCTTTCAGGATGGATAAAGCAGGAGTGATCGCCTATTGCCACGGAAGATATTATAGCCTTGGCAGGCAGGTCGGAAAATTCGGTTTTTCGGTGGCGAAGAAGAAAAGGTGAAGGTGATGGTTAAGAAGCCCGTATAGATGTTGGGCTAAGTTGTTGGGCCGGTAGATATTGTTGGACAAATTGTAAATAGGATTGACATATTGGCCAGATGGGCTATAATTGCCTTATATGATAGAGCGGGAATTAAAAAAGAAGCTGAAAGAAGCGGCAAAAAAATATCCGGCAATCTGCCTTGTGGGTCCGCGGCAATCGGGTAAGACTACCCTGGTAAAAAAAGAATTTCCCCGCAAGCCGTATGTTTCTCTGGAAAAACCGTCCGTGCTGGCATTTGCCTTGGAAGATCCGGAAGGCTTCCTTGCCCAATATCCGGAAGGGGCGGTTATCGATGAGGCGCAGAAAGCGCCGGAATTATTCTCTTATATTCAGGCGATAGTTGATGAAAAACAAAGCCCCGGCATGTACATATTGACCGGTTCGCAGAATTTCAGCTTTTTGCAAGGGGTCAGCGAGTCGTTGGCGGGGCGCGCTTCGATCCAAAAATTACTGCCGTTTTCCTTAGGTGAATTGTTGAAGAGCCGGTGGGATCCGGAAAATCTGGAAACTGTCATGTTCACGGGAGGCTATCCAAGAATTTATGACAAAAACCTCAAACCGACCGATTGGCTCGGCAACTATGTTTTGACCTACCTGGAGAGAGATGTGCGCTCGATAGTGAATGTGGGAAACCTTTCGGTTTTTCAACGGTTCCTCAAAATGTGTGCTTTCCGTTCCGGCAGGATATTAAACCTTTCCTCTTTAGCCAATGACTGCGGTATCACGCACAATACCGCCAGGGCGTGGCTGTCCGTGCTTGAAGCAAGTTTTGTAGTCTTTACGTTAACCCCGCATTATAATAATTTCAATAAAAGGCTTGTTAAGAGCCCCAAACTGTATTTTTATGACACAGGGCTGCTTTGTTATCTGTTGGGGATCGAAAAGCAAAACAAATTATTTCTGCGGCCCGAGGCGGGATCGATCTTTGAGACCTTTGTTATCAGCGAATTATTAAAGACCAGGGCCAATAAAGGGCAGCAGCCCAATCTGTATTTCTGGCAGGACAAGCTGGGCAGAGAGGTCGATTGCCTTATCGATAAAGGGAAAAAGATAATTCCAATAGAGATAAAAGCCGGAAAGACCATTTCTCAAGATTATTTTAAAAACCTGGGTTATTGGTGCGATCTTGCTAACTGCGACAGGGCAAGATCCTTCGTGGTTTATGCCGGAGAAAGTAGCCAAAAAAGAAGCAATGGAACAGTGCTTGGCTGGCGTGATATAGTATCGCTCTAAAAATCCTTCTTGTCCGGATAAAGAATTTCCATCGCCTGCCCCGAGCGCAGTCGAGGGGTGTTTAAATTGTATTTCTTTTCTAATCCCATTAGACAGGAGTAGCGCCCCTTAAAAGTCATGATAAAGTAAGTTGACACCCTGCTTTGTCATGCTATAATACAGATTAATAGGGAGTTCGTCATGTATAAGAGGCTGCAAAATTTCTCGGGACTTGGGCGTGAATCATGTTTTTTTTGGGGAGCCAGACAGACGGGAAAAAGCACGCTGCTGAAAAATCTGTTCCCTCAATCTCCCTATTATGACCTTCTTCTCTATGACGAATTTGCCAGATTGACAAGCAATCCTTCGCTGCTTAGGCAGGAATTGCTGGCAAAAGGCGGCATCTCATCTCCTGTTATTATAGACGAAGTCCAGAAGATACCGGAATTGCTTGATGAGGTCCAATGGATGATCGTAAATAAAAATATTCAGTTCGTTCTGTGCGGTTCAAGCGCGAGAAAATTAAAAAGAAGCGGAGGAAATCTTCTTGGTGGCAGGGCGCTCATATACAACATGTATCCGCTTGTTTATAAGGAAATAAACAACTTTAACCTGATCAAAGCGCTCAATCACGGGCTTGTTCCCAGACATTATCTTTCTGTTGATCCAAAAAGGCTGTTGCAGTCTTACATGGGGGAATATCTTAAAGAAGAGATCGCCGCCGAAGCGGCGGCAAGAAATATCCCGCTATTTGCCAGATTTCTTGAGGCCGCGGCGTTTTCTAACGGACAGATAGTAAATTATAAAAATGTGGCGGCGGAATGCGGGATCAATCAGGTTACCGCCAAAGAATATTTTCAGATCCTTGTTGACACGCTGGTGGCGTCCTGGGTGCCTGTTTTTCAAAAAAAACCGAAAAGGAGAGTGATCTCCTCCCCGAGATTTTATCTGTTTGATGTCGGAGTGGCGAATCATTTGTTAAAGCGCAAAGGCATCGACTACGGATCGGAGGCGTTCGGCAGAGCTTTTGAGCATTTTATTTTACAGGAATTAACCGCTTACAGCCATTATTCCGGAAAGAACTTTGAAATAAAATATTGGAGGACGGCTTCGCAGATAGAAGTTGATTTTATCCTGGGAGATCATGAGGCGGCGGTAGAGGTGAAAGCGGCAAAACAAGCCGATCATCATCATCTTTCCGGATTGAAGTCGTTTAACGAAGAATACAAGACAAAAAGATCCATTCTTGTTTCACTGGACAAAAACCCGAGATTGATGGACGGCATCATGGTGCTTCCATGGAAAGAATTTTTGGACAGGCTTTGGGACGGCAAAATAATCTGACCGGCCTCTCCTCCGCCACCCTCACCCGCCCCATGGTAAGTCTTTTGCGCTCATTACTCAAGACTCACAC
>CAYUCV010000055.1:0-4665 GCA_964443545.1 uncultured bacterium
GCGGCGCGGTAGCCGAACACGACCCCCTCAAGCAGAGAGTTGCTGGCTAGGCGGTTAGCCCCGTGGACACCGGTCGAGGCAACTTCTCCTGCGGCCCACAATCCCGGGATATTCGTTGCTGCGTTAAGGTCGGTCTTTATCCCGCCCATAAAATAATGCGCGGCCGGAGCCACGGGAATGTTGTCGCAGGTAAGGTCGAGCCCGGCCTCTTTGCAGGTCCTATATATAGTAGGGAACCTTTTCCTGACCTTTTCGGGCTCTATTCCTGACAGGTTCAGGTGCACATGGTCGCTTTCGGTGTTCTTCATTTCTTCAAAGATGGCGCGCGAGACGATATCCCTCGGCGCCAGCTCGGCCTTTTTGTGGTATCTGTCCATGAACCTCTTGCCGTGTTTGTTAAGAAGGACCGCGCCTTCGCCCCTAACGGCTTCGGATATCAGGAATTGCGGGAACGCTACTTCTTCCCCCAGGCCCTTGAACTGCACCAGCGCGGTGGGGTGGAACTGGACGAATTCCATGTCGGTGACTTTTGCTCCTGCGCGGTAAGCCATTGCAATCCCGTCCCCGGTGGCGAACTCCGGGTTTGTGGTATAAAGATAAACCTGGCAGACGCCTCCCGTGGACAGGATGGTTGCCGCCGACAAAAAGGCCGCCTGTTTTTTTTCTTTTTCGTCGTAGGCGGTTATTCCGGAGCACCTGCCGTTCTCAATTATCAGGTCTTTTCCGAAAACAAAATTCCTTACCTCTATATTGGGATGCCGGATCACCTTTGCCGCAAGTGTGCGGGCAATTTCCTGCCCGGTATAATCCCCGGCGTGGAGTATCCTTCTTTTTCTGTGGGCGCCCTCTATGTTAAGTTCAAACCCCGCGGCGGTCCTGTCAAAATTGGCCCCCATCTCGATGAGCTCTTTTACCCTTTCGCTTCCTTCCTCCACAAGGAACCGTACTGCTTCTGGGTCGCAAAGGCCGGCCCCGGCATTTATGGTGTCTTCGTAGTGAAAAACCGTGGAGTCGTTCTTTTTATCCAGAACAGCGGCTATGCCGCCCTGGGCTTTTTCTGTGGCTGTTTCTTCGGTCTTTCCCTTGGTGAGGAGTATTACATGTCCGTAGTTCGCGGCGGTAAGCGCGGCGCGCAGTCCGGAAATTCCCCCTCCGACCACAAGAAAATCGGATTTGAAAATTTTCATAATTAGAGGTATTATAACATATATAGTAACATATAGGGAAATTTCCAATATCCAATTTCCAATGACCAATGGGGATAGAAATGGTAGAGTTCGGCATAAAACTGATCACATTCATGAGCCAAAGTCCCGTCTTTAAAGGATGGGCCCTAATAATCCTGGGACTGTTGGCCCTATTGTTCGCATGGGGGTATAAAGGAAAAGATAAGAAGACAGAGCCCAATCTTTGGGTGTTTATCCTTGTAGCCGCATTTATTTTGGTGTTTGGAATTTGGATATTGGTATTTCAGCCGCAAATGTGGCTGCCGCCGCAGTAAAATGACTAATGACTAATTCCTAATGACTAATTTAGGAATAATTATTAGACAATATGGAGATACAGGACAGGACTTTCAGGTTTGCAGTACATGCCGTAAAATTCGTTAAAAAAGTATTTAAAGACCCGTCGGCCAAGATAATTGCGGACCAACTCTTGAGATGCGCTACTTCGATCGGCGCAAACATGGCAGAGGCGGATTCTGCCAGCTCCAGAAAAGACTTTATTAACAAGGTCTTTATATCCAAGAAAGAAGCTCAGGAAACCGAGTATTGGCTTAAAATAATTAAAGAGGCGGAGATGGTAAATAATGCAGACAATAAAAAAGAGCTTGAGAGTATGATCGGCGAGTGCCGCGAAATAATCCTGGTCCTTGCGGCCATCATACGAAAATCAAAACCCTGATATAATGTTCATATATCGCGCAGCGATCCATTAATTAGTCATTAGTGGCATTAGTAATTAGTCATTTGGTTTAGTGGGGGATCGTCTAACGGTAGGACTACAGTCTCTGAAGCTGTGTATCCTGGTTCAAATCCAGGTCCCCCAGAACTCACAAAAGCAAACTCCATTTTTGCAAAGTGTGAACACAATTTTGTGAGTTCCCTTGTCCTTGTTCTTGTCCTTTAAAATATCTTGCTTTTGTTCGTAGGACAAGGACAATAACAAGAACGAGAGGAACTGTCGAAGCCTGAAATTTTCTTCGACCCCTTTGCTTTTTTCTGACAGTTCCGTGAAGGTGCCGGCCTGTTATAATATCTTGTGGAGGTAACCCCTGATGAAAACCAATATTTATTACTTCAGCGCGACAGGGAATTCTCTTGCTGTGGCAAGGGATATCGCAAAGGGACTTGAAGAGGCTTATGTTGTGCCTATCCACAAGGTTATGAAGTATGACCTTGATATGTCCGCCGATGCCATTGGCGTAGTGTTCCCCGTTTATATGTGGGGGCTTCCTCTCATAGTCGTGGAATTCCTCAAAAAATTCAAGGGCATCACAGGCAAATACATCTTTGCTGTGGCCACCTATGGAGGGTTTCCTGCCTATACGCTGCAGCAGGCTGCGGACCAGTTGAAAAGGCAGGGCTCCAGGCTAAACCTGGGGGCTGCCGTTCATATGCCGGGTAACTATACGCCAATGTACAGCGCGAAGTCTTTGAAAAGCCAGGAAGCGCTTTTCAGGAAAGAAAAAGAAAAGATCGCGAAGATCATCGGATTTGTCAAAGCAAAAAAAGACGGCGGGATACAAAAGAACGCCGTTTTTATTAACGACTTCTTTTCGGGAATTCTCTATAACAACGGCATCAAGACCGTCTCAAAAGCGGACTCGCAGTACTATGCGGATACAAAATGCAACGGCTGCGGGATCTGCGCTAAAGTCTGTCCTGTTTCAAACATCAGGATGGAGAACAATAAACCGGTCTGGCTCCACAACTGCCAGCACTGCCTTGCGTGTCTGCACTGGTGCCCAACAGAAGCCGTTCAGTGCGGCAAGTCCACCGTTAAGCGCAAAAGATATCATCATCCCGATGTTAAACTGTCGGATTTTATCAATTAAGCATATGTTGCATGAATTAGGTTATAATTAGATTATATGTACAGACCCGAGATAAAAGTGGTTGACTGCACTATCCGCGACGGCGGATTGATAAACGAGCACAAGTTCGAGGACAAGCTGGTTAAGGCGGTCTATAAGGCTGCGTCGCTTGCGGGAGTGGATTACTGCGAGCTCGGGTACCGCCTCAGCAAAAAGCTCTATTCGCCGGACAAGTTCGGAAAAAGCAAGTTCTGCGACGAGGATTTTCTTAAAGAGGTCACTGCCGGAGTTGAGAACGGCGCCAAGATAGCCGCGATGTTCGACATAGGGCGTGTCGAGCTTGACCAGATACCCGCAAAAAAAGACAGTGTTGTAGACCTTATGAGAGTGGCCTGCTATGTAAAGGATGTCGATAAGGCTGTCGCGCATGTTAAGCATCTTTTTGATAAAGGATATGACACTACCATCAATGTCATGGCGATCTCAACTGCTATGCAGCCGGACCTTGAAGAGGCCCTTGAGCAGTTGGCGCAGAGCAAGGCCAAGGCAGTGTATGTTGTGGACAGCTATGGCGCGCTTTATTCCGAGCAGATACATTTTCTTGTAAACCTTTACCAGAAATATCTTAAGCCCAAGGGGATCGAGGTGGGGATCCATACGCACAACAACAGGCAGCTGGCTTTTGCAAACACAATTGAGGCGATACGAAAGGGCGCAAACTGGCTTGACGCGTCGATCTTTGGAATAGGCAGAGGCCCGGGCAATTGCACTCTGGAACTGTTGCTGACTTTTCTAAAGAACCCCAAATTTAAACTTGATCCGATACTTGAGGTCATAGAAAAAGAATTCCTTCCTTTGCGTGAAAAGATGGAATGGGGGTACATTATACCTTATATGATAACGGGCGTTCTGAATCAGCACCCGAGAGCGGCTATTGCCCTGCGCAACAGCAAGGACAAGGATAAATATGTCGATTTTTACCACACGCTGATAGGGGATACCGATCTGGTGTAAGGGAGGGAACGGGCATGAATAGGATAAAGTGTTGGGCCTTTGCTGCCGCTTTGCTTGCTGCCTTTGCAGGGGCTTCTTTTGCCTCCACGACCCTGGTTAGTTCCCCCGAAATATCCATGGAGGTCCCGTCTTATCTTTCCATAATAAAAAGCGATCATACCGGCACATTTCCTTCGGGCGCTGTCGGGAACTTCAACACTATGAACATCCTTGTCCTTGGCGGGCAATTCCCGTCAGTGGACTCTCTGCAGAACTCGCTGGCAGGCCTCTCGGCGGTCCCCTTTGCTTCCTGGACGCTAACGGATTCTGCCGACAATGACACAAGAGGCTGGACCTGGAGAAGAGAGTACCGGGCAGAAGGCCCTGACGGCTCGGTCGCTTACGCGGTAATAGGGCAAGGGGCTTTTGGCTCTTATATCGTTTTCTTCCTTACCGGCAGCGGCGATTACCTGGCCAATTCAGCGGACTTTGCGACCTGGCGCAGCACAATTGCTGTATCGGTACCTCCTTCTACCGCGGCAGATGCACCGCCGCCTGCTCCTTTCTGATGCGCCTTCAAAAATATCTTTCCCGGTGCGGGGTCTCATCCCGCAGGGCCGCGGAAAAAATGATCC
>CAYUCV010000056.1:0-4284 GCA_964443545.1 uncultured bacterium
CCTCCGCCTCCTCCAAAAGAAGCGGCCAGACCAATTATAGCACCGATGGCAGCGCCAACCGCGGCAGCAATGACATAGCCGATAAAGGCTCCCGTAAGAGCAGAAATGACAGCTTTTGAGACTTTTTTGGTCCTGTCAAAAAGCCCTACAAGTGCGGCAAACACAATGAACAAAGCCGCCAGAAGCAGGAGGCCTATCAGAGAACCCTTCTTTGCCGGAGGCTTTCCAATATCCTTGATATTGCCGGATATCCTTTTGTTAAGCGCAGCAACACCTGAGACCAACCCTTCTCCATAATGTCCCTTCTTGAAATGGGGAACAACTTCTTCGTCAAGCACCCTTCCGCAAAAAGAGTCGGTCAAGAGGTATTCAAGTCCGTAGCCAACCTCTATCTCGGTCCTTCTTTCTTTTTCCGCCACAAGGATAAGGTAGCCGTTATCCTTGCCTTTTTCGCCGAGTTTCCATTTTTCAAAGAGCTTTACCGCATAAGTTTTTGGGTCAAGAGGCTCCGTGGTCTTTACCGTGGCAACAGCCAGTTCGCAGCCTGTTTTCTTTTTGAGCTGGACAGCCATGGAAGAAAGTTTTTCTTTTGAGGCGGGATCTATTATACCCGCAAAATCGTTAACATAACCGGATGGGGAAGGGAATTTAATCTCTGCGGAAAGACATGTTCCGGTGAATAGAACAAGAAAAAGAAAAATCCCGACACTGAAGTGTCGGCTCCTGTTTGAACAAAACCGGAGCCGAACCTTTTTATCCCGAGCAGAGTCGAGGGACAGGTTCGGGTCATTGCTACACATTGACTATTTTAGTTCCTTCTTGGCAAGACGGATGGCGGACCTGACCCGCGCACGCGCAGTCCCGCCCTCGATGTCCTTGTCGCTTATGCTGGACTCGGGGGTGATAAAATCGTACACATCCTGCCCTATCCTGTCGCAGTAGAGCGCAAATTCTTTTTTGGAAAGGGCATAGAGCTCTTTGTTGTTGTCCACGCAATAGCGCACTATCTTTCCGACGATCTCGTGCGCTTTTCTAAAAGGGATGCCCTTTTCCACTATATAGTCGGCAAGGTCGGTTGCGGTAAGCCAGCCGGTCTCTACCGCGGCTTTCATGCTGTCCTTGTTTATCTTCATGGTCGAGACCATTTTCTGCATTATCAACAGCACTGTCTTTACCGTATCTATCGAATCGAACAGCGGCTCTTTGTCCTCCTGCATGTCCCGGTTATAGGAAAGAGGCAGGCCTTTCAGCATTGTAAGCACGGAAATAAGATTCCCGTAGACGCGCCCGGTCTTTCCGCGCGAGAGCTCCGCCACATCGGGGTTCTTTTTTTGAGGCATTATGGACGAGCCGGTAGAATACTCGTCCGACAGTTCGATGAACTTGAACTCGCTCGAGGACCACAGGACAACTTCTTCGGCAAGCCGCGAAATATGCATCATAAGTATTGCGGCATCCGCCAAAAATTCTGCCGCAAAATCCCTGTCCGAGACCGCGTCAATGCTGTTTTTGGAAATGTCCTTGAACCCCAGCGCTTTGGCCAGGGCCCATCTGTCTATGGGATAAGAGGAGCCGCCAAGGGCCGCAGATCCAAGGGACATGATGTCCGATCTCTCAAGACACTGCTTTAATCTTTGCCTGTCCCTGTTAAGCATCTCAAAATACGCCATCAGGTAGTGGGAAAACAATACCGGCTGCGCTCTCTGGGTGTGGGTGTAGCCCGGCATTATGACATCAAGGTTCTTGTCAGCAAGAAGCAAAAGCGTTTTCTGGAAGGTCTTTATGAGTTCAAGGATAAAAGTGATCTCCTCTTTCATGTACAGGCGAAGGTCCGTCACCACCTGGTCGTTCCTGCTCTTTCCGGTGTGTATCTTTTTACCTGCCTCGCCTGTCTTCTGGGTCAGGAGCACTTCGATGTTCATGTGGATGTCTTCGTGCTCTTTTTTTACCGCCGCTTTCCCGGAAGCTATATCCTCTTTTATCTTTTTAAGGGCCGAGGTTATCTGCGAGTGCTCTGTCTTTGTCAGAACCTTTGCCGACAAAAGGGCGCCGGCCCAGGCTATATTCACATCTATGTCGTGTTTGAACAGCCTTTTGTCAAAATGAACGGACGAATTAAAATCCTCCATCGCCAAATCCATCTGCCCCGAAAACCTCCCTGCCCATTGCTTATCTTTCATTTGCTTTGCCCCCTCATCTGAAGCCCAAAGAGCTTGATAAAGCCCTCCGCGTCCTTCTGGTCGTATACCGTGTCCTCTTCAAAGGTCGCAAGGTCCTTTTTATAAAGCGAATAAGGCGATTTTCTTCCGACAACAGAACAGCTGCCCTTATACAGTTTGAGCCTGACTGTCCCGGTCACGCGCTGCTGGGTCTTTTCGACAAAGGCATCAAGGGCCTTTTTGAGCGGGCAGAACCACTGGCCGTTGTAGACCAGTTCCGCGTATTTCTTGGACACTATTTCCTTATAGTGAGAGGTATCTTTGTCAAGAGTTATGGATTCCAGCGCCCTGTGCGCGGCGTACAGGATGGTTCCTCCTGGAGTTTCATAAACTCCGCGCGACTTTATGCCCACAAGCCGGTTCTCAACAATATCAACCCTGCCTATACCGTTGCGCCCGCCGATCTTGTTAAGATGCTCTATCAGCGCCACGGGCGCCATTTTTTTGCCGTTAACGCTGACAGGCTCTCCTTTATTAAAGCCTATCTCGACATATGACGGCCGGTTGGGGGCTTTTTCCGGAGAAGCCGTAAGAATGAACATGCCCTCGTCAGGCTCATTGTAGGGGTCTTCAAGTATCCCGCCCTCGTAGCTTATGTGCCACAGGTTCCTGTCCATGGAATAAGGTTTTCCCTTGGCAAATTTGAGCGGAATGCCGTTGTCTTTGGCATACTGCAGCTCTTCTTCCCGGGACTTTAGTTCCCACTCCCTCCAGGGGGCTATTATCCTTAGTTCCGGGGCCAGCGCCATGAATGTGAGTTCAAACCTTACCTGGTCGTTGCCTTTGCCGGTAGCCCCGTGTACAACTGCCTCGGCTTTTTCCTTTTTGGCTATCTCCACCTGCTTTTTGGCTATCAAAGGACGCGCTATAGAGGTCCCCATCAGGTACTCGCCTTCATAAACCGCTCCGGCCTTGAGCATCTTAAAGATGTATTCACTTGCAAACTCGGAGCGCAGGTCCTCTATATAGATCTTCGAAGCCCCTGTCTTCAGGGCTTTTTGCTTCAACCCTTTTAGTTCTTCCGCCTGCCCCACATCCGCCGCAAAGCAGACCACCTCGCAGCCGTAATTATCCTTGAGCCACTTTATCATTATCGAGGTGTCCAGGCCCCCCGAATAGGCAAGCACGACTTTGTTTATTTTTTTCATTTAATTTCTCCCAATAATTTCACGAGTACAGCCTTTTGCACATGCAGCCTGTTCTCGGCCTGGTCAAACACGATGGAATTCGGGCTTTCGATGACCTCATTTGTGATCTCATCCCCGCGATGGGCCGGCAGGCAATGCATGACCAACGGTAAATTGCGTTGGGGCAAACGGCCGTTTGCCCTTATCAAATCCATATTTACCTGAAATTTTGCAAAATCCTTTTTCCTCTTCTTTGTTTCCTTTTCCTGCCCCATCGACGCCCAGACATCGGTGTAGATCACATCCGCGTCCTTGACCGCCTCTTTTGGGTCATGCGAGATCTCGCAACCCTCCATCTCATACCCCTTGGGACAGCAAAGAAGGAACTTTATCCCTGTTTTCTTGCACAATTCATTGAGCGAGCGCGCAACATTGTTGCCGTCCCCGACAAAAACGATCTTTATTGTTTCGTATTTAGGATTTAGGATTTTGAATTTTTCCCGTATCGTATATACATCCGCCAGCGCCTGGCACGGATGCGCCTTGTCCGACAGGGCATTGATAACAGGAACCGAGGCATATTTTGCCATTTCTTCAACTTTTGAATGCTCAAAGGTGCGGTAGATTATGCAGTCAACATACCGGGAAAGAGTGCGCGCCACATCGGCCTCCGACTCGCGGCTGCCTATCTGGAGCATCGACTCGGAAAGTGAAACGGCATGCCCGCCAAGCTGGAACATCCCCACTTCAAAAGAGACCCGCGTCCTGTTGGATGGCTTTTCAAAGATCATCGCCGCGGTCTTTCCCTTAAGCAGAGGCTTTAGCGGCTCTTTCTTTAGCTCTGCCGTAAGGTTATATATCTCTTCTATAAAGGAAGAAGACAGCTCATTAATTGAAAGCAGGTTCATTATAGAGGTAAATATAGCATAATAAGGGGG
>CAYUCV010000057.1:0-4212 GCA_964443545.1 uncultured bacterium
TGGAGGCCTTTCACGCTTTTTGCTTCGTCACTATTGGTCACAAGAGTGTCTTTTCTCTTGTTTGCTATGCCCGTCTGACTGCCCCCGATGCTTATCATCCTCTGGTAGTGGGCATGGTCGGTGACCGCTGTTCTTGACACCTCCTCCGCTTCTAGGGATTGAACTGTCGAATTTCTTACGCAATCAATGAATCCGAACGGGTCTGTGGGATCAGACTGCAGATGCCCGGAATACCCGTTATACTCTGTGCGGACGGTGCTCCCGTCCATATTTTTGTATCTAAAACTCTGTGCGCCTGCTGCTTTTGCCTGTGCTTGTGCCAACAGGTCCTTGCCCTTATAATCCCTTATGCTGGAATCTTTATCCTCGTCAATTTCATGTTCAACTCTTTCTTCCCCAGCACCATAAGCAATGCTGTTATTTCCGCTTTTCCCCATATATTCATACAACCACTTGAACATCTCAAAGAACTTGAGACTGGTCTTTTCCCATTTTTCGTATCCTGTTTCTCCATCTCTTGCCTCAAATACGAACTTCTTTCCATCCCCTGCCCAGGCTTCCGGAATATATTGTTTTGCCGGAGGCGCCACTGTTGCCCCGGCAAGAGGCGCCTCGTATGCAGGATATCTTTTGGCCAGAAAGAACATGGATCAAGAGCTCCCTTCTTTAACCAACCATTCTTCCGGCTTCTTTATAAAGGTCCGTGATATAGGTGACATCGACCTTGAGGATGAACTGTATGGCCTGTGAATAGGCCTGGACGTTAAAGTCTGCCTTTGCTATGGTACCGGCAAGATCAACGCTGTTGGCAAAATCGTAAGTTGTGCCACCCACCTGGATCTCCTCTCCATTGCCGGCACCAGCGTTGGCCGCGGCCACGGCAAGGGAGAACATAGCATCATAAAAGCTTTTTAAACCCTCTTTTATGGGGGCTTTTACCTGAGGGGTTCCTGTGGCGGTCGAGGCAATATTCAGGTTATTTATGTTATTTGTTGCCATTCTTTACCTCCGGTGCATTATTTCGGTCCCACAGATATTAATCGAGGCGGGATAGCCAAAACTTGCATTGGATAGAAGGCAAGGGCTGAAGGCTGAAGTTGGGGCAAGAGCTGAAGTGCTCAATACTCAAGACTCAAACTCACACTTCATACTTGTCCGGATTCGAGTATTGTCCGCGCTTACTGGTCTTGAGCAATAGTGTGAGTCGGTAGTCTCGAGCGCTCATTACTTAAAGCTTGCCCCCTCCACCCCTAAAAAACAGAAACCCCCCTGTTTTTACCAGGGGGGTCGGTTGCATTGTTTTCTTGGTTACAATGCGTCGCCTTACGCCCTTGCGGCGCCTTCCCTTGTCTGCGACACCTTACCTGTGTTCTTGATGCCTTCCTGAACCGCAGCCATCATCTGGTCTATCTTGAACTGAAGCTCAACCAGACCACCTGCGAGAACCGATTCTCCTATTTTAACTACTGTATCCTGGATTACGGTTGCGGTAGTTCCATCTTCCAACATGCTGGTTCCGCCAGCAGCTTCGTTCAATCTTTTGATAAGACCACTGTCGTTAACCGTTGCTCCGTCTTTATCCGTCCAATTATCCCCGTTCCATGTATATTGGGCGGTACCGAGAGCAACATCGTTGACGGTGATATCCTTTCCGGCTGCTGATTGAGCCAGGTTTATCATGGACTGCAGAGCGACCGCATTCGCCATGTTGATGCTGTTTCCTAAGTCGTTGACTTGTCCCATATTATTTCACCCCCTCTCTGTTCTGTTTTTGGATAGAGTCTCTGTTATTTTGTTTATGCTGTTATCGCTGACCTTTGACTGTGAACTCCCGAGATCGACATTGGAAACAGAGGACGGCTGGGTCAGTTCCCCTTTGATGGAGTTTATTATATCACTTACCTGTCTGGCCGCCGTGTTTATGTCCGCAACTTTCGTCATCTTTACCCCTCTATTTACCCTATCGCCGTACCGGGAGCAAAACTTGCGTTGCTTTTAGAAGTATTTTGCCACCGCAAGCAGGGCTTCGGCTATCTTTTCGGCTGTTTCGGCCGTCATCGCAGCTATATTGGTCAAAGTATTGGTCATGTCCTGCAGTCCTGTCATGGCCTTGTTGTATTCATCCCTGCTTATATGTCCGTCGCCATCGGTGTCATACTTGTTAAGATAGGCTATTATCTCCGGATCTGTCGAGATCCCCGAAATAGGTATCTCTACATCGGTGTCTTCGTAATCCGTGTTGCTGAAGGCATCGGTAAGGTCTGCCGCTGTCTGCTGATAATCGTCCATCACATCCATCGCGTCATTAACCGCAGACCCTGCCTGGTATATGCTTGACATGATCTATCCTCCTTATTTCTTGCCGGACTGTGCCTTGGCCGCTTCCAGGTTGGCCTCGGCCAGCTCTTTTTGCGCTTCCATTTCCCACTGCTTATAAAGGTTTTCGGTAGCACTTTCTATCTGCTCACTCTGCATCTCGCCCCTTTTTTGTATGAAATTCGTCGCGATTCCGCTCATTTGTTTTCACCTATAAGAACAGCGCTATCTGGATCCCTGCCTTGAGTAAGCCAAAGATCCCGTTCCATTTATTGGCTTCTCTATACACTTCAGCAGTTTTCAGCACTGCGTCTATCTCTCCCTTTTTTGCTTCGAGCCCCTTGTCCTTGCACCTGGAGATCGTGCCCGCAAGAGCCATCATCCCGGATTCGTGGTAGCGGGCGGCGCTTTCAGAGTCGCCCCTTTCAGCGGCCGATGCCGAGTTCCTGAACGAGTCCGCGGCGCTTCGGCATAGGGCAGCGCCTTCCGGCGTCGAGGCGGAAGAGGCAAACTCATCGCATTTTTCGGCCAGGCCTCTTTGCTTGCCAGCGACTGCCGCTCTTGCGGCAAGGCTCGCAGAACTGTTCTCTGTAAGTCCAACTTCTCCGGGCTGGCCGGGAGCTCCTTTAACACTGGTTTTGCCAGGACCACCCGGACGCAGACCGGGACCGCTTTTTGCAGGTCCTTGCGCTCCCGGGTTACCTCTTGCTACTGCAGCCGCTTCAGCCATTTTTCTTCTCCTATCAGTCTATCGGCTCCTGCCTGACAAAACTTGCGCCATCAAAAGATCGAAAAGATCGCCTTGCCGATCGAGCCAAGCGCGTCAAAAAACGCATCCGAGCGTGCATCATCCACTATCTTTTCGGCCTTTTTGTGCATTGCCAAAAGCGTTTCGTTCTTTACATCATACATCTCGGCCATGGTGTCCCTGGTCTCGTCCTGAATAGCGTCATTTGTGTTTGCCAGCCCTATTGTTCCTTCTATTGACATACATGCCCCTCCTTTGCCCGACAGATCAAAACATCTTTATCCCGAAAAGTTTGCCCCCGGACTGTAGCGCATCCAGTATTGCCTGATACAGCTGAAGTTTCCACTGTCTTTCCTGCATCTTGCGCTGCTTTTTTTCCCAGTTTATGGTAGATTTTTCTATATCACACATCTGAGCTTCTAGTTTTTGTCCCTCAACCTCCAGGTTTTTAATCCTCATCCCTTTATCGTTATACAACTCAAGGGAATATTCGCTCTTGGAGTCTTCAGGAATGAGCGTTCTCATCTCACCTATCAATTTTTCAGCATTAGCGGCTCTTATGGTTGAGGCTTCCTCATAAGGATCGCCACCGAACGGGCTGGGATTGTCCTTGAGCTTTCGGGCCTCAAATAGCCCATTCGGAGTTCTAACAATATGCCACCTTACCACGGAATCAGGATTGGCCCCTGTCCTTGAATGATGGACAAAGGCTACTGTGCCAAGGACTGTATCTTTTGCAGTCCCGGGAACTACTGTACCCGTAGGAGATGCTGCCAAGACATATTTCTCGTCACCTGTAATTCCATCAGCGTCAGCAAGATTTGTATCAGTGGTCGTCAAACTGATTTGTGCGGTTCTGGTCCGACTTTCTAAAAACCTAATAAAATCTTGAGCAGTATCAGTTTCCTCGGTTATTACTGTGTCATTGCGTTTTTGAGTGTCCAGCCAACTCTTGTAAGCATTGATAACATCATCTGCACTTTTCCAGATAGAAATAGCCGCTGAAAACGGATTTACACCGTTAGTAAAGTTTGATCTAATAACATTTGATGCATCAAAAACCATTGTTTTCTCCTATACCTCCACACATACAATGCCGCCTGATCTTGAGCCCGCCGCCAGATGAAGCTCCCGAGGGTCCTGGACCT
>CAYUCV010000058.1:0-3953 GCA_964443545.1 uncultured bacterium
CTATTGTAATTGAATATACATTATCCGCAGAGCGTTTGCAACCTGGGTAGGGCGCATCTTTTGCGCGAGTTCAAAACAGGCTGAAACCAGCCCAAAAAAAGTCCGATAAACTTTTACCAAACCATCGAAAGGATACAATTTGAATCTTAAGATAAGAGACGCCAGGTTGCCTCTAAACCTGTCTGCTGCTGTAAGCGCTGATCCGCTTCTTAGGCCATACCAGACTAAGCTGGCAGACAGGATCAGGGCCTTTGCGTCAAACACCTCGAATCTGTCGATGCATTACAAGATACTTTGGCACAAGGAAAGGGTTGATGCGGCATTAAGGGGGCTGCCACAGGAGATCATGCCCGTAACGATGGAATTTGTGCCTTCACTGGAATGCGTTTACCAATGCCCTCACTGCACCTATAGCGGCTGGAAAGAAAGGACGATCGCGGATCTTTCCAAAAGGGTAATGCCTTACGAGCTCATGATGACTTTGCTGGACAAGCTTGAAGAAGCGGATATCAAAGGGGTCATCTTTACCGGGGGCGGCGAGCCTTTTGCCAACCGAGATACTTTGAAAGGTCTTGAGTATGCCGGCGGCAAAACGGGGGCTTTTCAAACCGGGCTTTTTACCAACGGCTTTTTGCTAAGCGAAAGGTCCATTCAGGTTTTGGCCGGTCTTCCCCTTGCCTTCATCAGGCTTAGTCTTAACACCGCGGACCCCGGAGATTATATGAGGTTCCATGGGCTCGACAGCCTGCGGTATTTTGAAAGGGTCAAAAGAAATATAGCATTGCTTGCAAGGGCCGCAAGCGAAAACCCCACAGAATTCAATTTGAGCGCGATTATCAATAAAACCAATGTGGACCGGATGACTTCCATAGGAACTTTCTTAAAAGACCTGATGGACAGTGATCCGCAGGCCCGCATAAACACGGTCCAGATTAAGCCTGTTATCAATTACGGACAGATAGACCCCGATACAGGAAAGCAAATATCCGCTGACATCGCAGAAAGGGCCCGGGAAGGGTTTGAGGCCATCAGGGAAATGCTGGCTTCCTATCCCATCGATCTTGTCTTTGCGGCCTCTCTGTTCGAGGAGGCTGTCGAACGATCGGCAGAGGATCCCGACACGACAAATAATTGCCTGTCCGTTAACCTGGCAGGAAGCGTCGCCTATGACGGCAGGGTATATTTGTGCTCCGAAAGGGACGGGGACCCGCGTTTTATGGCAGGGGATCTTAGCAAAGACGATCTTCGAACAATTTGGACGGGACAGCAAAGAACGCGCCTGTTATCCGAAAGAACCCCCTGCCCCCCATCCTGCAAACTAAAAACAATGAACGGTCTTCTCGGCGAATTGACCGACCTTTCCCCTCTTAGCCCCGCACAAATAATCGAAATGCAGTCCTTTTTGGACATCATCAGGAATGGCATCGATCCTGGTGCGGTTAATTTTATTTAGAGTCTTGGATTCCCCCCTCCCCAGGCAAACTGAAATCCGTCAAAAGCCCCGACGATACTATTTTAAGGACACCTGAAATGTCTATATCAAGAATTATTCCCGGACTGATAACCGCCGGATTGATGACAGCAGTCAACAGAAACGGGACCATCTTCATTAACAGAAAACAATTCCTTACTGCGGCATCGGCGGTCTTTGGCATTGATGCATCAAGCGATACTGCCAGGTTCAGAGAAGCAGAAAATGCACTGGCCAAGCTTGTCCTTCCCTGGAATCTTGGATGCCTTAAAGCCCTGCCCGCTCTTCTGCCGGGATACAAAGCCTGGACGGCAAGCGGTGCCCACAGGTTTATGCCTCTTGCTGTTGCAACAGCCAATATCTTGACGAGAAGACCTTTATTTTCCCAGGAACTTATGGCTTTTATGCCTCAAGAAGTTCAGGACTATATGGTCATGGAACACCCCGTATACGCAAACCCAAAAAGTGTTATCCCGCAGTATATCCCTTCCTTTTTGCCGGACATTTCGATCAGCGTTACGGAAAAAGACAATTACAAATGGCTCGATATCGGTTCTGCTCCAAAAGACGCGGGGGCCCCTACTCTAAATTTATTGAGGTCCGTCTTTCCGGAAGGGATAAGCTTTACCGGCAGCGATATTGCCATGCCAGCTTACTCCATACGGGGCAGCAAAATAGTAAGAAGCCCATATGTTGACGAGGCCGGGGAGTTTCTTTCCCAAACATCTGTAAAAAACATTCTTTATCTTAACGCCGCTTTGCCAAAGAACAATGTTATGAGCCCCAATTTTCTTCCTGACGAAACTTTCGATTTCATTTCCGTATGCATGACCCTTCATCACTTGAGAGCCAGAGAAGGGCTAAGAACGATGCCGTTTACCTCTCATAATATGACCGATGAGGAAGGCCTTCCATTTTCTGACGATGCAATAAATGTTCAAACTAGCCCGTCCCAGCAGTCCGCTGTAGACAGATTGCTTGACCATCTGGATACGGGAGGAATAATGTTCCTAAACCCGACTTTCCATATGCTCCATCCCGACAGAAGAGTTATGCGAGAGGAATCCAATGATGATCTCTTCTTCGCCATAAAAAGACTTGGCCCGGATCTGTTCCAAATGTATGATCGATCCCCCATAGTGTTCCGCCCCAACAGGGACATCTATTCCCCCTCCGGTGATATTTGCGGCTTTTTGGACGGGTCCGGCAGTCATGGCAACGCATATGACCACAACGGCATCACCGGCTATCTTAATTTGACCACCGGACAAAAACAGCAACTGCAAAATTTGTTCTATAGAGCGGATCTGCTGGCAGTGCGACATCAATCATGGAAAAATGGCGTCTGGGGCAGAGTGAACGAAGTCCTCGATCTGATCAGAGCTCACGCGCCGATCGATGAAATAGTTGCAGCGTATTTGAGAAATGTCCCCGATGAAGGAAATGTTGACTCTCCGCTTAAGGCGGAATTGATGCGGGATACTCATGGCAGCCGGTGATCAGATATCCACAATATGGTCCTTAATGAATTTTTCGACCAATTTTGCGATCTCTTCGTTCATTTTAGCCGGACTTGAGGCAACCCACACCGCGAACCTGTAAAGTTCTATCGCGTCAACATTCAGCCATTTTTTATTCATGTGGAGAAAAACGAACAAGGTGGTCATGGCTATTCTCTTGTTACCGTTCTCAAACGGATGGTTCTTGGTCATTAAATAAAAAAGCATGGCGGCTTTTGCGATAAATCCGCGTTTTAGCGACCTTCCCCCGAATGTTTGGAACGGTGCCGCCAGACAGCTCTCGAGAACATTCGGGAACCTGGTAGAAAAATCCGGGATCGGCTGGTTGAATGTCATTCTTTCCCTGGCCAGTTCAAATGCTATATGTTCAACATGTTTTACCGTGATCTTTATCATATATTTTTATTCGCCGCCGAGAAGCTTTAATGTTTCCCCGTATTCCTTTACTGTTTTCTCTATAGCCTTGTCGATCTCCTCCCTGTCTTTGGCGCTCAGCGACCGTCCAAGAACTAACTCTTCGGGAATAGCATAGTTTCTTCCTATTTTGACAGCTTTTATCTGACCCTTTTTGACTTTATTATATACCGCTATCCTGCTGACCCCGATCAGCCTCGCATACTCAGGAATAGAATAATACTTGCTTTTCATAATAGACTCCTTCTTTGAATATTTTAGCTATTTCAGCCCTTTTTTATGTTAATTCAACAATATTATATTAACTTATGTTAACTAAACAATAACATATTAACATGATATAAGCAATTGTCAAAACATGTTCATCATGATCTGAGCTCAAACCTCCCCATCCTAAGACTTTTGTGTCTCACGCTTCTACATGCTATAAGTTGTATCTTCATTGAAGATATAACATAGCCGTGTTCATTCCCTTGCCGGATTTTGTTTCCAACATCGACTATCGCCCTGGAGGTCAGGCGGGGAAATTGCCGGAAAATGTAGATGGC
>CAYUCV010000059.1:0-3602 GCA_964443545.1 uncultured bacterium
CCAGATCTTTCTGCCTGCTCTACCTGTTCTCGAACTTTCCCCGTAGAGACGCTTTGCCGATCACTGCGTCAAAAACATGATGCCTTATGTCTTCAAATGAAGGATTGCCCTTTATGTCTATTGTTTTGTTAAGAGCGTACAGTGTTATCTCATAAACATGAGGGCCCGAGCCCTTTTCCGGGTCCGGCCCGGCATAACCGATGGTGCCGAAGGCGTTGCGCAGCTCCGAGCAGGCGTAAGGCATGTACCATGGAGACGCCGCTCTGTTTATGTTCGTTACCCAGTAGGGGATGTTAAGTACCGCCCAGTGGATGAGGTTGTTGTCCGTCAAGTCCACCATGGAGATAGAAAAGGAAACTGTGCCATCAGGCGCGCCTTCCCAGGTCAGAGGCGGCGAGATATTTCCTCCTCCTTTTATCCCGGGGCCGGCGTATTGAAGGTCAATAGCTTCCCTGTCCTCAAAGGCGGAAGAAGACAGCTTAAAGGTTTCTTTGGTTAAGGCAAAGGCAGTTGTGCCGAGCATTAAAATGGCAAGCGCAAGAGCGCCCGGAAGCAGTTTTTTCATTGTCTGTAGCCTTTCATGTGCTGTCTACATAATTATAAGGATGCCGGGGCGAAAGTCAAGAATGCCCCTGTCTTGACATCCGGTAGCAACAATGTAATAATAGTGCTACCATGACCAACATAAAAAGATTCGGGATCTCTATGGAGAAAGAGCTCCTTTCTAAACTGGACCGCATAGTCAGGCTCAAAGGTTATGCCAACAGGTCCGAGGCCCTCAGGGATTTTACCCGGGAGCATCTGGTAGAGGAACAGTGGAAGGACAGAAAAAAAGATGTTGTCGGGACTCTGACCCTTGTCTACGACCACCACGCCAGGCTGCTTTCGGATAAATTGACTGACATCCAGCATGACCATCACCAGAACATAATCGCTTCCACGCACATACATCTCGACGCGCATAACTGCGCGGAAGTGATAATACTTAAAGGAAAGGGGGATATTATCTCGTCCATTGCGGACAGGCTTATTGCTACAAAAGGAGTTAAGCATGGCAAGCTTGTCATGACTTCTACAGGGGAGGGACTTTAATGCATATTCCGGACGGTTTTTTGGACCCAAAAATGTCCGCGGGAATGATTGGGGCTGCCGCAGTGGCTTTGGCCTATTGTGTTGCCAGGGTCAGGCAGGCGGTGACCGCTGTAATGCCTGCTGCAGCGCTGGCCGGCATGAATAAAGCCATCAATACCGGGAAAAGAGTTCTAACGGGTTTTGGGGAACAACAGATATACAAGATGGGGATGGTGGCTGCGCTTGTTTTTGCGGCCCAGATGTTCAATTTTCCTATAGAAAGTGGAACCTCGGGGCATCTTATAGGCGGCGTTCTGGCCGCTGTGATAGTGGGGCCTTTTGCGGGTGCTATCGTGATCTCTGTGGTGCTTGCAGTGCAGATGCTCTTCTTTGCCGATGGAGGAGTTCTGGCTCTGGGAGCCAACATAGTGAACATGGCCGTTATCGGGTCTTTGGGCTGCTACTACATATATTACTGGCTCAATAAGGCTCTGCCCGAGTGGCTCTCCATAGCTGTCGCGGCCTGGTGTTCGGTGTTTTTTGCATCTCTTATGTGTTCGCTTCAGATAGGGTTCTCGGGTACTATAGAGCTCGGAGCAGTATCTTCTGCAATGCTCAAGGTGCATGCTCTGATAGGCCTGGCTGAGGCTGCCATAACAGTTGCCTTTGTTTATCTTTTTAGAGCTCTCACCGACGGGCCGCAGGAGGAGGGTGTTAAATGAAAAAAATATTCTTTGCCGTCCTTCTTGTGGCTATTGCTGCTTCGTTCTTTGCCTCAAGCCATCCGGACGGCCTCGAAAAGGTGGCGGAAAACCTTGGCTTTATAGAAAGCGCGCAGGAAAGAAGCGCTCCTCTGCCGGATTACAGCACGCCCGGAGTTCCCGAAGGAGGGCTGTCCACTGCTACCGCAGGAATAGCAGGTGTCCTGATAACTCTGGCGGTGTTCTGGCTGGCGGCCTATATTATGAAGAAAGGAAGTAACGGAATGAACAGACTATCGGTGTTTTTAGTTGCGCTCATTATGCTGACATCCTCTGCGGCTTTTGCTGCAAGGCCTCTTGTGACGGACGATTACGGCACTCTGGACCCCGGCGCGTATGAGTTTGAAGCCGGATACAACCTCATTTCCCCTAAGGCGGGAGGCGGTGATTCTCAGGGACTGGTTTGTCAGTTGAAAAGAGGTTTCTTTCCCGGATTTGACCTGGGGCTGGAACTGCCGTACAACACATCCGCTGTATCGGGACTTGCTGATGCAGTGCTTCACGCAAAATTAAGGCTTAAAGATTTTTCGGAAGAAGAGGGAGTAACTGCAAGGTTAGACATAAAATTGACGAACGGTGATGTGGTAACGGGGCTGGGATCGGGATTCACCGATTACGGACTGCTGCTTATACTGTCAAAAGAACTGGCCGGGATAAAATCGCATTTTAACGCAGGCTATACCGTGGTCGGAGATCCCGCCAATTCCTCGCAGGATGACACATTTGTCTACGGAGTTGCTTTTGAAAAGGAGTTAGCATCTGGTATAGAGGCCGCTGTCGAATATACCGGCTCCTCCTGCCTTCAGCGGGAGCTGCTTAACAATATCCAGATTGCCGGACGCTGGCAGGCTACGCAGGCCATAAGGCTGGATGCAGGCTATTCAATAGCGATGAGCGATGTCTCGGACAACATTGCAACGATCGGTTTGACCGCTGAGTTCTGATTTTTTGCGGTAATCAGGGAGCGGAGATCGCATCTCCGCTCTTTTTTCTGTGATATAATATGAAAAATGCTAACCATCTGGTCATACACGCTTGTGTCCGTCTTTCTGGTCAGCTTCATCTCTTTGATAGGTGTTTTTACGCTTGCCTTAAAACCGGAACTACTTAGAAAGCTTCTGTTCTTTATGGTGAGTTTTGCGGTTGGAGGTATTTTGGGGGGAGCTTTTATCCATCTTATCCCTGAAAGCGTAGAGGAGATAGGCGGTATCACAGAAGTATCCCTTCTGGTGCTTGCGGGCATACTATTTTTCTTTATTCTCGAAAAGTTCGTTCTGTGGCGCCACTGCCATGTCCCGACATCCAAGGATCATCCTCACCCCGTGGTATTGATGAATATAATAGGTGATGGTGCGCACAACCTTTCTGACGGCCTTGCCATTGCTGCCAGTTATCTGATAAGCATTCCAGTCGGGATAGCCACCACTGTTGCTGTCATCCTCCACGAGATACCTCAGGAGATAGGGGACTTCGGTGTTCTTGTCCATGGAGGCCTAGAGCCCAAAAAAGCGCTTTTGATGAACTTATTGTCCGGACTTTTTGCCGTTGCCGGAGCTCTGTTCGTGCTTATTTTTGGCGCCGGGATAAAAGAAGGAATAATATTCATTTTGCCGCTTGCAGCGGGAGGTTTTATCTATATAGCTGCTTCGGACCTGATCCCGTCGCTGCACGGGCAGAGAGATTTCCCCAGAGCCTGGCTCCAGCTCCTGTTCATTCTGCTCGGCATCTTTGTGATGCTCCTTCTGCGCCATTGATAAAAGCGGTTTGACA
>CAYUCV010000060.1:0-3273 GCA_964443545.1 uncultured bacterium
CCGAGATGTGCGGCAACGGGATAAGATGTTTTGCCAGGTATATTTGGGAAAATAAGATGGGTGCGGATGGACCTGTAGGGGCAGGCAGCCGCGACTCGACTGAGCTTGCCGAAGTCCTGCCCGTACCCAATCCCCCCGTTGCCGCACCCGAGCGGTCCGATATCATTTCCGTTGAGACATTGGCGGGCATAATTATTCCCGCGATAATTGAGGACGACGGCAAATTCATCGGTGTAGAAGTTGATATGGGGGTTCCCAAAGAAGAGGTTCTTAACGAAACTCTCAAGGTTGAGGGGACTTCCTATAAGATCAACAAAATTTCCATGGGGAACCCGCATTGCGTCATCTTTGTGGATGACCTGGAGGCGGTAGATCTTGCGCAGATCGGGCCGGTAATAGAAAATCTCCCCCAGTTCCCCGACAGGACCAATGTGGAATTTGCCAGGGTCATAAGCCGCAGCGAAATGGACCTCAAGGTCTGGGAAAGGGGAGCGGGACAGACCCTTGCCTGCGGGACCGGGGCCTGCGCGGCGGTTGCTGCCGCCATCCTCAATGGACTTACGGACAGAAAGGTCTCTGTCCATCTGCCCGGAGGCGACCTGGAAATTGAATGGGAACAGGACAAGCATATTATTATGAGAGGTCCGGCGGAAAAAGTGTTCGAAGGCGTTTTAAGGACAGTATCCTGAGCAAAAAAAAGGTCATAGTTGTCGGCGCCGGATTTGGCGGCCTTGCCGCTGCCAACCTGCTTGCCAGGGCCGGATTTTCGGTAACAGTAATAGAAAAAAACTCCCAGGCCGGAGGCAGAGCGCAGGTATGGAGAGAAAAAGGTTTTGTCTATGACATGGGGCCTTCCTGGTACCTAATGCCGGAAGTGTTCGAGAACTATTTCTCAATTTTTGGAAAAAAGATCACCGACCTCTTTGAGTTAAAGCGTCTTGATCCAAATTACAGGGTCTTTTTCGGGGACTCTGCTCCAATTGATATACCTTCATCCATGGACGGGATAGAAAAGGTTTTTGAAGATATAGAGCCGGGTTCGGCGCAAAAACTCCGCCGCTACCTGGAAGCCGCCAAATTCCAGTACGATATAGCCATGAAGGAATTCCTGTACAGGGATTTTGCTTCTGTTACAGACTTTTTTGACCTGCGCCTGATAACACAGGGGCTCAGGCTCCATATTTTTGAAAGCGTGGATAAATTCGCTCGGAGATATTTTAAGAGCGAAAAACTGCGAAAGGTCCTTGAGTACACGATGGTCTTTCTGGGAGGATCTCCCGACAATACCCCGGCTCTTTATTCGATAATGAGCCATGTCGACTTTGGCCTCGGGGTTTGGTACCCCATGGGCGGAATGGGCCGTATCACGGAGGCGCTTGAAAAAGTCGCTTCGGAAAACGGGGTAGAGATCAGGCTTAGTGAAGAGGTGAAGAAGATAAAAGTGTCCGGCGGCAGAGCCTGCGGAGTTGAAACGGACCGGGGCAGCTATCCATGCGACCTGGTTGTCGTCAATGCCGATTACGAGCATGCCGAGTCAAAACTGCTTGACAAAGAATGGTGCTCTTACGGCAGGCGCTATTGGGAAAGCAGAAAGATGGGGCCCTCTGCCTACCTGATATACCTGGGGCTCAACAAGAGGATAAAGGGGCTGCAGCACCACAACCTGTATCTTGACGAAAAATGGAGCGAGCATTTTGACACCATCTTTAAGCGACCGCAGTGGCCAAACAGCCCCTCTTTTTATGTGAGCTGCCCGTCAAAGACCGATCCCTCCGTTGCTCCCGAGGGATGCGAAAACCTTTTTGTCCTTGTGCCGGTCGCCGCAGGGATAGAGGACCTGCCGCAGATAAGGGAAAAGTACTTTAATAAGACCATAGCTCACCTGGAAAAGCTGTGCGGAGATAGCATAAAGGACTCGATCATAGTGAAAAGAGATTTTGCCCACAACGATTTTATCAGGGAATACAACTCATACAAGGGAACATCTCTCGGGCTTTCCCATACCCTTTTTCAGACAGCGGTTTTCAGGCCTGCCAGAAAGAGTAAAAAAGCGGACGGTCTTTATTATTGCGGGGCCTACAACCATCCCGGGATAGGGGTCCCGATGGTCCTCATAAGCGCGCAGATCTGTGCTTCTTCCATAAATGAACAATATGCCGGACAAAGTTCTTAATAAGATATTCCGCTCCGGCAGCACGACATACTACTTTTCATCCCTATTCTTTCCGAAAAAGGCCAGAGAGGATGTCTTTAAACTGTACGCTTTTGTAAGGACGGCAGATGATCTTGTTGACAGAGTTCCGCAGGATAAGGAAGGCTTTTATTCTTTCAAGAAGGAATACGAAGAAGCCGCTAGCAATGAAAAAAGCGGCAACAGCGTTATAGACGGATTTGTCCGGCTCTCCGCAGAAAAAGTTTTTGATCTGTCCTGGGCCGGCGCGTTTTTGTCCTCCATGGAAAAAGACCTTGTCAAAACTTCCTATCGCGACATCAAAGAGCTGGAAGAGTATATCTACGGGTCCGCGGAAGTGATCGGGCTTATGATGGCAAGGATAATGGAGCTTCCCAAAGAGGCGGATAACTGTGCCAGACAACTTGGAAAGGCTATGCAGCTTATCAATTTTATTAGGGATATAAAAGAAGACCTTGCGCTTGGAAGGACCTATCTGCCGCAGGACGAAATTAAGAGCTTCGGCTTAAGCTCAATAGATCTTTGCAGCGCTTCGGCCTCAAAAAGGTCTTTTGAAAACCTCATATTGTTTCAAATCGACAGGTACAGGACATGGATGGAAGAAGCCGCTGCCGGGTTCAGATTTTTGCCGAAAAAATATCTGGTGCCAGTAAAGACCGCCTCGGACATGTATGATTGGACGGCGCAGCAGATAAAAAAAGCCCCCCGCATTGTTTTTTCGAAAAAGGTCAAACCCTCCCGCACAAAGATACTGCTCTATGCGCTGAAAAATATTATTGCTTATGGAGGAAAGATAAAATGAGTTTATATCTTGCGCTTGACCTGTTGATCGTCAGTTTTCCGCTTTTATTCGGCAATCTTGCACCTGTCAGATACCGAAAAAGGTACAAAGCGGTCTTTCTTTCAATTTTAGCGGTCGGCATTCCTTTTGTGGTGTGGGATATCATCTTTACCAAAATAGGTGTTTGGTCCTTTAATCCGGCCTATATAAGCGGCTTCAAGCTTGCGGGGCTGCCGCTTGAGGAGATCCTGTTCTTTCTCGTGGTGCCTTTCAGCTGCCTTTTTATTTTGGAGTGCCTGGA
>CAYUCV010000061.1:0-3270 GCA_964443545.1 uncultured bacterium
GAGGGTAGGGTGAGGGCCAAATGTTCAAGATAACCAATAATCGCCGCGACGGCTCCCTTATCCTTCTCCCCGGCTGGGCAACGGACCACCGGATCTTCGAAAAACTGGATCTGCCTTACAATTACATTCTGCCTGTACCATTTAGCCCAAACACATTTGAAACCGAATTCCTTGAGTTTGCAGAACAAAACAATATTAAAAAGATCTCTGTCTTCGGCTGGTCTCTTGGGGGTTACTGCGCGGCGGACTTTGCGGTAAAACATCCGGAAATGGTTGAGGAGCTGATCCTTGTCAGCGTAAAAAAGAAATATGATAAAGAAGGGATAGATACAGTCAAACGACATATAAAAGATAGCCGGAAGGCTTATCTTTATAAGTTTTATTATGAATGTTTTTCAAAGGATGAGACAGAAAAACTTAAATGGTTTAAAGGCGCTTTGATGAAAGAATATCTTGATAAATTTGACGCGGAAAAACTTTTTGAAGGATTGGATTATTTATTGAATACCCAGCTGGATATTAATAAACTAAAGAATTTGAAGGTCAAATTCATTTATGGGATGAAAGACAGGATAGTACCCTTAAACGAGATAATAGCTCTAAAGAAAGAACTTCCGGATGGGGAGTTCGTATTTATCGATGAAGGCGGACATCTGCCTTTTTAGCCTATGACTTCTCCAAAGGTTCTGCGATCAGAAAAGCGAAAGATATTTCCACAGATTGAGAGGAAAGTGCCCCGTCTTGAAATATTCGCATGAAATCGAGGAGCGCTACACCGCCTTTGGGTTCATTTCTTTTAGGCATCTTAAGACCCAGAGCTCGGAATACATCGGCAGCTTCGTCACCAAGATCTATCGGCGCTCGCCCATAGTTAAAAGCTACCCTTAATCCGATCTCGCCTTCAAGGCGGTCTGAAAAGGGCTCCAGTTTAAGAGCTTCGATAGGGGACGGACTGTTTGTCAAAGCAGGGAATATCCTTATGCCCCCCCCTGCCTCTGGTTCCGAAAAAAATAAAGCTGTCCGAGAATTCTCGGATGGTGTGATCTTCGCTCTGTAGATAAGCATATAAGGGCGGCATGAGCTGCAAAGCTTTGACAGCAAGGGGTATCTCCCATTTATTCTCAAAATTGTGCATTACGGAAACTTCAGCAACTTCCCGGTCCTTTAAAAAACATACGGCATCTTGTCCAATATTAAGATCCTGCGCTTCCGCTTTAACCTCGACCCTCCAAAGATTGGGCTCTAATATTGAGATGTGCGGACAGCCAATAAGCCTTGCCGAGATAATTGCGGGATCCGTCCCGTATGTTACAGTGAGGACCTCCTGCGCTTGAGGATGGATGGCCCTTTGGCAGACAGAAGCACATTTTGGGCATATCCTGCTCTTTGGACTGAAATCATGACCGAACCAGGGCCTTTCTAATGTTGGCATGTCTTTCCCTTTCAAAGTCCGTCTGATACACTGTCGACGAGATAAGCGGCAGATTTCACATACAATTGAAGTAATTTGTTATCATTATCTCTATGCCCAAGACCGCAAAAGAGACGATTAAACGCAACTTTTCCAGGTATGCCAAGACCTACGACAGGTACGCTGGTGTGCAGCAGCAGGCCGCACGGCAGCTTGCCGGCATGCTTCCGGAGAGCGCGCATCAGATCCTTGATATAGGCTGCGGGACGGGGCTTCTCACAAAAATGTTGAGGAGCAGATATAAGTCCGGACGCATCAGCGCTCTTGACATATCAGGCGAGATGATACTGGAGGCAAAGAAAAAGGTCGGCGATGCGGAGTACATTGTTGCTGACGCGGAAGAGTTTTGCGGGGAAGCTCCTTTTGATCTTATAGTGTCCAATGCGGCATTCCAGTGGTTCAAGGACCTTGAAGGGACGCTGCTGTCTCTTAAGAAGCTGCTAAGCCCGGGAGGGAAGATAGTCTTTTCCATCTTTGGCCCCCTGACATTTCACGAGCTCTACTGGACGCTAAGGTCCTGCCTTCACAAGAATGTCTTTATCAGCTCAAAAGCCTTTCACGGAAAGACCGAACTCGAGAAGATCCTGGCAAGGGTGTTCAGAAGAACGGTGATAAAAGAAGAAGTGTTCAAAGAAAAGAACAAGTCCCTTAAAGATCTTCTGATGAAGATCAAATATACGGGAACTCAGGGTCAGGGCGTTTCGGGGACAAAGTACCTTGGCAGGGAAGCGCTGAAAAAAATGGAAGAGGTCTATAAAGAAAAGCATAAAGGGCTTGAGGCCACTTACCAGGTCTTCTTTTGCGAGGCTCAGGCATGAAGGCCGTTTTTATCTGCGGGACGGATACAGGTGTCGGCAAAACATACATAACCGGCAGGATATTTAAAGAGCTTTCGGATAAAGGCTTAAAAGTTGTAACTCAAAAGTGGGTGCAGACCGGAAGCATAGGATTTTCTCGTGATATAGCGCAGCACCTCAAGATAGCAGGAAAGTCAAAAAAATATATCAAAGATATTCTGCCTTTAGTAAATCCGTACAGTTTCAGGTTAGCCTCATCCCCTCATCTTGCTGCCAGGATGGAAAAGAAAAAGATAGATGTTAATAAGATAAAGTCTGCTTTTAAAAGACTATTAAAGATGTTCGATTTTGTGATCGTTGAAGGGGTAGGGGGCGCGTTGGTGCCGTTAAATGAAAAGACGCTAGTCATCGATATAGTAAATCAATTAAAGATTCCGGTCATAGTAGTAGCAGCCAATAGACTTGGGACTGTAAATCATACCCTTATGACAGTTGAAGCATTGAAAAAAAGAAAGATAAAGATACTTGGGATAGTGTTCAACAATATGCAGGAGGACCAGGACCCAAAGATACTTAAGGATAATCCCTTAATAATAAGTGAACTGGCCGGGGTCCCGGTCCTTGGAACGCTGCCATATAAAGGATGAACTGCAATAACATGAGCGGATGGATCAAACGCGATCTAAAATACAACTGGCACCCCTTTACCCAGATGAAGGATTACGAAGATCTTCCTCCCATCCTGATAGAGAGCGCAAAAGGGATAAAGCTCTATGATGGTAAAGGGAAGTTCTATTATGATACGACTTCAAGCTGGTGGTGCAATGTCCACGGGCACTGCCATTCAAAAATAGTTGCAGCGGTAAAGTCCCAGATAAAGGAACTGGACCATGTAATGTTTGCTGGATTCACGCACAAGAAGGCGGTCGAACTCTCAGAAAAGTTGGTTTCAATAGCTCCAAAAGGACTGGTCAGGGTGTTCTATTCGGATGACGGCTCAAC
>CAYUCV010000062.1:0-3265 GCA_964443545.1 uncultured bacterium
GGGCATGTGGATGGGAGGCGGGTTTGGCGGAGGCTCCTTTGGCGGAGGTTTTGGCGGCGGAGGCGGGTTCGGAGGCTTTGGAGGCGGATCATCGGGCGGGGGAGGAGCGGGGAGATCTTGGTAGGAAAGGAGAATCAGATGTCGAAAAAATGGATCTGGATAATAGGGATAATAGCCGGGGCAGTCATAATAGGGGGCTGGGTGATAGGTGTATATAATAATCTTGTCGGAATGGATGTGTCGGTAAAGGCCTCCTGGGCCCAGGTAGAGAACCAGTACCAAAGAAGGCTGGACCTTATACCTAACCTTGTGGAAACTGTTAAAGGGTACAAGATACACGAGACAGAAGCCATCAAGAATGTGTCTGACGCAAGGGCAAGGCTGGCAGGGGCTGCTTCTACAAGCGACAAAGTCAGCGCGGCCAACGGGCTCGAGGGAGCGCTCTCGAGGCTTTTGATGATAGTGGAGAATTATCCAAATCTTAAGGCTGATGCCAACTTCAGGCAGCTGAGCGATTCACTTGAAGGCACCGAGAACAGGATAGCCGTTGAGAGGATGAGGTATAACGAGACCGTTAAGAACTACAACATAGCAGTAAGAAGGTTCCCGACAAGCATCTTTGCGGGCATGTTCGGGTTTGACAGAGAAAAAACCCTGTTCAAGGCCGCGGAAGGTGCACAGGAAGTTCCGAAGGTCAAATTTTAATACACACCATGAAGATCTTTTTTGACAGCGGAGATATTTCAAAAATAAAATGCGGCGCTATAGCCGTGGGCGTTTTTGAGGGTGCAGTTAAGCCGTCGGCAGGGGCGGCGGGCCTGGATAAGGCCATAGGGGGCTTGATAGGCAGCCTTATCGCAAAGAAAGAGATCTCCGGAAAAGAAAAAACGCTTACCGTGATACACACCCATGACAGGATCTCTCCTGAAAGGGTGATCGTTGCAGGGCTTGGCAAAAGGGACGGCTTTGATGCCGACAGGGCAAGGGCGGCTGCTGCTCAGCTAGTTCAGGAGGCAAAAAAATTAAAGATTGAAGAGCTTGCAGTATCGCTGGCAGGCTTTTGCCCGTCTTCTCCTTCCGAGGCGGTTCTGAGGGCCCTTATAGAAGGGCTCTACATAGGGCAGTACGAATTTGAAGGGTATAAGAGCAGCCGGGAAGAAGAAAAGACCGAACTTGTTCAGGTCACGATAGCAGTTGCCGACGCAAAAGAGATCAAAAAATATGCCGCGGCAGCTCAAGAAACTGCAGTAATATGCGAGGCAGTTAACAAAGCCCGAGATCTGGCAGATCATCCATCCAACAAGTTGACCCCTTCTATTTTTGAAAAGATAGCAAAAAAAGCGGCTGAGTCTGCCGGTCTGGAAATAGAAGTCCTGGGCAAAAAAGAGATGCAGCAGCTTAAAATGGGCGGCCTCCTTGCCGTGGCCAGAGGCAGTACAGAAGAGCCGAAAATGATAACTCTCAAATACTTCGGAAAAAAAAGTTCAAAAGAAGTCATTGCTCTGGTAGGAAAGGGGATCACTTTTGATTCGGGCGGCATTTCTCTTAAACCTTCGAGCAAGATGGAAGAGATGAAGCACGACATGGCCGGAGCGGCGGCGGTATTGTATGCCATAGAGGCGGCCGCTTTGCTTGGGCTCAAGAAGAATGTGATAGCGGTGATGCCTTTGACGGAGAACATGCCGGACGGAGCGGCCCTAAAGCCCGGGGATGTAATAAATACGATGGACGGCAAGACGCTTGAGATAATCTCTACCGATGCCGAAGGCAGGATGATACTTGCAGACGGCATAACCTATGCAAAAAAACTGGGCGCGACAAAATTGATAGACATTGCCACTTTAACGGGAGCCTGTATCTCTGCCCTTGGGGATGTGGCGACCGGGGTACTTGGGAACGACCAGAGATTTGTTGATGAAGTAATTGAAGCCGGAAAAGCATCGGGCGAAAAACTCTGGCAGCTGCCGCTTTATCCAGAGTACAAGGAATACCTTAAAAGTTCTGTTGCCGATATAAAGAACTGCTCAAATATGGGCAAAGCCGGGACCAGCACCGCTGCGGTCTTTCTTAAAGAATTTGTGGGGGAGACCCCATGGGTCCATATGGATATTGCAGGTACCGTGGTCCTTGACAGGCAGATAGGGCCATATTCGAAGGGGGCTACCGGAGCCGGCGTCTTTTCTATGGTTAATTACCTCGCTAAGTCATAAAAATAGCATAAATTAGCCAAATTTCTTTGTTGGTTTACACAAGTTATCCCTCTTTCAGGACGATATATACTTGTCATGCAGATAAAGCGCTACACATTAATGATCCTTGCTCTCATTTTGTGCCTTCAGACGGGTTTTTATGCCGCGGAAGAACCCGTTCAGCATAAAAGAACACAGATAAGAGGAAAACCGGTTGATGTTGTAAGCGCCGACCTGAAAGATCCAAAGGTCTTTATAACCCCCGTGGTCGCAGGCGATTTTCCCAACCGGCCCGAAAGCTTTCAGAGCATGGTAGAAAGATCACAGGCTGTTGCGGCCATCAACGGCAATTTTTTCTGCAAAGCAACCTATAAGCCGATAGGCGACATTGTGATAGACGGGCAGCTGGTCTACTTTGGCGGTATGGGAACGGCCATGGCCATCACAAAAGACAACAAGGTCAAATTTATCCAGGTGCCTAAGTGGCGACACATGAACTGGGACAATTACCGGGCGGTCATTTCCTGCGGGCCTTTGCTTTTGTCAAACGGCAAGGTGGTCCTTGATGCAAGAGGGGAGGGCTTTAAGGACCCAAATCTGTTCATCCCCAGGAACCGGAGCGCGGTCGGCATTACCTATGACGAAAAAGTGCTCTTTGTTTCGGTTAGCGAACCTATCCTTTTTGAAGAACTGGCCGTAGTGATGAAGGACCTGGGCTGCCGCGATGCGATGAACCTGGACGGGGGCTCTTCGAGCGGGCTTTACTATAAGGGGCAGATGATAGCAAACCCCAGGACCCCGCTTCCCGACATACTTATTGTCCAGGAAAGAGACCTTGCCCCTGGTTTTCTTGTTGACCTTAGAGAAAAGATGACAGGAGGGCACACCAGGATAGAGGTCCTTTCTGCTGTAGCTATGATAATAAACAAGGATCAGTTTATCGTAAAAGGAGTAAAGGACGACAAGGTATTTCTGATAATGAGGTTTGAGAACCCGGAGGTCTTTGAAGCCCCGCAGATCGGAGCAAAGATCACGACCTCGCAGAACAGGCTCACGATAAAGATACCCGTGGACAA
>CAYUCV010000063.1:0-3203 GCA_964443545.1 uncultured bacterium
ATGAAATATATAATTTTGGTCGGAGACGGCATGCCCGATACTCCGGTAAAAGAACTGGGCAACAAAACACCTCTTGAGTTTGCCAAAACTCCGAACATGGACCTTGCTGCCGCCTCCGGGTTGTGCGGCACTGCGGATTTTGTCCCGCCTTCGATGAAGCCGGGTTCCGATGTGGCCAACCTTTCCCTCTTTGGATATGATCCGCTAAAATACTACACCGGCAGAGGCCCCTTTGAGGCAGCCAGCATGGGAGTGGAGCTTAAAGAGAACGATATTGCCTTCAGGTGCAACCTTGTGACGATCAATGACGGAGTGATGGACGATTACAGCGCCGGACACATCTCGACTCAGGAGGCAAGGGCTCTCATAGAGGACCTGGACCTGAAACTCGGGACCAAAGATGTGAGGTTCTATCCGGGGATAAGCTACAGGCATCTTTGCGTCATAAACGGCGGGGCCCGGGCCGCCTGCTGCACCGCGCCGCACGACATATCCGGAAAAAAGGTGACCCCCTATCTTCCCTCGGGAGAAGGCGCTACACTTCTTAACGAGCTCATGAATAAAGCCGTTGATGTACTAAGGAACTGTCCCGTAAACAAACAAAGGATCAAAAGCGGCAAAAAACCGGCTACAGATATCTGGCTGTGGGGCCAGGGGCAGAAGCCGTCGATGCCGACCTATAAGGAAAAGTTCGGCTTGACCGGCTCCGTTATAACCGCCGTCGATCTGATAAAAGGCATCGGGGTTTATGCGGGGCTTGATGTTATAAATGTTCCCGGGGCTACCGGTTATTTGGACACTAATTACAAAGGCAAAGCCCAGTACGCGCTCAAGTCCCTCAAGGTCAAGGATTTTGTCTTTGTCCATGTGGAGGCCCCCGACGAAGCCGGACACAACGGGGACATAGAAGGCAAGGTAAAGGCGATAGAAGATTTTGACAAACTTGTGGTGGGTACTATCTTAAAAGGGCTTTCTTCCTTTAAGGAATGGCAGCTGCTGATAACGGCGGACCACGCAACCCCTCTAAAAATAAAGACCCATGCAAGGGGCGCGGTCCCTTTTGCCGTCTGCGGCACTTCGATAAAAAAGGGGGCGGTAAAGAGTTTTTGCGAAAAAGAAGCTGCCAAGGGGCCTTTTAAAATCGCAAAAGGATATACTCTTGCGTCAAAGTTCATCAAGGGGGGGCTAAAATGAAAAAGGTCGCGATAATAGGAATGGGGCTGATCGGCGGCTCTCTGGGAATGGCGATAAAGAACAAGGACCTGGCCCAGGAAGTGATCGGGGTCTCAAGGAACATAGAACATCTTAAGGAAGCAAAAAAGAAGTGCGCGCTTGACAGCTACAGCATAGATCCCATAGAAGCCTCAAAGGACGCTGACCTTGTTTTTGTAACGACCCCTATCAATATGATAGCCGCTATAGTAAAAACGATCGCCCCCTCTCTCAAGGAAGGAGCTATTGTAACGGATGTCGGTTCTTCAAAAGCAGTGATAGTGGCTGAGATAGAGTCCTCGGTTTCCGGCAGGTCCTGTTTTATCGGGGGGCACCCGATGGCCGGGACTGAGCACAGCGGGATCATTGCCGCCACCAAGTTCCTTTTTGAGGGCGCAAATTATATTCTGACACCGACGGAAAAAACGCCGAAGAAGGCGCTTGAGGCTCTCAGGGATTTTATTTCAAAACTTGATGTCAATGTCATGACGATGTCCCCTGAAAGGCACGATCTTGTGGTGGCCGCAATTTCCCACATGCCGATTGCGGTTTCTGTATCTTTGGTCAATGCCGTAGCCGGCATGGAAAAGGAACGGGATGAAATGCTGGCGGCCGCTTCTTCGGGCTTCCGCGACACCACCCGGATCGCCGCAGGCAATGTGGAAATGGCGCTCGATATGTTCTCCACCAACAGGACCGCGGTCCTTGCAATGATAGAAAAATTTAAAGCATCATTGGACAGGATGGAGAGCCTGATAAGGGAAGGAAAGGCCAAAGAACTGGAGCTTGAGTTAAAAAGGGCCAAAGAACTGAGGGCGGGAATGTATGCGGCTAACAGTTGAGCCAAGGTCCGGCCTTAAAGGCCATCTAGAGGTCCCTGGGGACAAATCTATCTCTCACAGGGCCGTAATGCTTTCTGCTCTGTCCAAAGGCACATGCACAGTCAACAATTTTCTTTTTTCCGAGGACTGCATAAGGACCGTTGAATGCTTCAGGGAAATGGGGATAGAGATCTCGGCTTTCCCTGACAAAAAACAGCTGTCCGTATCGGGAAAAGGCCTTGGCGAACTTAAGGCTCCAAAAGACATCCTGTATGTAGGGAACTCCGGAACTACCATAAGGCTGCTTTTAGGCATCCTTGCCGGCCAGCCGTTCCAGACAATGATAACAGGCGATGAATCCATTAAAAAAAGGCCCATGAAAAGAGTGGCAGAGCCGCTCAGGCGCATGGGGGCCTCTATCACGGGCAGAGATGACGGCAATTATGCGCCTCTAGAAGTAAAAGGCGGCAGGCTTTATCCGATAGAGTACAGGCTGCCGGTGGCAAGCGCTCAGGTAAAATCGGCCATAATGCTTGCGTCCCTTTTTGCAGAAGGAACGACTAAGGTGATCGAGCCAATGCCATCCAGAGACCATACAGAAAGGATCTTCCGGCACTTTGGGATCCCTATTTCAAAGGACAACAATGAGATTTGTGTCCAAAAGATCGAGGAATTTGGTGCAGCTGATGTAGATGTTCCCGGAGATATCTCCTCCGCCGCTTTCTTCATCGTAGCGGGCCTGATAGCCCCGGGCTCAGAACTTGCTATCAAGAATGTCGGGCTTAACCCTACCAGGACCGGGATCATCGATGCCCTGCGCTCAATGGGTGCAAATATAGAGATCGGGAACGAAAGATTGATCTCTGAGGAGCCCAGAGGGGATGTTACGGTAAGAAGCGGGGAATTGAAAGGAACAACTATCGGAGGAGATCTCATCCCAAAGCTTATAGATGAACTCCCGGTGATTGCCGTGGCCGCGACCCAAGCAAAAGGAAAGACCGTTATCAAGGACGCCTCTGAATTAAGAGTTAAGGAAAGCGATCGCATCGCCGCTGTCTGCAGTATGCTCAAAAAAATGGGAGCAAAAGCAAAAGAAACCCCTGACGGCATGATCATAGAAGGGCCATGCTTGCTGAAAGGGACAGAAATAGAAAGCCTCGGCGATCACAG
>CAYUCV010000064.1:0-3035 GCA_964443545.1 uncultured bacterium
AATACAAAGATCAAAAGAAGGGCAAAAGCAACGAACATGATAATGGATTATAGCATGTAAGGCTTGATCATTAAAACAACTTTTCCTCTATTTGGCGCCGCTCTCCAACTGCGTTACCGCATTCATTATTATGGCAGCCAGATCTGCGGCTATAACTATTCTTTCTTTCGACAAAGCTTTAAGAACTGCTATAGCCTCTTTCCCTCCGATCTTCACAATAGAGGCAATGGCTCTGGTCTTATAAAAGTCTGCCCCGGTCCTAATGATCTCAACAAAGGCCGGCAAAGCACCATTTCCCATAGCTGTAAGGATCGCGCTTGCCTGTTCACTGAGGTAATAATTATCGGATGTAAAGGCAGCCTTCAGTTCAGGAATAAATGCCTCTGCGTCCGCCCCGGATATTCTCAGCGCCTCAAGCACCCTGTACCGGATCTCCCAGTTTGGATCATTAAGTCTCTTTCTCAGATCCTGCGTCTTTTCCTTGCCGGGCAGGACACCTTTTTCAAGCCCCTCATCTTCCGCTCCGTTTTGTTCAATGTGTTTCAACGCTTTGGCCGCTTCTTCCCTGTATAACTGGTAAGGGCTGTTCAGCATTTCCTTTAATGCGGGGATATCTTGCTTGCACCAGAAGATCTGATCCGGAAGAGGAATAATTATTGACGGGGCTTTGCTCCAGTCAAATTCCGCGCGTACCGAACTGGGCATTTTTATCCGGCCGCTTTGGATCAAAAATTTTACCGCTAGAGATTGTTTTGACAACTGCACCCGGCGAAATGCAACTATAAGGTCCTCGGCCGAACAGGAAGCGTAAGTCCTGCCGTGGGCGCCTTGAGGCAATCCGGTCTGCCTTACAAAGGGCCGCGAAAGTGCCTCAGCTATGGACAGAGCTCGTGCCGGATCGATACTGTTCAGGATCAAAATTTGGCCGAGGTTTCCTATAGAGATCTCCGACTCATCCTGAAACTTCCAGCTCCTGGCGTAACTGCCCAGCCCGGCATCGGTCAGCCCCAGAGGCACTCCCTGCCTGGTCCTGTAGATCATCATCAAAATATCTCTGTTAATTTTGCTTATTCCTGAATCCATCAGAACCTTCTCAAAGTCAGCGGCACCTGTTTGGGAAAACATGATAAAGTCAAAACTGTTCTCTCTGTACCCTGGGCCATAAAGCTGCCCCTCGCACCAGAACTTGATCAAAGCCTCAGCACCCGCATCCCCCAGCCCCAGCGCTTTATCCCAGCATTTATGTTCGATCAGCAAATAGGCATTGACAGTGTCCTTTGTGTTTCTATCAAATGCTCTCTGCCCGTCTTCATTCATTATCTCCAATAAACGCTTAGACGCCGACAGTGAGACGGCATAAGCTGTGTCGCTGTTCATGACCGAGATCAGAAAAGAGATAACCTCTTGCGGCGGGTTTTTGATGCTTATAACGGCGGCCACAAATCCTGCCCTTAGATCCTTTCCCAACTCTTTAAAAACCGAAGAGACAGCCTTAAAAGCCTCCATATCGCCGCTTTCTTTTACAAGGGCGTATGCCGCTGCAAATTTTCTCGTGAGGTTTTCATCTGTCAGTCTCTCTTTCAAAAAGTCTATGCATTCCTTAGCACCTATTTTAGCCAGTGCTTCTGCGATATCCAAATATCCGCGCAGCTCTTTTTCATCGTAAGAATTGAACGCCTCCATCAGTACAGAAGCGCCTCTTTTGTCCCTGAAATTGCCTATTGCAACAGCCGCCGGAAGCGTGTCCCCCTTATCCCATCCGTAATACTCAGCGTCTTTGCATGAAATAAGCTGCTGCACCGTTCCAAATTCCTCCAGTATAAAATTCCCGGCTTTTTCCGAATGTATTTTCCCAAGGCCTCCGATCGCGGTCGCCTTCATCCTATAGTTCCCCTGTTTGTATGCATTGATTATTGTATCAACCGCATCCTCATCCCCTGTCCTTCCCAAACACTCTATGACAAATCCTCTAAATAATTCTGCGCTAAAATCGCCAAGGTCCTTAACAAGCACTTTGTCGTCAAAAGCTGATACTATGGCGGACAAAGCTTTCTTCTCCTTGATCTCACTCAGCAGTCTGATGGAATATCTGCACATATCTTCTCTTCTAATAGAAAAACCGTGTGTTTTTCTTCCGACAAAATGGATGCTCTTAATAAGAAAATCCGTTCCCGAAAGGTCCCCCAGCCTATAAAGAGCTTGTGCCGCATCTAAAGGAATATAACCCAGACCATATTGTTCCCTGCCCATATCTCCATATCGATCGGTGTTCTTATAATAGTATTCCTCGTGTTTAACCACTATCTGCTTCAGCAAGGGGATCGCTCTGACATCCCTGTATCTGTCCAGCATTCCTATGACTACGGACAGAACGGTTGAGTTTTCACACTCAAGCGCTCTAAGGATAAAATTCAAAACCTGTTCTTTGCTCGCAACTTTTTCATAGGCCAGGATCGCTTCTTCGGAGTTGGTGGCATGGTGAGGGTTCTTCATGTTGCGCTCCAGAAAAGCCAGCAGGATACCGGGGACCCTTTTGTCTTGTGAATTGGAAAGCAGCTATATTGCCCTGGTCTTTTCTGCCTCTGTGCCCCCTTCCAGCGCCTTTGCCCATCCCAGAAATTCGGCTTCCCTGGCCTCTGCCGCGCTTTTTGCTGAAGGGGGAACGGCTGCCCCGGGCAGCTGAGCCATCCTAAGATATGCTTCATTACCGGCAGCCGCTTCCAAAACAGGCCTGTTTACCCTTAAAGCATCTGCCGGTTCAGAACTTCTTACCTGAGGCATCTCTCTCGTTTGATTTTGGACTGCCGGCCTGACTGCTTCTATCATGTTTCTCCCTTTCTTATTCTGACAAGAATTGACGGTCTTTCTTACGGTCTTATCGGATGTAATTGGGCGCGATTTCATGGAAAAGTAGGTGGCTGCAAGATCTTTTTGGGAGGGTGTGTCTGTTCTGTCCTATTGTTTGTCCAGACCTAAGAGTTTGTCCACGGGTATCTTTATCGTGAGCCTGTTCTGCGAGGTCGTGATCTTTGCTC
>CAYUCV010000065.1:0-2904 GCA_964443545.1 uncultured bacterium
TGATGATAGATCCGTGCATCCCGTCTTCGTGGGACGGGTTTGAGGTTAAGAGGACATTCCGCGGGTGCAATTATAACATCACGGTAAAAAATCCCGACCATGTTTCTAAAGGGGTAATAAAAGTTTTAGTGGACGGCAAACAGGTAAAAGACAACACTGTTCTGGCGGCAAAAGGCAAAAAGACCTGCAGCGTCGAGGTGTTTATGGGAACTGGTGCTGTCTAGCGGATAAGATAGCTGTACCCAGCATCAAACACTGCCTGGGCAGTTCCCTTGTCGTCGCTCGTGAGCCCTTGGATAACTTGGGGAAATAGATTTGCCATGTGTGAGACTATTTCTCTATACGACATATTTCCAAATCTTGGGTGTTGCGATACTTCTGGCGGGATATCATCTCCGTGAGACTCCTTAAGAGTCTTAATTCCGAGGAAGACCCCCGGCCTTGGAGCAAAGACAAAAGCGATTTTGTAGTTATCAGGCCTGTTGGACGGATTTGTAAGTTCTGTCCCGGCCCAGGATTCGGCACATAGGACGGTTTCCAGGCCTCCTTTTCTTCCGGGCCCAGTTTTTGTGTCAAGGGCCATTTGCAGGGTTAAAAGATTTTGTTCGACAGAAGCCAGTTTAGGGACAGAAAAAGCATAGAAGGTCGTGTTGATGGCCAACGGTATGCCGCTGCCTTCGGGCAGACAGGGAGTTTCGCACAAGAACTGGTTAGACGGGTTGTCAGTTTCTTTTACCGGGCCTCCTCCTCTCATTCCGTTAGAATTTGGCACCACAACGACCATGCTGGAATAACCCTGATCGAACAGGCTTTTTGCTATGCCTATAAAAGTGGGGTCCCCGCCCCACAAGAATTCATCCGCGTTCCCGAACAAAAAATATTCAATACCGAGCGAGCCCATAAGGCTGATCAGTCCCAGTCTTGAAAGAGAGTTAGGAAAATCACCGTGTCCCGTAACGAACAGATCGTCGGTTGGCTCCCCGTCCGCCATGTAAAGCCTGGGAGCGCTTGACTGAACAAATCCAAGCATGGTCTTGAGCTGATCCTCGCCAAGGGCCCTGAGGTCTTTTGAAAGCCTTGACAACACCAGGTCGCTGCTTTTTGGGTTCAACATGGAAATGGTAAGGCTTCTTAATCCAAGATCGGATCCGGCGGAAAGAAAATTATTCAGCATCAGGGAAAAAAGACTCCAGGTCCCGCTTTGTGTGGCAATAGGGTACAAAAAACGGGGAGGCAGATGACCATCTTCCAAGCCATCGAGCCCTCCAAGATTCCTTATCCTTTCCACAAGACCCGGATTTGCCATTGCAAAGGCCAGAGCTCTAGAGGCCTCCCCTGCTATGGGATAACCCATTGCTACGGAGGACAGATCTCTGTGTATCGTATTACCCAGCATCTCGCTTATCCCAAGTTTTGTAAAATCCAGCAGTTCTGAAGGAGAATTAATAAGTACCTGACGGGGCTCCCAGTTACTGCCGTACATCTGGGGAGTATGAGGGGTCAGCGCAAAGTAATCGGTCATCGCAAGGGGTTCTATTCTTCCGAACATACTTCGATTGCGGGAAAGCATTCCTATTGTTACTTCTTCTATTGTAGCTCGCATTGCTCCCCAAGGTGTTTGTTCGCTCCCATTAGGATCAGGGGAGTATCCGCTGTTATGGAACAACCTCAGCGCTTCTATCGCTCTGGGATTAACATGTGACAGTCCTTCTGTGTACATTCTTTTCAATAGGACCTGCTTTGCTGGGTCAGGGCAGGGCCTGTGGAGCGATGTCTCCTGGATACCTCTTTCGTACACAGTCCTAAAAGAGTCTACCAAATGGGAGCCCGCACAGTAATTAGCCAAACGGTTTCCAAACGACATGATAAACTTCTCCTATTGTCCGCTTCCCCTCTCAGCAGTCTCTTCCCTGATCGTTCTGCTGATGGAACGGTGTACAAATTCTGTCATGCTGTAGTGGGTTGTTCTTTCTATTCTGATATACCTGTCATTGGAATCCTTTTCCCTGGTCCTTTCGCTAACGGTAAAATCTATGCCGGTATCCTTGAGGTCCAAAACGGCAAGCGCCCGGGACTGATAAAAACCTTCAAAGCGGGCTTTAAGCCTGTCTTGTATTTCTTTAGGAACATTTGATAATACCCGGCTCAAAATAGGGATTATGGTCTGCCTGCCTACCTGGTTTGCCAGCGATAAAAGCACCAGCGAATTGACATATATTTGGTCGTTGTTGCTTCCATTGGCATTTTCTTCTATCAATTTTCTGGTGGCTTTTGTAAGGTCGTAAACCATGGTGTCAAAGTCATGTTTTGACCTGCTCTGTCTTGACATGGCACTGCTCCTGTCAAAGGAAGACCTTAGATCGTCCCTTCTTAACAGGTCCCGGACCTTCTTTATTTGATCCAGGGCTTTTTCGCCCAGCAGGAGGTCTTTTTGAAATTCTTCGTACTTGCCGCCCAGGACCGCTTCTACCAGGTCTTTTGTCCTTACCGAGACCGCGTATTTATCTTTTCCTTCGAAGATAGTTAAAGCGGCCTGGTCATCTTCTTTTGGCTTCAGTTCGGCAGGAAAAGCTGCCCACAGGTCTGTGATGAAGTTGGCATTATCCCCGCCGGCCTTGATAATAGCCGACAGCTCAAGCGCTATCTGCGCCTTGTTTATATGTCTTCCCATATTGGGGGATGACAGCGTCAGAAGAAGATAGGTTATTTCTTCCTGAGCGTTTTCATTATTGCCAAGCTTTTCTTTCATTGAAGAGATAGCTTTGCTTATTTCGGCATTAATAACGCCGAAGGCTTTGTCCGAATTGTTGCCCAAAAAGCGCAGCAGAGTAAGGTCCCCGCCTATATTGGCCCGGCTGGATTCTTCTTTTATTCTCGCTTCATCGGTAAAGTATTCAAAAAGAG
>CAYUCV010000066.1:0-2711 GCA_964443545.1 uncultured bacterium
GAGTTGCTCTAGAGGAAATGGGCACGCGCATTAAGCACATCGACTTTACCGGAGGCACGATTTTAGCTAAAACGAAGGAGGCAGAAATTTATGCCGCCATCTACCGAGCGCTTGACCAGGTGCGACGCGAAAAGAATGCTTCCGTCTCTTTTTGCCTTATGTCAACCGCACTGGATGATGAAGGACAGGCGATGGTACATGATGCCGGTGTCAATGAAGTCAGCTTCAATACCGATGTTTGGCCCGAAAGATTGTGGTCGGAATTGATGCCCGGCAAAAATCGACAAATCGGACGCCCGCAGTGGCTGGAACGCCTGCAGAAAGCCGCCAAGCGCTTCGGCACCGGGCATGTCTTAACTCAATTTGTGCTTGGGTTAGAAATGATTGCCGAACAGGGATTTAAAAAATACGCTGAAGGACAGCAAGCGGTTTTCGAAGGCATGCAGTGGTGTCTGGATAACGGAGTCCAGCCTGACACGATAATCTTCCAAAATACGCCGGGCTCTTTTTACGAAGATAAAGAACTTCCCCAAATCGACTACTTCCTTGAAATCGCGCTACAAAGGCATGATTTTATGGCAAAGTACAAGATGTATGACCTCTATACCAATAACTCTACCTTCCCCTACCGAGGGCAATGTCACCTCTGTGACTATCTCAGCCTGGATACCGATTTCTATTATCTCTCTCAACAAACAAAATCAACCTAGCCTTAAGCCATGAGAAGGGAATATATAGGATAGGATTCCTATTTACTCCCCTAAGAAATATAAACTCTCCAACTCTTTCCTTGACAGTTCCACCAATGCCGTCTAAAATTACTTGGATTACTCAGATAAATAATCCCCCGTTATTATATTTTGGAAGGAGGCGGATGCTGGTTGACTGATGTAGTGGCTGGTAAAGACGAAAGTTTCGAGAGTTTACTCAGGCGGTTCACCAAAAAGGTGCAGCAGGATGGCGTTCTATCTGAAGTGAGACGAAGAGAACATTATGAAAAGCCGAGTATTAAACGCAAACGCAAGGAAGCTGCCAAGAAACGCAAGAGTTCCAGACCGCCAAGAGCAGCAAGAAGACCAAAAATTTAAACTCTGGGTTTAACGTGGAAACAGAATCTCAACCCCAAAATAAAGGCTACTCACCATCCCCGCTTAAGCTGAAGCTGATGGATGACTTGAAGCAGGCGCTGAAGCGAGACGAAAAAGTAAGGCTTTCAACCATTCGATTAGTGATAGCCGCCGCCAACAACACTGAAATCGCCCGTCAGGCTAGCTTGAGCGACGGGGATATCCTTGGCATTATCGCCAAGGAAGTTAAACAACGCCAGGAGAGCATCGAGGCTTTCAAAAAGGGAAACCGCCAGGACCTCGTGGTCAAAGAAGAGGCTGAGCTCGCCGTTCTTCAGGAGTATTTGCCCCGCCAGATGACGCGCGATGAGATTATCGTCGAAGCCCGCCGCGTCATTGCTGAAGTTGGGGCCAAAGGCACTGCTGACAAAGGCAAAGTCATGCCCAAGATTGTTGCTCTGCTCAAAGGTAAAGCCGACGGCAGAGAGATAAACGAAGTCGTGACTGAACTGCTTGCTTCGCTATGAAGCCGCAATCTTCAAAAAGTAGCGGTGGAACCTCGTGTCACTGGTCAGTTCAGGATGAAACGCCACAACTACCATCTTTCCCTGCCTCGCCGCAACCACCACACCATCGGGTAACCTGCTCAGAACCTCTACCTGCGCACCGACATTCTCAATAATCGGAGCGCGGATAAAGACGCCGTGAAATGATTTCTGTCCTAAAGCCGGCACCGCAAGCTCTGCCTCAAAGCTATCTACCTGCCTGCCAAAGGCATTACGCTTCACCTCTATATCCATCAGGGACAACGTTTCCTTAATACAATTACCGGAATCGGATATTCTCTTCGCAAGACAAATCATCCCGGCACAAGTCCCCCAAATAGGAAGGCCAGCCTGAGCCATTTCCCTCAGCGGCTGGATGAGTTTGAAGCTGTTCATCAGGTTAAGCATCGTCGTGCTTTCCCCCCCCGGGATGATAAGCCCACCCAGGCCCTTCAGTTCACCCGGCAAGCGAACCGGCAAAGCTTCCACACCCAGCTTCCGCAAAATATCGATATGCTCGATAAACGCTCCCTGCAGCGCCAGAACCCCGATTTTCACGCCGTTACCTCTCAATAAATTTGCCTCGTTCATAGCTGCCCAGAATCTTTACCATGGAAGCGAGGCGGTTCAATTCCCTGAGTGCCTTTTTCGTCCCCGGCTCTTCCCTTCCTCCCTCGAAATCCAGATAGAAATAATACTGCCATACCTTGCCGATTATCGGGCGTGACTCAATCTTGGAAAGGTTAACCCCCTCATCGGCAAAAGCCTTCAAGCAATCACACAGGCTTCCCGGTCGGTTATCGGTTCGGATAACCATTGATGTTTTATTCGCCTTACTGGAATTAACGGGCTCTCTGGCAATAACCAGAAACCGCGTGTAGTTCTTCTTATCGGTCTCGATGCCCTTCTCCAGTATCTCCATCCCGTATGTCTCGGCAGCCAGACTGCCGGCAATCGCCGCCCCATTTCGCATCCCCGTCTCTTTAATCATCTTGACGCTGCCCGCAGTGTCATCGGTCTCAACCCTTTTGATTTTCGGGTGCTTACTCAAAAAGCTGACACACTGCTGTATTGCCCGCGGGTGCGAATACACATTCTC
>CAYUCV010000067.1:0-2617 GCA_964443545.1 uncultured bacterium
TTTGCGCGCAAAAAAAAGGCCTTTGTACCCCTAGAATACAAAAGGCCTTAATATGCGTCCGTTTTCAGACTACAGATAGATGTGGGCTCCAACAGTCCCGGCGCCGAGGATCGAGAAAGTCGTGGTCCCCGCCGCAGATGTGATCGATATCGGCCACACCTTGAATTCTACTACCAGCCCAGGATTGAGCTTGGCATCAACTCCGCAGGTTATAGCCCCGGTCCATGTTGTGGCGCCTGCTGTCGAGTTGAGATAGAACGCGCCGCCCATATTGACCTCATTTCCCGAGATCCTTGTAAGGTCGGCATCTCCTGCCAGCATCAGATTAAAAGTGCTGGCCCCGGCCGCCGAAGAGAACGAGATCCCTCCGTAACCGCGCGCGTCATCAGAAAAATTATACCTTGCAGAAGGCATACCTCCCGTAAGTCCCAGTCCCCACTTGCCCGCATCACCAGAGTGCATCATCCTTGCAGGAGCAGCGGAAAGAGCCGGAGGAGCCGGCACTGCCGATTTAACGGTAGCTTTTGGTGCTGCTTTCTTGGTCGTGGCAAAAGGCAGTGCAAAGGCAGTTGATGTAACCACCAGCAAAGACACCATCGCCACTCCCATGATCTTCTTCATTTCGTCACCCCCTCTCGTATAACCTTGTCCTCGTCCTTGTCCTTTTCTTGCCCCTATCCCTTATCTGCTTCCCCTCAAGAAATTAGCCAAAAAATTAGCCGCGATATCTTTGCAGCCCAGGCCAAAAGCTATCGCACCCGAAAGCGCAAAGAAGCCGAGTATAATATCCGGCCTGAAGATGTCGGAAGAAGGTATTCCCAGTTTTTCCAGCCCGGCCACCGCGCCAAAGATCACCACTACATACAGGTTGATCCTGGCGATTAATTTGTAGCTCGGCAGATGGATTAGGGCACCGATAAAAGAGATGAGCTGCGAAAGGAGAAAGGCAAGCAGAACAGAAAGCATAAACACAAAGACCGCGCTGACCACATTGACACTGATATAGTGCAGCGTAAAGCGCAGGATAGAAATGGCACGCAAAAATTTGAAGGCGTAGATTATCCAGACTACAGAGGAGAACAAAAATGCCCAGAAAGCGATATCGCCTGCCAGCTCCGAAAAGGGGTTCTTTATCTCTGCCTTTCTAAGCAGCTTTTCCAGCCCTATCCTCTCCGACAATGAATTGACACCTGTCAGGTTAAGAAGATATACAACAGCGGCCTGCAGGGCCTTGCCTATAAGGACAGCGACAATAAGCGCGGCCAGCGCCCAGGAAAGTTTAACTATATGGACACCCAGAGGAGTTGAGAACAGGGAAAAGATATCGGCGGAGCCTGTCATAGAAAACCCTCCTTTTGTCAGCCGGCGGTTATCGTCAGGATAAGAGAGACCGTCACAAAAGTGACGGCTGCTATCATAGTAAGTCTGTCCAGCCCCTTTTCAAGCCCCTGCTGCGAGCCGAACATATGCGCAGAGCCTCCTATACCTCCCAGGCCTTCGCCCTTTGCGCTGTGCAGCAGCACAAGGATTATGAGAGAAAGCCCCGATATCAATTGCAGACCCAAAAGAAGTAGTTTCATACTGCCCCATTATGACAGACTGTTTTTTTGCAGTCAATCGGAAATTGCCTATTTTACCCCCTCTTCCGCCCCTCGACATAGCTCGGGGCTCCCTCTCCCCCTTGCCAAGGGGGAGATACAGAGGGGGTAACGATCTATTTAATAGGCGCCACCCCTGCCAGCTCACCGATAACATTGACCAATTCCGAATTGGTGGGCACCACGATCTTGGCGTTGGAAGCAAGGGACCTTTCCACCGTTTCAAGTTTTTTTAACAGCTGGGCATTGCCCACAAAGTATTTGTCCGCCGCCTCGTTGACCAGTTTTATCGCCAGGGCCTGGCCCTCTGCCTCAAGAATGCTGGCCTGTTTTTTGCCCTCGGCCATCTTTATCTCGGCCCTTCTCTGTCCGTCGGCCATCGTCTCCGTTGCGGAGGCAAAGTCAACGGCCGCCACTTTTTCGTTCTCCGCCTTAACTACCTTGTTCATGGTTTCCTGCACATCCTTGGGAGGATCTATCTCTTTGAGCTCAGTTCTGACTATCTCTATGCCCCAGTTCTTGGTCTCCTCTCTCATGGTCTTCTGGAGTTCGCTGTTTATCTTGCCTCTTTCGCTGTTGGCCTCTTTAAGAGTAAGCGTTCCTATTATGTTCCTTAAAGTGGTCCTTGCCAGGTTCACTATCTGATATCTGTAATCGTTGACATTGTACTGGGAGTTCTTGACGCTTTCTTCATCGGACTTTACCTTAAAATAGATCTGCGCGTCCACCCTGGCATTAAGGTTGTCGTTGGTTATTATTTCCTGAGGGGCCGCATCCACCATAACTTCTGTGATGTTGACCAGGTACAGCTGGTCTATAACAGGAATGATCCAGTTAAAGCCCAGGTTGGCAAACTTCCTGTATTTTCCAAATCTCTCAAGCAGCCCCCTGTGCGTGGGGCGCACTATCCTGATACCCGCCAGAAAAATGATGATAACGGCTGCAAGCACAAATGAAAGCATATTGTTCCCTCCTATGGCTCTAGGTTAGCAGAAGCCCTTTGACCGTGTCAAACCGCT
>CAYUCV010000068.1:0-2573 GCA_964443545.1 uncultured bacterium
ATCAACCGTAAAGCGATAGAACTGGCCGTCAAGACCGCGCTTGCGCTTAACTGCAGGATAAACCGCAAAAGCGTCTTTGCAAGAAAAAATTATTTTTATCCCGATCTTCCAAAAGATTATCAGATCTCCCAGTTCGAACTGCCGCTGGCGCAGCACGGATATCTGGACATTGAGGTGGGCGGACAGATTAAAAGGATCGGCATTACCAGGGTACACCTCGAAGAGGACGCGGGGAAACTGGTGCACAAGGGAAGCGCGGGCATCAGGGGAGCCGATTACTCGCTGGTCGATCTTAACAGGACCGGTACTCCCCTTATGGAAATAGTGAGCGAGCCCGATATTAGGACCCCGGAAGAGGCCAAGGTGTATATGCAGGAACTGGCAAATATATTGAAATACCTTGAGGTCTGCGACGCAAAACTTGAGGAAGGAAGCCTAAGGTGCGACGCCAACATTTCGCTGCGGCCCGTAGGACAAAAAGAGTTCGGGGTAAAGACCGAGGTAAAGAACATGAACTCGTTCAAGGCCGTACAGAGGGCGCTCGAAGGAGAGGTCGAAAGGCAGACGCAGCTCCTGGGGCAGGGGGAAAAGATAATACAGGCGACACTGTTCTTTGACGAGGCCACAGGCAAGACTTCTGTGATGAGGACCAAAGAAAGTTCTCACGATTACAGATATTTCCCTGAACCTGATCTTTTGCCTCTTATGGTGCCGGAGCAATGGGAAAAGGAGATAAAGGACGGACTTATCGAGCTGCCATCGTCAAAAAGGAAACGATTTGAAGAACAATATAAGCTCTCGGCTTATGATTCGCTGGTACTATCCGACAACAAAGCGACAGCCTCCTTTTTTGAGGACTGCACCAAACTGGTGAATGAACCCAAGCTTGTCGCCAACTGGATCTGTCAGGATGTTGCCGGGTATTTGAACCAGAAAAACCTGGACCTGCTCGGGACAAAACTGACCCCCGCTCTTTTGTCAAAGCTGATATCTCTTGTAAAAAAAGGCACCATAAGCATGAAGACGGGCAAAGAGCTCCTGACAAAAATGATCGAGACGGGAAAGGACCCGGAAGAACTGGTAAAGGAATCGGGCTCGACCCAGATATCGGACGAAGCAGCCCTTAAGGAAGTCATCGAACAGGTCATAAAAGCAAATCCCGCCCAGGTCGAGCAATTCAGGGGCGGTAAAGAAGCCGTCCTCAATTATCTGCTAGGTCAGGCCATGCGCCAGACAAAAGGACGCGCTAATTCGGAAAAACTCAAAGCGTTGTTTATCTCCGAACTAAAGAAATAATCCTCAAACCAATCAATAATGCCTCTGCGCCTTTTTCTCCTGCTTTTGGGCTCTTTTTTCCTTAAGCGAAAGCTTTGCGGCCTTCTTCTCGTTCTTGCTGCCCACCTGTTCTTTGTTAGCCATTGCGGTACCTCCCTCTTGTTTTTACAATATTATACAGAGTTTTCTGTCGCCTGTAAATCTTGCGGCAAAACTAAAAATGACTAATGACTAATTTCTAATGACTAATTAAGGAATAATATTATAATATCGCGCAGCGATACATTAATTAGTCATTAGTGGCATTAGTAATTAGTCATTTATCTCTATAAATTGTCCCGTCCCAATCCCTTCAATTGAATACTTTCCTATAGAAATCCTGACCAGCCTTAAACAGGGAAGCCCTACAGCCGCGGTCATTCTGCGCACCTGCCTGTTGCGCCCCTCCCTGATAGAGATCTCGAGCCAGCTTGTGGAAATAGTTGCTCTAAATCTTATCGGTTTTGGCCTTTCCCAAAGACACGGCGGATCTATCGCTTTGACCTTTGCAGGCAGCGTCTTTTTGCCGGCAAACACAACGCCATCTCTAAGTTTTTTGAGTTGCTCCTGATCCGGGACCTTTTCCACCTGCACCAGATATTTTTTCCAGACCTTTTTCCCGGGGTCTGCCATTTCATGCTGAAAGGCCCCGTCATCCGTCAACAGCACCAGACCTTCGCTGTCCCGGTCAAGCCTTCCGACAGGATATACTCCCGGCATATCTATGTAGTCCTTTAATGTTGCCCGCCCTTCTTCATCGGTGAACTGGCACAACACCCCGTACGGCTTATTAAAAAGAATATATTTATGTTTTGTCATCAATGCTATAATTATAAGTGATTAATCTTGGTTTTGGGTTTAGAACTTAGGATTTAGTGTTTGCAAGCGCAGCGAGCTTTGGCCCTATGGTCTAATGGTTTAGGACATGGCCCTCTCAAGGCCAAGGTACGGGTTCGATCCCCGTTAGGGCTACCACTTCGATAAATTGCACTTCCAAAATACAACCGACCTCAATATTGATTTTCTCAGCCCGGGATCGAACGGGAAAAGATGGGAGGCTCCGCTGAGCGACTCCTGGCGCTCCGAAACGAGCGGAGCGAGTTGAAGCGGAATCGAGGAGGAGTCGAAGCGGAGGGAAGAAAAACGGGAGTTTTTCTTCCGGGGGTTCAGTCCCGAGCCTGCCGAGGGACGTCAAGGGGGCAGAGCCCCCTTGAGGAGAAGCGAAGCGACGACGTGAGATCCCCGTTAGGGCTATTTTT
>CAYUCV010000069.1:0-2315 GCA_964443545.1 uncultured bacterium
GATAGAGAATGGCAAGGTTGTAGGCTTTACCATACCGCCGGACCGCTATTTTGCGGCAAAAGGAATGAGAAATTATACTACTCCGGAAGAACAGAGAAGGCAGGCAGAACAAAGAAGGGTCATCAATGACTTTGTCACGAAAAACCTTTCTGCCGGCGACGAACCGCTTTACTCGTACTGGGCGGCTTATCTAAAAGACCCCAATGATGTTAAATGGGCGGATGCCGAGCATCAGGCCCTGTTAAAGAGGATACAGATCAGGGCCTGCGACAATGCTCTTGCCCTAACGGCCAAAAACCTTGCGGCTGCGGACCAGAACCTTGCTGCGATAGACCGAAACATCGCAGGGCTTCAGGGCTCAATGACCGATGTCAGAACAATGCTTCTTAGTGTTTCTCAAATGATGGCAGGGGCCGGATTGAACATAGTAAGAGAAAGGCGTCAGGGATCGAACGGAAGCACATACAATGAAGTGGTTGTGACCATGGGGGCCAGCAGAGAGGAGATCTTTAGAGGAGGGAGAGCGGCCAAAGCTAGAGAGGAAGAGGTTTTTCTCATATACCGCAATGTCCTAGTGCCGATATTCCGCGCTCTGGAAGCAGCCGGACTTACAAAAGGTGTTTCTCTGGTTTGTGCTGATGCAAAAACATACGAAGAATTTGTAAAACTCGGGGGATTGGCTCATGGTTCCAGCACCGGGGCATTCTCAAGGGACGCGGGGGTCATAATGGACCTTCTTTCCAAGCATTTTTCATCCTCATACGGTGGCACCTGGCCTGTTAACAGCATAAACGCAAACGCAATAGCAGGACAGGAAATATCAAGGGCCCAGGCGGCTGCGCAAGTACTTAGCGGAGTTCCCTTGGAGCTTCCGATGGCGCAGGTTTCTGTTAAACCAATCGAAGGCAGAGTCGCGTTATTGATAGACGGTAAAGAAATGAATCCTTCGGACCCAAGCTTTAACAGAAATGCCGCGCTTCTTTACGAAAGGTTCCTAAAGCCTTTCATTGAGGAAAGGATACAGGAGGGCAAGTTAAAGGGGCCTGTGCCGGGTTCTTTTTTGCAGGCTGCGGATATGATCCTGACAGGTCTGGATATTCCGGAGATGACCTTTCAGCCAATGCCCGTTGATTGCGGAGTTCTTTGTGATGTGCCTATTGCTCAGGCAAAAGTAAATATCGAGAGGGTGGTGAACCCTGACGGGTCCAGGACCGTTAACTGGTGGGTAAGGACGGCAAACGGCATGAGGATCCTGAACCCCTCTGTAGCTGCCGACAAGGCGGTGATAGACAGCCTTCATCAGAATGTTGTTGCTGTGCTTATGCAGACCCTCGGGGCCGGGGCAAAAACTTCTGATCCGTCCAGGGACGCGGGCGTCCTGATGAACCGCATAGCGCAGATAGACGGGTTTGGCGCGTGTAATTCGCTGAATTTTGAAACATTAAGAAAAGCCGCCGAAGCCATGCACATTCTCCGGAGTAATTTTGCACACGCTTGCAAGACCCTTACCGAAAGACAGCTCGAGACCATGCGTACCGAAAGGCAGAAAATGGCCGGACAGAGAGAGGGAGTGCTGTCCGACAGAAGCAACATACAATCGCTTAGGGCTCAATTCGAGCGCATGTAGACCGTTCCAATACCGCGTGAAATTTCTCCCGCATCCTGCCGATAAGAATCCAAACAATGTCCGATGTAAAACTAACTTCAATTCTGCAAAGCCGCCGTGGAAAGACGGAGAGATTTTTTCCCCGTTTCATGAAAACGCCGCTGGGCAGGTTTGCCGGGGTGTTTGCCGTGCCTCAACCCATAGGCAAAGAAATGCAATATGATCCTGAGCTGAAAGACCTGACCCTGCCCGAGCGCATAATACAGAGAGCAATAACGAACTCGTTCCCAAGGGTCTTTCCTGCTCTGATCAGTTATAATTCAATGTCCCCTGTCCTTAAAGACGGAGACGGTGTTTATTGTCTTGAAAGGATGTATTTGGGGGGGAGATTTGATCCCGATTATCCCCGCTGTAGTGATATTATCGCTTTTTGGGACCCCAACAACCATATCTCGGAAATTAAACGGGTTTGCGGGGTTCCTGGAGATGAAACAGAACACGGAATAATTCCTTTAGGCCACTATTTTGTTATGGGTGATAATCGGAACACTTCGACAGACAGCCGACACTGGGGTTTTCTTCCCGTACAGAACATTTTTGGAATAGTACTTGGTCTGCGCGCAAAAGAATTTTATAATGAATTTGTAGTGCCCTTTGGCTGGCCAAAACAAAGGGTCCCTCTCAGGGACGCTGTTAGATTTGGACATAC
>CAYUCV010000070.1:0-2287 GCA_964443545.1 uncultured bacterium
AAAAAAAATGGGGCGGATTTATTCCGCCCCATTGAAGGCCCGGATCGATCGGGATCTATACCAACCCCTGATCTATCATAGAATCCGCTACCTTGACGAATCCGGCAATGTTGGCGCCTTTTACATAATTGATATAATTGCCTTCCTTGCCGTACTGTACGCAGGCTTTATGGATGCTTACCATAATGCCGTGAAGCTTCTGGTCAACTTCTTCCCTTGTCCAGCTCAATCTCATGCTGTTCTGGCTCATCTCAAGACCGGATGTCGCCACTCCGCCGGCGTTCGCGGCTTTACCCGGACCGTACAGGATCTTGGCTCCGAGAAATACTTTAACGCCTTCCGGCGTGGTGGGCATATTGGCACCCTCGCTCACGCAGATGCAGCCGTTCTTTACAAGGGCTTTGGCATCAGCCTCGTTGATCTCGTTCTGTGTGGCGGATGGGAACGCGATATCGCCTTTTTCATTCCACGGGGTTTTTCCTTCAACGTATTTGACCCCGAATTTATCGGCGTACTCTTTAATCCTGCCCCTCTTCACGTTCTTAAGCTCCAGGATGAAGGCGAGTTTTTTCTCGTCGATCCCGGCAGGATCATAAACATAGCCGTTAGAATCGGAAGCCGTCACGCATTTTCCGCCAAGCTGGTTCACTTTTTCTATCGTGTACTGCGCGACATTGCCGGAACCGGATACCAGGCAGACTTTTCCTTTCATGGATTCGCCTCTGGTGCTCAACATTTCCTGTGCAAAATATACTGATCCGTACCCGGTTGCTTCAGGCCTTATCAAACTTCCGCCCCAGCTAAGGGCTTTACCGGTAAGGGTGCCGGTAAATTCATTTCTAATTCTTTTATACTGTCCAAAAAGAAAACCGATCTCACGTCCGCCGACCCCGATATCCCCCGCAGGAACATCCGTGTCGGGGCCTATGTGCCTTTGCAGCTCTGTCATAAAGCTCTGGCAGAACTTCATCACTTCATTATCGGACTTGCCTTTGGGGTCAAAATCGGAGCCGCCTTTTCCTCCGCCCATAGGCAAAGTTGTCAGGCTGTTCTTGAAAACCTGTTCAAAGGCCAAAAATTTTAGTATTCCCAGATTAACGCTTGGATGGAACCTGAACCCGCCCTTGTAGGGTCCGATGGCCGAGTTCATCTCGATTCTGTACCCTTTGTTTATCTGTATCTCGCCCTTATCATCAAGCCAGGGGACTCGGAATAGTATTACTCTTTCAGGCTCCACAATCCTTTCAAGGATCTTTGCTTTCTGGTACTTGGAATTCTTTTCGATGTAGGGCATTACGGATTCAACAACTTCTCTTACCGCCTGATGGAACTCGATCTCTCCGGGGTTCTTTTCGATCACTTTTTTCATGAATTCTTCTGTTGTCTGTGTCATATACGCTCCTTGCCAAAAAGGCATTTCTGATGGACGACGCTGTTCATCTGTGAGGCACGTCTTTGTGCGGTGTTATCTCAGGCGTCTAAGATTATAGCTTAAAATAAGCGATTCCGCAATATCCTTCATGCTTTTGCGCGAATCCATCGAATATTTTTGGATCCTAAGATATGATTCCTCTTCAGAAAGTCCCTCATCCCGCATAAGTATCCCCTTGGCCCTTTCAATAATCTTTCTTGATTCCAGTTCCTCTTCAATATTCTTTGCTTTCATCAAAAGTTCGGTATTTTCTATGGCAACCGCCGCAAGCGAAGCGATCGCGTTTAAAATTTCTATCTCTGTCCTGGTAAAGGCATGGGGTTTTGAAGTATAGGAATTTATGACACCTATGGCCGTTCCTTTTACCGTAAGAGGGACGCAAAGGAGGGAACAAAGTCCTTCTTTTTTCGCGATATCGCTGAATTTGTATTCGGTTTCCTTTTTTACGTCTTTGACAGCTATCGGCTTATTATTTAAGATCACTTTTCCCGCTATGCCTTCTCCCACCTTGATGGGGGGTTTCTTGTTGTACTTTTCACTTACACTTTGGGTGGCCTTGGTCTCCAGAAGCCCTTTTTCTTTGTTCAGAAGCAGTATTGAACAGATATTGGAGCCCATCAGACGCGCCGTCACGCTGACGATAGAGGCCAGGATGTCCTCAATAAGCAGGTCCGAAGTGATAGTGCGGCTTATTTCGGAAAGCACTTTTACGGTATCTGTGCGGCGAGATCTCCTTTTTGAGGAGCGGTTTTTTACAACATTCATGTTTGAATTATACTATAAAAAGCTGAAATCATATGAGCTGAATGCCGATAGATAAATAGGGAGATGAAACCTCTGTTATGAGAACATCCA
>CAYUCV010000071.1:0-1684 GCA_964443545.1 uncultured bacterium
AAGTAGTAGGATTAAGTAGTAAGTAGTAAGGCGAATTTTGCCTGCCTGTCGGCAGACTGGCTCGCCTGAAAGGCTCGCAAAATTCGGAGGGGGTGGGATTTGAACCCACGGCTCCCGTTTCCGGGATCTAACGGTTTAGCAAACCGCCCTCTTAAGCCACTTGAGTACCCCTCCAGCACAGTATTGAGTGTGAGTTTGAGTCTTGAGTATTGAGCGCTCAAGACTAAGTACTCACACTATGGCTCAAGACTCATTCTAACAAAAGGGTGTTAGGGTTGCAAATTATCTGTTAAGTACCCAGACGGCCCAGGTCAGATAGGACGCAAAACTGACCCAGAGCAGGTACGGGACAAGAAGTGCGCCTGCCCATTTGTTCAGCTTCCCCATCAAATAAATGCTTGCCGATATAAGGCACCACAGTACAGCAATAACGAGCAATCCGCCAAAGAGCTGGCGCCACCCGAAAAAGACGATCGACCACAGAGAGTTAAAAGCAAGCTGCAGGGCAAACACGGACAGGGCTGTTATTGAGGCCTTGTCAAAGCTCCATTTTCTTATGATGAGGAACAGCGCTATTCCCATGAACACATATAGTGTTGTCCAAACGGGACCGAAGACCCAGTTCGGCGGATTAAGCGCTGGCTTGATAAGGCCCGCGTACCAGGTCGGGATCGAAGGATAAGTGTAGATAGAGCCTATCACTCCGGCCAGCAAGCAGACAGCAATTGAAGCAGCCAGCGTCAGGATATCTTTTATCATTTTAATATGAACTCCTTTAAATTGTCGTAAGCAGGCGCCATCTTTAGCCCTCCTCTGGGCCCGGCAAACTTTCCTCCTGTTATCACCTCCCTGTAGGCTTTTTCGGGCGCAAGTCCTTTTTCTTCGACAAGATACCGGCCGATAACGGCGCCCGTCCTGTCGGCGCCCCATTTGCAGTGAACATAGACCGGGCTCTTCATTGCTTCTTTTATCGCAGCCCATTCTCTTGAGTTCGGCACTTTGCTTGAATGCATCGGGATGTGCAGTCTTTTTATCTTTGCCGTGTCAAGGAGCCTGCGGTACCTGTCCTGTATACGGCCGGTGTTCTCCAGGTCAATGACCTGCTTTATCCCGCGGGATTTAAGGAAGTCTAGTATGGACAGAACCTTCTCATCCGAATTGCCAAAATTATTGTCAGGTCCCAGCGGATGGCCCCCGGCGCAGACATTTTCATCTATAATGCGGAAGTTGTAGGGGAGGGTTAAACTTTGCGATGCAAAAAGCGGTGGCACCGCCAGTACGGTCAATGCGAACACGGCAAACCAGACCATTATTCTTTTCATTCTTATTATTCCATGCACATCGGAGAGGGAGGGATTCGGCCTCCGTCCCGCTTTGGGCGGGAGCTCCGGGCCATGGCATTTTGCCTGCCGCGATCTCACCTCGCCTGGGCTCGGGTGTCGATCGCTCTTCCTCGCTCTGCTCGGCGGCAAAATGCCATTCTCATCCCTCCCTTTGTTTTGCTGGCGCAAAACCTTTCCGCGTTCGCGCAAAGCTCCTCACTCGCTTCGTTCGTTCGGAGAGGGAGGGATTCGAACCCCCGGTAGAGTTGCCCCTACAGTAGTTTTCAAGACTACCGCCATCAACCGCTCGGCCACCTCTCCACAACAGTCTTGAGCAATAGTGCGAGTCTTGAGTATTGAGC